>JAPLVG010000012.1:0-8959 GCA_026397235.1 Candidatus Berkelbacteria bacterium
CTCTGATACAAGTCCAAGCATCTTAATCTTAGCATAATTTGGGCAGAATTGACAATTTTAGACCACAAAAGGGGGTATAGGGTTAGTCAATCCCGAGCAAGATAAACAAGATAAATAAGTCTGGACTTCCCCAACCGTGGCGGTATCATCCTCCTGATCAATAGATCAGAGAGGAAATATGGAGTCATCAGAGGCAAAATTCACCAATACTTCGGCAAAACTGCTGCCACAAGAGAGAAATGGTGTTTATGCCGATCCGATTAAAATTAGTAGTTCTCAAATTCGCTACTGCCTTTATGCCCGTAAATCAAGTGAAGACGATGAAAGACAGGCATTATCAATCGATTCGCAAGTCAAAGAAATGGTTGATTTGGCTCAAGCAGAAGGAATTTTGGTCACCGATATACGCCGAGAAAGTCATTCAGCAAAAAGCTCAGGTACTCGGCCAGTCTTCAATGAATTAACGAATGATATTAGAAATGGGATGTTTGACGGAATACTAACCTGGGCACCGGATCGAATGAGTCGAAACGCCGGAGATTTGGGAATGCTAGTGGATTTAATGGATAATGGTCACCTTCGAGAAATCAAAACTCACGGTCAAACTTTAAGCAATTCTCCGAATGATAAATTCTTACTGATGATTTTATGCTCTCAGGCAAAACTTGAAAACGACAATCGAGGTGTAAATGTTAAGCGAGGGCAGAGATCAAAGTGTGAGATCGGATTTAGGCCCAATATGGCACCTTTAGGGTATCTGAATGATTACTATTCAGGCAAAGGGCAGAAAAAGATATTCCAGGATACTGAAAGGGCTCCGATTATCAAACAAATGTTTGAAAAGGCAGCTTATGAGAACTATTCTGGTAGAAAAATCTACGATTGGCTAAAAGACGAAACTACTCTGCGATCCAGAAGCGGAAAGACATTAAATCTAAGTGTAATTTACCGAATGCTAAATAATTCTTACTACTGCGGGATGTTTGAATTCCCAGTAGGAAGTGGCAAATGGTACAAAGGTGGTTATGAACCTATTGTATCCAGAGAACTATTTGATGCAGTACAGAAAAAGATGGTTGTAGCTCCAAAAAGTAAACCAGGCACAAAAAGCTTTGATTTCACTAGAATATTCAAATGTGGTTCATGCGGTTCGGGGATTACAGCTCAAGAGAGGATTAAAAGCTTAAAAAATGGGTCACTAAAAAGCTACATTTACTATCACTGTACTCAATTCAAGGATTTTGATTGTGATGAGCCATATACCAGAGAAGAAAACCTGATTGAACAATTATCTGAACTATTGAAGCAAGTTCCGGTACCCGAGATTCTGTCAAAACCAATGCTCAAACCGGAACTGGACAAATTCATGCTGATTCATAGAACTATGCAAGGTCAAAGCCAAAATGGCGATGGAACCGAGACAGATTTTGATCTAACAGGCTTCATCCATTACATCTTCCAGGAAGGCACCAAGGAGCAAAAACGAGAACTGATTGGCTGTATTAACGCAACAATCTGCATCAAAGAGAAGAAAGTCTATACTGAAATTACGACCATTTCTATATAATTTTAATTTTTTAAGTTATGATTATTATATGGAACAAATATCCTTTATCAGTTATCAAAACAAAGAAGATGTGCCGAAAAATCATCTGCTCTCTGCAGCAAAACTTTATTGTCGTATCTGGGAAGAGGAACCGTGGAATGAAAAATGGTCTATTGAGGTTGCGTCAGATAAACTTCTTGGGGTTTTATCAAAAGAAGGCGCAACATTAATATTCTGCTTAATAAAAGATGAAGTTGTGGGTTTCACAGGAGGCAAACCGATTGTGGCAGAAGAATTATCGGGGCGCGTCAATGAAAAGTTGCTAAACGAACTTAATAATGTCCCGTTATTTTTAGTGGCTGAGATAGGCGTAGATAGTCTTCAAAGAGGGAAAGGAATTGGCCAAAAGCTTCTATTAAAGCTCATTGATACAGCAAATGCCGATTGTGATAATTTGCGTTTCATTCTGCATACCGATATTACGGCAGAATCGGCAAAAATCTTATACAGAAAACTTGGCTTTAAAGATACTCATTCTGTCGACTTGTCTATCACAAATCATACTTACTGGATTCGTTAAAAAAAGAATAGGAGAAATATGCGATTTGGACCTGAATACCCAAATAATCCGAATATAAAATCAATACCTAATGCAAACGAGTTTGATGTCGATGATTCCGAGCCTTTTGTTCCTCCAATCGATGAGGACAAATCTCGCAAAGACGCATTAAGACTTCTTGGTTTGGATCGAAATTATAGAACTTTAGTTCCTGACCAAGATAAACAAGAATATTTGGTAGCGGCTGAGAGAATATCTGCTTATGAAAATATCGATACGACAACTAACCCCAGACAGAGGAAAATTGATCAGAAAAAAGGTATCGTCTCGGAAATTGTCAAAGAGAATTTGATCTCTCCTGAAATACTCAAGGGTTATATAACTGTCTATTTGGGTTCCGGAACTGATGTTGAATACCCTTTGGCAATTGGAGCCAGACATTTGAAAATGGTTGATTATATTCTTGATGATCCAAAGGCACAGCAGGAAATACTTGAAAGATTGGAGAGAATATTAGGCACAAAAGTATCCATCGAGGAGAATGAAATAAGCTTTCCTTTTGACTTCGGAGAGGGTGCAGAGACAGTTCGCATTGAATTGGATGCGCTAACCTACACTCCTGAAATTGAAGTTGAAGGAACACAAGATGGTGTCGGGCTCATTATTTGTTATGCCGCGCAAGGGCCAAGTGGGAAAATTGAGATTGGAGACAATTTAAAATCGCAAGTAGTTCAAGGTGGTGTAATAATCAAAGACAGCCAGGTTATCAGGTTGAATACTGAGACTGGCGAGGAAGAAATCGAAGATATCGGCACTCGAGAAAGTTAGTAAAAACACGGTTGTACTTAGATTTAGAGAAAAAGTCCCAAAGTAATGGGATTTTTAGGTTAGTTCAAAAAGTTCCAGACCCAGGTGCGGTCTTTGAGACAGTCGCCAAAACAAGCGTGTTTGCAACCAAAAAAGACCTCGAAAGGTCTTTCATTGTTTTACTCTCATTCTTACCTCTTTCTGAGCGTAAAAAAAGTCCCAAACTTTATCTGGCGGAAGCGAGAGGATTTGAACCCCTGATACCCTTGCGGGCATAACGGTTTTCGAAACCGTCCCATTAAGCCACTCTGGCACGCTTCCTTAGTTATTTGAAAACTTATTAATTATTTCTAACTTTTCCTTGCGACCCGGTGGATTTTTCAAATACCACTCACGTTTGCAGGCTTCGGATCTGGTTTCAAATCCTTCAAAATAAATCATTTTCCACGGTCCGAAGGGATGAGTGGATTTGGCGCCGCCATTATTGTGTTCAGATAGCCTTCGATCCAGATCAGTCGTTATGCCAATATAATGTCTTCCTTTTTGATTTTCTAACATGTAGACAAAATATTTCATAACGCTTGAATCATAGCTCAAAAGCCAAAATATTTCAACCAAAAAACCCGCTTGTTTACTTCGAGCGAAGCCGAGAAGCGGATTTTTTAATTTTCTATCATTTGTAGGTGTTTTCGTTTCGCCGAGAAATTGCCAAGATTGATATCTTATTTTCATTCATTCGATAAATAATTCGCAAGTCTCCAACCCGAAGACGAAAAATATCGCTTCGGTCTTTCAATTTTTTAATATTTAAACCTTTTATATCACCAGAGAACAATTTTTCCAACGCTTGCTTGATTTTCTTCCGCTCTTTATCTGATAATTTTGCAAGCGCTTTTTGAATTTGATCCATTGTCCCCCTAGAGTCTACTTAAAAGATCTTCAATCGCAATACCGCCTTTTTGAATTTTGGTGAAATCAATAACCTCTTCCCACAACTCTTCAGTGTCGTGGTCAACAGGCGAGATGCGAAAAACAGGTTTTGATTTCTTTACCACCAAAAAACAATCGCCGGCAGCAATTCTTTTCTCATAAGCCGGTAAATTTTCTCTTAGATCTTTCAAGCCAATTATTTTTTCCATATATTAAGTTTAACTTAAGATAAACTTGGTGTCAAGTGGTTATTAAAAAAACCCGACCCACGAGGGTCAGGCGAGTCGGACTAGTTGAGGCAAGAGCGTGGGCCAGTCAGGAACCAGTGTGTACCAATCGGCCGGTTCGGCGACACCATAGTAATCCATCAAATAGAGGTTCGGCACGATACCTTTCATTGTTGCCAAGTGTTCGACCCTGTCTTCGACGAACGCCAGCATGCCAGCCACGTGCTGATGCTTCGTCAGCTGACGATTGGTAGACACTACCTTCAGGCCACCAAGCTGGACTTCATCCAGCCGCAGAAACCGTCTGACGAACTTGACACTAGCCGCCTGCCTCATCGTCACGATGCGTGGAGTCAGACCAGCCGCGATCAACGAGTGAATCGCTCCAATCGCTCCACAAAGCGGCTCCATCATCATTGCGTAGCGAGGGTCAACGAAGACCAAGTCCATCAAGTCATCGTATTGCTGCTGTGTAAGACGACCCTCACTGACAACAGTCTTGGCTGCGAATGAACGGAAGGGCGGATCGACGCCATATACTTCGATACAGACCGCACATCGGTGCCAAACGGTATCAACCACCACGCCATCGAAGTCCAAGCCTATTAGTTCTGGGACCACTTGGGCCACCTCCATAATCCTCAAACTACCAGCAATATACCAGTGTTAATAACATGGGTCAATTAAAAAACCCGCTTCTCGACTTCTCTCGAAGTAAACTAGCGGATTTTTTATATTCCCCAACTTGTCACTTGATGAACTTGCAGCTTTCTACTTGCGCTTGCGCACTGTAATTTCGACGCCTTTAGCTCGAATCTTTTTTTCATCAGCCTCAATAATTTTCTCGTGTTCCGGATGAAGCTCTGTACCCG
Source organism: Candidatus Berkelbacteria bacterium (assembly GCA_026397235.1). GTDB lineage: Bacteria > Patescibacteriota > UBA1384 > XYA2-FULL-43-10 > CAINNR01 > CAINNR01. The sequence goes on from JAPLVG010000012.1 coordinate 4,942, forward strand.
CCGAGGTCGAAGCCGTATCAATTGTATACTCTGGAAGTTCTGAAATTGGAACTGCGGGGAACTTGCCCCAAAAACCAAGTTTAAATTGATTGTTAATATACCACTGTTGGAGAATCATCACCGCCGAAGTTATAACCCAATAAATTGCTAGTCCGGATGGCAACGCCCGAGCTATAAAAATGGTAATCAACGGGAAAAAGTAAATCATCTGCTTGTTCATCATCGCCATTGGGTCATTGGCGCCTTTTGATTGTGGCGGCTGTGGCATCATTTTGGTCTGGACAAATTGCAAAGCACCAGCCAAAATCGGCAGCAACCAAAGATCGGGTTTTGAAACATTTATACCTAAAAACCTAAGATTAATTTCGGCTGGCTTTGGAATAAATGAATAGAGCAAGTTGAAATGACCTGAGTTAAAACCAATTAATATTACCCGGTAAAAAACAATTAAGACAATCATTTGAACTATCAGTGGCAAACAACTGCCATAGGGCGAAACTTTGTGCTCTTTGAACAGGCGCTGCATTTCCTGCGACTGTTTCATTTGGTCGCCCTTAAATTTCACTTTTACCGCATTTAGAAGCGGTTGAATTTTTTGCATTTCAATTGTTGACTTCGAAGCCTTGAGTGATGACGGCAGCAGGATGATACGAATAATGATTGTCAGTGCGATAATCGCCAACGCCACCTGATGACCAGGAACAACAGCCACCAAATACATCAGCATATTATAGATCGGGATGAATAAGATAGTCGTAAAAAATGCAGACATTTTTTCCTTTGTTTAATTTGTAGAAACTACACTGAATTATGACACAGAATGAGCGCAGAATTTTTCTGTGACCCTTCTGTGTAACTATCTGTGTTGTTTCATCATTTTATTATTTGACTTCGTCAATTCCCCCGGCGCTCCATGGATTACATCGTAGCACACGCCACGCTCCAAGCGCAATCCCCTTTGCAGCACCCTTTTTCTCTATCGCTTGTTTGCAATATTCTGAGCAATCAGGATGATATTTGCAATAGCCACCAGGATATCGCGAAGAAAACCAACCGTGATCTGGCGACAAGGTTTTCTGATAAAACTCTATAATTTTTATCAGTATTTTCTTTATCATCTTGATCTTCTTTATCCTCTTTATCTTATTTTCTTTAACAGCTCCGTTAATTCCGGCTGGACATCGGCCAGTTTTATCGGCCAAATTGCTAGTTTGTGAGCCGTGAGAACAATATCAAAGTTTGTCGGCAGAGTTTGCAGGTTTAGGCGAATAACTTCTCTTACAAGCCGTTTTATAGCGTTTCTGCGAGTTGCTCGTTTGTCTACTTTGGTGCCAACAACAACAGCAAAACGATTGTTGCTTGCACGATTCGGATTGTAGCGAATAGAAAAATTTGCAGATCTCACAGATTTGCCGAATTTGAAAACTTTTTGAATTTCCCCCGCCTTCCGCAGACGGTTTATATTGTTTAACATTGAAATCACAATAGCACTTTTTCACGAATAAAAAAAGCACTGAATTAACTAAAATTCAGTGCGACTCGTCTGGTTACTACTTCTTCTCTTTGAGATATCCGATATCAACCAAAGGCTGTAGCTCCCCTCGAATCTTGTCGGGGTCAATACCCACGGCGAGGCAGGATCTGACAACTGCATCAAACTGCATTTCTGTCGTCTGCTTGATCAACTTTGCATCAAGCGCTCGCGGGTCTTTCGCCTCCTGTACGCACTGAACCATCTTAGGCACCAGTGCCCTAAGTTTTTCCATCAGCTCTTCATGACCTTCTGGCACATCAATCATCTCCTTCGTTTTTGGTGGATTTCCCTCGGAAACGGCTCCAAACCTATTACGGTTCAGAGCGGTCGTCCGAAAGATCAATTCCCTTTTCGCGCTTCATCCACTTGTCAAAACCCTGCAACAAGATATCGCGATTCTTGCGGTATTTCTCAGCTTCTTCCTCGATACGAACTGGCAGAGACGCGGTGAGCATTTCAGCCAAAATATCGGGCCATTGGCTGTTCAGTGCCTGTTTGACAGTATGCGTCTTGTAAAACGACTCCCAGGTGAAACGCATCAGAACTGCGTCTACCACCCGAACGCGTCCGGCGACTTCCGGGAAATAGCGGGCACGGACTTCTGTCTTGTAGGGAATACCACCCCGTGTTTCGGTGGCTATCCGGAAATCCGCGACATCGATGTAAGTGTTTCCAACGAATGCGATGTCTTGAACAGCATCAGAGCAGCCGAAATCACAAATATCGTTATACATTTCCATTCCTCCTTCCTGAGCCGAATTTGCAATTAACCTCCTACTTTTTCAGAATCTCATCTACTTCTTCCTGGCAGCGTCGACCCCAGTTGCGGATGCCAGCCAACTTCTCCTCCGTGCACTCGGTCAGTTCTCCCACGGTGTTGATGCCACTCTTCTTCAGGCAGTTGTAGGTGCGGACCGACAACGACAGGTCCTCAATCGGCGTGTTGTCGATGCGGATCTGCTCAGCTTCGAGGATCTCGCGCGCCAGACCAATCCGATCGGTTTCCAGCCGCTGAATTTGCTGGCGGAAGTGGCGATCAGAAATGACACGCCGCGCTAAGGCCAGGGTCTCTTTTTGTTCATCAAACTGCTGGGAGTGACTGTCGAGCATCCGAAGCGCTGCCATCAAATCATCAACTGTACCACTCATGTTAATTTCCTCGCGTTAGCTCGTCGGTATTGTAATCTCTCATCAACCTACATAAATAGGCTGGTGGAGATGGGTGAGCTCATACCCGAGCTCACCCAAGTTCGACCTGAACACTGCTGCTGGCGTCCCAGCCCGCCCAGTAAGGGCCCTACTCAATTCGGGCCCCGGCGGAGTATCAGGCTGGATCAGTAATTTCCCGGTTTCCTGATCCGTACATCATCAGCCATTCTCCGAAACACTCAGTTTTCAAGCTGGTGTCCGGCAGAACCGGTGTGCCTGTATTAGTGTTACGATCAGTACCGGACTTCCATCGTAACAACACATTGTATCACCGACTTGGTATATTGTCAATATATTAGACGATGTTGTAAACAATAAATACTTGACTAATTTGTACTAATTGTGCTAGAATTATTATGTTATCGACGGTTTTCTAGACGATATGTGCGAAATCTTAACTATTAGTGGATCCCCGGGTCAAGCCCGAGGATGACATACATGAACAAAGAAGAGACACTGGTAAAATTCGGACTGGAAGAGAAAGAGGCTAAGGTTTATTTGGCTATTTTGGAGCTTGGCAGCTCAACAATTACCCCAATAGCCGCTCGTGCTGGCATAAAACGAACATCAATTTATTACTTTATAGATCACTTAGTTGAACTGGGGTTGATATCAAAGTTTGAAAAAAACGGCCGAATGAATTACAAGGCAGAGTCACCAGAGCGCTTAATTGAGCTCGAGAACGAAAGATTGGCAAAACTTAAAGATAACCTGCCAGCGTTTATAGACTTATTTAATCTAACCCCACACAAACCACGCGTGAGTTATTTTGAGGGGCCAGATCAAGTTCGCAACGTAATTCGCGAGGAGCTAAAGTGTAAAAAAGAGGCACTCTACATTTGGCCAGGCAGTGCAACACAAATGATTGGCGGAGTCAGGTCAATCGCCGAAATTGACAAAGCTCGAATTGAAAAGGGAATATTTATTAAAACTATTCGCTATAAAGACGCCGATATTAACTATGAAACTTCATCACACGGTCTTGAGTACTTGCGAGAACTACGCTGGGGACCAAATAATATGAAAATTGAGGTCGGAATTGGAATTTATGATACTGGGAAGATTAGTGTTTTCAGCACGCAAAAAGAGAACTTTGGCATGCTTATTGAGAGTAAAGAACTATACGAGGCAATGAAGATTTTCCACACACTGTTGTGGGAAAAATCCGCCGAGGCAAAAGTCGGCGAAGGCTAATTGAACTAAAAAAGGCGCCTGACCAGAAGGTCAAGCGCTTGATTTTTTTCTTAGAACTCGAGACCCCACTTAGGGTTCCAC
>JAPLVG010000012.1:9002-71438 GCA_026397235.1 Candidatus Berkelbacteria bacterium
GACGTGACCGTAACTGAGATCTAGGGGATCTGTCCCGTGGCTGAAGTAATCGCCGGAGCACCAGGGCGCATGCAACACGAGAGCGCGCGACCAACCGAGTTGGGCCTCCCACTGCAACCCCACCAAAAGACAGCTTAGACACTGCCTACACTCACCGTCTCGATCCTGGCAGCCCCTGTCGTCGACCATTGATCTTAAGTCGGCCTTTCCCAACAACTCGCCACGCCAAGGCATTGCCGCTGCCAGTTGGTAATCACGGACAAAGTCATAGACCTGACGATAGATCTCTCCGCTATCCCAACGCCAGACGATCACCAACTGTCCGCCCTCACGATGGATTGTCACCAGCTCTCCGCCTGACGTGTAGGTGATGTCGTACGCCAAACCAAGCCTGGCACACACATCCCACTCACTCCAATCCAAACTACCACCGCCCCCTGGAGGTACATGATTTTGAACATAGGTGTTATAGTCATCGACAGATTCAAAGCGCATCGGAAGATCTCTTAGCATTTGTGGTTATCCTTTCTGATTGTCTGGACACCAAATTGTATCATAAATCTACTTAGATGTCTAGTCTTTGGACACTTGTGAGTCGAGATGTATTAGAGTAATTGACGCGCTTAAGATCATATGCTACAATATTTGTGATGTCGAGTATTTCGACATAACATATGGCAAACAAAAAAATAGAAAACTTGGCGGAGACACTAAAGGATCTTGGGCTCTCAGACAATGAGGCGCGGGTATATTTGGCGTCACTTTCGATCGGCCCGGCACCAATTCTTGATTTAGCCAGAATTGCCGAAATTAAAAGAACAACTGTTTATTCGGTTGTTGAATATCTTGAGTCCAAAGGACTAATGCGCATTGAGATTAAAAGCGGCCGACGTGTTTTCGTCGCCGAACATCCAAACAAGTTACAATCAATGTTGAAATTGAAGGAAGACAATCTCGCACAATTGTTGCCAGACTTTTTAGAGCTTTATGATCTGAAGAAAAACGAGGGTTTCATCAAATACTACCAGGGAATTGAGGCGATCAAAAATGTCTATAATGGGCTTATTTTGGACATAAAACCGGATGACGACTATTTGATTATCTCTAAATATGATGATTGGCATGAGTTGGACCCGAAGTTTTTCACTAATTTTTGGGAGAGACGCGCTAAGATCGATATTAAAATTAGAATTTTACTTCAGGACACATCCGAAGCCAGGCAATTAAAAAACCGGGAGCATCGCACCAACCATCAAATAAAATTATTACCAGGCGATACAGAACTGATCACAAATTTAGTAATTACCCCGCAAAAAGTTGTCACACACCAATTGACAACGCCTATTTTTGCACTTGTGGTTGAAAACCAAAGCATTATTCAAATGAATAAGGAGATGTTTGAGATTATGTGGAGATCAATTCCATAATAAGTATTTAGTGGTTTTTCTTAAAGTCCTCTTCTGTGAGTCCTGATTGGCGCAGAATTGACCTAAAAGTTCCAAACGGAATTTCTTTCCTATCAGCTGGAATTATCACAGTAAGTGTTGGGTTGCCGATTTTGCGATATTTTTGGTGGCTTCCGCGCTGACTGATAAAAAGAAATCCCCGCTCGAGGAGGATTTTTACAATCTGTTTTGATGAATAAAGTTTAGGCATGACAAATACGCGAAACTATCACTTCTGGCCTCTCAATCTTGGTAATTTTGATATTACCCGAGTCCTCAAAATATAACGCAAGTGCCTCATCAAGATTGGTCAGAGCTTCTTTTTTAGTTTTGCCAAAACTGGAAACATCAACATTTAAGCACTGGGATACATAGTGCTCCCCTTCTTTCCAAACCAAATTTTTTAGTTGAATTTCCTTCATAATTTAATCTTAACAAAAATATTTAAAAAGACAATGGTGTCTAAAACAAAAAATTGTCATACTGTTTTTCCGACAATACGACAATTTAGCAATACAACAATTCTATTAAGCGACTGAAAGGAGCTTTCTCCCTTTTTTTCTCCGTCTTGCAATAACATTAGCACCATCGGCTGATTTCATTCTAGTTAGAAAGCCGTGGTTTTTGTGTCGTCTTCGATTGTTTGGTTGATATGTTCGTTTCATAGCTCGCAAAGCTCGCTATTCCACCAATGGATAACGAATTATCCAAATGACGAATAACGAATATTGGTCATTAGTTATTTAGACTATTAGTCATTCACAGGTGACTACTCGATGATATTATCAACAAATTTCAATAAAATCAACTCTTTTGTTTAAATTAGTCACTCCATTGTTTAGAAACTAGAAATTAGAAATTAGAAATTGGCCCGCTTGTTGCGGGGCTGTGGATAACTTGCTATGTTTCTAGTACGATAATTTTAGGGAGAAAAATGGAGAAAGATTTGGAGAAAATTTGGCAAACCGTTCTGGGTGAATTGGAAGTTGTTTTATCAAAACCAAACTTTACCACATGGTTTAAAGATACCTTTATCTACGATTATAAAAAGGGGATTTATACAATTGGGGTGCGATCTTTTTTCTTTGAAGATACATTGAAAAAAAAGTTCTCGAAGGAGATCCGGGCGGCATTGCAAAAACAATCAATTGAGCCGATTGAAGAGATAAAATTTAAAGTTGCCTCCCTTTCCACCAAGACAGAAAAACCTGTGGATAAGTCGGTAGTTATCCACAGCCCTGTGGATAACTCAGGTGATTATTCACAAGGTGGAAAACCTGTGGATAACCCCAAAAATGACTCATTAAAAGAGTATTATACTTTTGAAAATTTTATTGTTGGTGCCTCCAACCAATTAGCACATGCCGCGGCTCAGGCATCAGCAAAAAAACCCGGCAAAAGTTATAATCCCCTCTTTATATATGGCCAACCGGGCCTGGGAAAAACTCACTTGGCACAAGCAATCGGAAATTTCGCCTTATCTAAAAATCCTAGAATTAAAGTCCTCTACGCCACTTGCGAAACATTTACTAATGATTTTATTGATGCGGTACGCAGTGGTAAGGCTAAGGATTTTAAGGACCGCTATCGCAATGTTGATATTTTGATTATCGACGATATTCAATTTCTGGGTACAAAAGAGATAACCAAGGAGGAATTTTTCCACACCTTTAATCACTTACACCAAAAAAATAAACAGCTAGTCTTAACATCTGACCGGCCACCAAAAGAATTAAAAGGTTTGGAAAAACGTTTAATCACCCGTTTTGAGTGGGGGATGGTTGCTGATATACAAGCTCCGAATTATGAAACCCGTTTGGCTATTTTAAAAGAAAAGTGTCAGGAGCACGGAAAAATTATCAATGAAGAGATATTGGAATTTATTGCCAAAAATATCAACGATAGTATTCGTGAACTTGAGGGAGCATTAACAAAACTTCTGGCCCATATTGATTTAATTAATGAGGTACCGTCAGTTTCTATGGCAGAAAGAATCCTTTCTGATAATTTTTCCCGAAATTCAAAAAAACAAATAGTTCCTATTGATAAAGTAATTAAGGCTATTCAGAAATTTTATAATATTTCATTTGATGATATAGTTTCCAAACGGCGCAATAAGGAAATAATAAAACCTAGACATATGACTATGTATATACTGCATCACATAATAGGTATGTCTTTTCCGGATATTGGGCGGGAGCTAGGTGGTAAAGATCATACAACAATTATGCATGGATGCAAGTCAATCACTAAAGATATAAATAATTCAAAGCAAATAAAGGATGAGTTAGAGTTATTAAAAGAATCAATTTTTGAATAATATCTCGACTATACTCGATATTATATTTCGAATGTAATTGAGAAACTTATTCACAAGTCTTTTCCATACTTATTAGTTTAATACATGTAGTAATAATAGTAATAGTACTTGTGGATAAGGTGTATAAGTTAAAAAAGTTAGAACTGATGAGTAAAAAATCAAAATAAAGATGTTAATAAGTTGTTAATAAAAAAGTGCATACACTTGTGGATAAATTACTATCCTGTGGATAACATCTGTAAAAACTAGTGGTAAATTATATAAATTAGTATATATTGTGGATAACTACCCAACTTATCCACAGGGCTGTGGATAGGTTGGTATTTACAACATTATTTGAAGCTAAAACTAGTTAATACTTACATACTGAGTTATCCACAGGAAGTGAATCTATTATAATAATATAGTGTTTTAATATTAAAGGAGAATGATGAGAATATCTTGTACACAAATTAAATTAAATAAAGGGCTTTCTATAGTATCTAGAATTGTTGGAGCCAGAACGACATTACCAGTTTTATCCAATATTTATCTAGAAGCTAAAAATGGACAGCTAAAACTATCAGCCACAGATCTTGAAATTGGAGTTACCACCTCAATCGGCGCCAAAGTTGATGAAGAGGGATCACTAACGGTTCCCGCTAGATTGATCTCAGATTTTATTGCCGCCAACTCGGATGAAAACCTTGATATAGAATCAAAAGCAACCACACTTCATCTTAAAAGTGCCAGATATGAAGCCAATATTAAAGGTATTGACTCTTCTGAATACCCGGTTTTGCCAGACATTTCCAAAGATTCATTGCTTGAACTCCCGGTTGATGAATTTACCCGAGCAATTTCCGAGGTAGTTGTAGCTTGTGCCACTGATGATACTCGCCCAGTTTTATCCGGTATATACTTCAAATTTGAGAAAGACACATTGTATTTAGTTGCGACTGACAGCTATCGATTAGCCGAGAAGAAAATTAATATTCCGGGATTAGATGATGACAGGGAATTTATCGTTCCAGCCAGAACAATGCAGGAAGTTTTGCGTATTGCTTCTGCGATTGAAACCACGGAGAAGATTGGGATTTCGGCTACCGAAAACCAAGTATCATTTACTATCGCCGGCACACAAATAGTTTCCAGACTTATAGAAGGTTCATTCCCAAATTATAAACAAATTATTCCAATCTCCTTTAAATCATCGGCTGAAATTGAATTGCGTGATTTTTCATCAGCAATAAAAATGGCATCATTGTTTGCTCGCCAAGGTGGTAATAACGTCAAAATTAAGTTTGCCGGGAGCGAGGTTATAATTACCAGCATCGCGGATCAAGTAGGGGACAACATTTCCAATGTTCCAGCTGTCATCTCGGTTGAATCCGAAGAGATCACTTTTAATGCTAAATATATTGGCGATATTTTACAGGTTTTACCAGACAAAAAAATGATATTTGAGGTTAATGATAAATTCTCAGCTGGGGTAATTCGTCCAGAGAAGGCCAAGGACTTTGTCTACATCATCATGCCACTAAGGGTAGAGGAATAGTAATTAAATGGAAGAAACTACACAGATTTTTGACACAGAATTAACGCAGAAATTTCTGTGCCCTGTCTGTGTTACTATTTGTGTGGTCTCTCAATTCTAATATGTTAAGACGACTAAGTCTTACAAATTATCGCAATCACTCCAAGTTTGAACTCGAACTTTCCGAGATTACGGTTTTAGTCGGAAAAAACGGTGCCGGAAAGACCAACGTACTAGAGTCGATAGAAATATTATCGTCTTGTAGATCATTTCGCGGCGACAATCGGTTGGATCTAATCAAATTTGATTCTGATTACACAAGAGTGGTGGGGGACGAGCTCGAGGTATTTATTCAGCGTACACCAAGGCTTTTGTTTCAGGTTAAAGAAAGGGGAATCAAGCGGAAAGTAGCCGATTTTGTTGGATTGCTGCCATCCGTAGTTTTCTCTCCCGAAAGCCTGGAAATTATTATAGGGGATCCGAAAGAGCGTCGCCGGTTTCTGGATATAGTTATTTCGCAAAAGGATCATAAATATTTACGGGCGCTACAAGACTATAAAAAGGTTTTGACTCAGAGAAATAGCTTGCTAAAGTTATTGCAAACTGATGGGGTCCATTCGACTCGCTCCGCTCGCTCAGGACAAGTTGACGAAAGTCAACTTGATTTTTGGGATGTCGAATTGGTTGTGGCATCCAAAATTATAACTGACGGACTATTTCTGGCCAAAAAAAATCAGTAGTTGAACTAATCTATCATGCTAAAGCTGAAGGTGATTTTGCAGCCAAGTTATTATCAAAAAGAGGGATTGATATTGCCGTTGGGCTAACAACTTCGGGCCCGCACCGTGACGATTTGCAATTCAAACTAAACAATCTGGAAGCAGAAAAATATGCCTCGAGAGGGGAGTTAAGGAGCATTATTATAGCCTTAAAGATGGCAGAACTTAACTACCTAGAAAATGGTAGCAAACCAATACTGCTCTTAGACGATATTTTCTCCGAGTTTGATGTTGACCATCGGGAACATTTGTATAAATTAATTAAGAATTATCAAACTGTGATAACCACTACCGACCGCGAGCACCTATCCCCTGAACTCTTGACAAAAGCAAGCGTGATCGAAGTCACTTGAGTCGAAGGTCCAAAAAAACCATAAGGCTTGTAAAGCAATAGGAATAAATTAAGCAAGCGCAGTCCCGCATCGAATTTATTCTGGTGCGTGGGCACGGTCGCCGAGATTTTTTAGGGCTGGACAAAATTTTCCACTTCTGCTATAATTAAATCAGCAACTTAACAATGCCCCGCTTCATTAAGCAAGTTGGGGCGACGGAGGGAAAATGACTGATCAAGAGCTTGAAACTCAAGTCGTTGCTGATGAGAGTAGGGCTAGGGGCAAACCTAATCTTACGCTCGTACAAGCAATTACTATGAGTGTCGTAGCTATTTTGGCGGTTGCCGTTGGCACTGTCTATGGAACAATCCTCTTTTAAAAAATGTGGAGGCAAGTTCTCAAGAAAAAATCACCCGTGAAAGGGTGATTTTTTCGTATAAAAACAAATTAGTTTAATTCGACAAATTGGTCTAATTGGTCTAATTTAAATGTATGGAAAAAATTTCAAAGATTTTGATGCCGGTGATGGTTAAGAAGGGGCTCGGCGGGGCGGCTGTGGCGTCTCAGATTTGCTTTTTTGCTTCGGAATATGGCAAAGGTAGTTTTGTTGCAACATCGTTCTCTAAGGGGGTTCTGAAGCTAAATTGCGCTGACTCAATCGATGCCGGAGAAGTGCAAATGATGAGTGAAGAAATTATCGCACATGTGAATAAGAAAATGGCGAGGAAGGTAGTTTCGAAAATACGAATTGTGAATACAAATTAGACTAATTGGTTGAATAGGGCTAATGCGAAAGCGCATCTTGACAATAAGATGCGCTTATGCTATAATGGGGTGTTATGGTGAAAGTGCGCGTTTTGGTTGCACTTGCCAGACAAATCTGATTAAGGAGATGACCGAGATGAAAAATCTCGCCATCGTCGTACTGGTTATCGCGATTTACTCGTCCGCCGCAGTGGCGGACCATGGACGTGGCGGAGGAGACCGCGGCCGCAGTGGCGGACACATCACGCTCGGGTCGGCGCTGGTGGTATTGGGCGGGCTGTATCTGCTCTCACGAATCGACAACACTCCGAGCCAGCAACCAGCCTACCAACCGTCGTGTGGCGGCGGATATATCCAACCGATGTACGCTGTGCCCGTCCTGGTGAGAGATCGTGCCAGTTGTGGATATGGCCTAGTGACCCCGGACGGCTCGCCGATTCGAGTCTACTCAGGGGCCGAGTATGACCTAATGCAACTCGATGGTCAGGTTCGCGTTGCTCGCGTCCGGGTGCAGTACACCGCCGGCGGGTGTCAGGCAGACGTCAGCGTCTGCAACACTTATCGAGAGTTTCATGTCGGGGACCAGTTGTTGCTGGTGCCGGCATCGCGTGACCGCAACTAGACAAGAACACAAACTCCCCGACAGAGAATCGTCGGGGAGTTTTTCTATTTTAAGGAAAAAATTGCCCACAGGGTCACCTTCGGAAGACCGCGTCGCTCAGTCGCTCCTCGCAATGACAAAGCAAACTAAAATCCAATGTGGGTATAGGCGGTGGTTTGGGGATTTAACCACATACCGGCTTGTGTGCCGGAACAACCACCAAATCTTGAACACACCACCTGGTCTGTTTTATATTTCCAGTAATCAACATCCTCTTGTCTACCGACCATTATTTGCATCGGAACGGCTGTTGTATCGCCTGTTCGCTCAGCTAACATTAAAGCGTCGCCAGCTAGGGTTCTGGCTTTGTACTGCGCGGCAGTGACATATTTTTCTTTGCGGCCGTTATTATCAAGCCCATCAAACTCACCCAGCCCGCCGTTGTCGACCTTGGTTGGGTCGGCTACTTTAGCCGGATCCTCCATGCCGGGGTAATAACCATCGGCAGTACAGACGAGTTTGACCGTGTAGACACCAAATAAATTAATCAAAACAAATAAGGCAATTCCCAGCCAGTTTGCCGACAACCAGGCCGAAGCGCTCTCACCGGACATAATATATGAGACTGCCAGTCCAACCAATATTGCACCGGTGCCCGGGACAAGCCCCAGCGCATTTTCAAGTTGGGCGATTTGTTTGGAAAAGACTGTAGTGATGATAAATGAAATTAGAGTGGCTTTCAACTGTGTCGCCTTTTCGTTAGCATCAGCCAGTGCCTTGTTTGCTGCGTCAAGATTCTGCTGGGCTTTAGCTAGTGCCGCGGCATCACCTACACTAGATGCAGCATTAAATGCAGCTTGAGCGCTACCGACACCGAGACTGGCAGCAGCGATGGCCGTTCTGGCAGCGGCCAGGTTGCGGTACATAGTGTAAGCGGTGTAAACAGTCCCCTGCGGCAATCCAAGTAGATTGTCGGCCCAACTTGTAACTTTGCTAACCGCCCAGTCAGTGTAAATATGAGTGATGCTTTGAATTGTTAAGGGTTTACCATCAGGTCCGGTAACTGTAATATCATTTTTGAAGTTGCCGGTCTTAAAACCATATAAAATAGCAGTAAATGTCCCCGGAGCAAGATTAAAACCAAAAAAGTTAGAAAATTTACTGTTCAGCCAACTATCCAAGGTTGCCATTTTGCCGCTTTTGACCAAAGCGTCAAGGTTGAAACTTTTCGGGTCGGACATGAAAGTTTTTACATCGCCGATGATTGAGAGAACGCTCTGGACGTCACCGACGCTGACGCCGCCAATTTCCAAATTATTCAAAAAGTTTTCAAGATAAATTCCAAGCATTTGAGTGCGCTCGACGCCGTTACCTTGAAACATTGTTCTGGCGAATCCGGGCGGGATATTTTTGTCTATCTGATAAAGTTTGGCATCAGCCATACGCCAAAGAAGAATGTTGCGGGTTGCTTGTCTGGCTTGATTTCTGGCTGAAGCTTGGACTTGGACATACTGATTCATAGCGGCGATAGATGCGTCATTTTGTTGAGTAATAGCGGTGGTGGGCGTCAGCGGATCAAAATTTTCAGGGACAGGATATTGTGTTGCGAAATCAGCTTCGGTAGCAGATAAATTATCATATGTATTGTAGTGCGATGCGCCGGGATTTGCGCTGGTATAACAATCCATACTATCGACATCTGGCGGGCATTGGCTGCCATAGAGAAAACCACCGGTATTTGATGTCATTTCGCTTTCTTCGGTTGGGGTGCTGACACCATTAACATTTGTCGCTTGCCAATTATTCAAGAAATTATTGCTGGCGGTGTTAACATAGCCGGCTTCAATCAGCGGGTCGCCCATAACACCATAGTAAATATCTTCAAAAGTAATCCGGTAATATTCGGGTAGATTTGGCGTTGTACTATTATCGTAAATATGAAGTGCTTCGGCGGCTTTAATTGCAGCCGAGATGGCCAAGATGCGCAAATCGCCGCGAGTCAACATATCAACACTTTGGCGGATTAGAGTTTGGCTATCAGGAAAACCGGCATAGGCACTGGTATTTTTGGGTATTTCCGGCAAAATACCGATTTTTGTCAACCAATTACCAGCAAGCAGACTTCCAATACCAGCAAGCTGCGTCCCAATGTTATATGATATGCCGGACCAAAAATTCTTTGCCGACGGAAGAACGCCCAACCCTATTCCTGCCCGTAAAGTTACATTCGGTTCATTTTGAATGCTTGACAAACAGCCGGATGGATTGGTATCGCAACCCAGATAATTGGTGCCATACAAGACTGTAAAGGCTGAGGTGAAAGATGCATTAACAGCTGGGACGCCGTTTTCATCAACCAGTCCAAGTGAAGCATCTAATCGCGTCAGAGCAGAGGAAGCCATTTGGTAAACAGCCTGTTGCGGATCGCGGATAATAGTTTCAAGTGTGCCGGATTTAAGCCCAAGTTTGGCATCAAAATTGACGCCAAGTAACGCTTCCATATTGTTGAAGATATTAATCTGGGCATTTTTACAAGCCAGCGACGAAGGATTATTACCACAACTGTTAAGACCATTCAAAGTTTCTTGAAGCAAATTTGACAAAGAAACCGCTCTGGTTGCCATTTTTACCATCATATCTTTATATTCACCAAGACCTAATATTTCAAGAATATTTCCAACATTGACGGCCAGAACCTTGCTAGCTGCCAATTTGCGATATTGATCCGGGGTTTGTTGTCCGTGGAGAAGCTTTTGCGTCGAGCCGAGATCAATTCCGAGCATGCCGTCAATTTCAGTTAATCTGGATTGAAAATTGGCAGTTTGATAATTTTGCTGGCTGGAGTTTGGATTTGCTATTGGGCTGTAACTGCTATCGGCAGCTAAAAAATTCTTTATGTTATCTTTAACTGAATTGAGTGATGTGGTTAATGTTTCGGCAGTGGCGACTGACGAGTAGCTTGGTGTTTCATACATATTATTAATCGCACCTAGCTGCTCTTCATCCGGCATTTGAGCGGCATAAGTTGCCGCTTGCGAACCGACAATATTGGAAGTGACAGTAGTTGGCAGAACAATACTTGGCGGCAGATGGAAAACTTCGGCAAATTTGCTTGGACCGATATTGGTAATTAGCTCGTCAATATTAGCGCCGCGGAAACTCATGGCTGAAATTCCCAGTACCTGTTCTATTTTTGCGCTACCAATGTTGCTGTAGATATTTCCCGACAGAGAAACAGCCCCGAGCCCTAAAGCGCCACCGAGCAAACTTCCGCCGATAGCCGAAAGCGAGCATTGGCGCAAAAGCTGCGTCGGCGCTTCCAAAATACTGGTAATTGCGCTTGCGGTTACACCCAAATGTTCCTCCATATAGCGGGCGCCGATACGGTAGGCAACCTGCATGCCGTTGCCATCAAGAATATCGAAAATATCAGTGGCATCAATGGCCAAACTGCCGAAGGTTGTTGCCAAACTGCCAAGAAGTGCGGAGGTGATTCGGTGTTCGGCGGTTGCGGCACCAATAATTTCCAAATATGAATTAATTGGTTTGCTGCCGACATTAGCGGCGGCGTCAACAATATCTTTGCGGCTGAAGGTATCTTGCAAAACATTAATCGGAATGTCGTACTGGTCTTGCATCACAACCATCTCAGAGTTATTAAAAGCCGTTGCCGCTTTAGGGTTATTAACAAAGTTGGTTAGCTCGGTATTAATTTTATTTACGCTGTCGGCATTCGGCGAAACGCTGCCGTTATTGGCAGAAACTATGCCGACTGACAGGGCTTTAACAAAATCAATTTGCTGATTCTGACTGGCTGATATAGCCTGATAGTTTCTGGCATCCGCCAAGCTAGGAGACGAATGAGTCCCGGTGGCATCAGTTAGAACATAGGAATTATCTTGTTGGTAATTACTGGAGAATGTTTTTGTTGTCGTGTTGTAAGTGAAATTGATTGGGCACTGATCAGCTAAATTACTGCCGGGATTCGCCGCCGGTTTGGCAGCAAATTCATTGTGGGAAACATAGGTAATTTCTGAGCCGAAGTTGTCCTTCTTGGCATCAGTTATATTTTCTTTGCCGTCCTTTACCCGAAGATATTTGTCGATTACTTGTTCTGAGACATTGAATTTACCGGCCAGCATTCGAATTTCCGAATTTCCGACTTGGCTCTTTCCCAGTGGTTTTCCGCTTAAAAAGTTTGCCGTTGTACCCTGTGAGATTGAAAGTTTGCCGTCAATATTATTGGCGGCCAGAACTGCAGTTGAGATATTGGAAATATCATTTTGCTCAATTGTCGAAAATTCGCCGGGAATATTTAGAGCCTGCATTATTCTGGCGCCTGCCTCGGCTTCGGAGATGCCAAATGAAGTCGCGACATGTTTTTTAACATCGGTTAATGTTGCTTTTGCTCCCGGGGTGTCACCCTGGAAAAAGAATGGCGGCATGCCAAATGTTTCCTCCAATTGCGCTTGGCCAATCGCCCGGAAGAAAGCCCCCTTACCGTCGTTAATATCGCGTTTTGGATTTTGTAAATATTTTGCGTAATAGAAAATTCCATTGGCCGGAATATTCAGCGAGTCTTCAATTAAACCGGTGCCAACTGATGTTAAAAAATCAATTGGCGATAGACGGCCGGACAACATTAGAACCAAAGTGGCGCGATTTATACTGGAGTTTGAGGAATTGCTTCCCGAGCTTCCCCCGCCGCTGCCATTGGTGGTTATGTCATTAATTTGCAGTGACGAAAGTTGCGGTTGGACTCGCCCGGAGATAATTTCATCGGTTGCTTGAATAACAGTTGAAATATCAGCCAAGGTTGAATTGATTTGATTTGATAATGATTGATCCCCGGAATTTTGCGCCGCTTGGACCGCTGCCATAATTTGATCCAAAAGGACGGGGATTAATCTGATTTGGCTAATAGTAGTAGCGATATTAAGCAGGTTTAGATCATTTGTATTAATTCCTGAGACGGATGCGGAAACCGAGGTAATTGCGCCATTAATTTGGTTTATAGCGACTTGCGCTTGTTGGTTGGTGCTACTGGTTTTGGCCCAATCGTTTTTAATTTTGTCGGTTTTGGTTTTAATTGCATCAACACGTGTCTTGTAAAAATTTATATCGGATAAGATATTAGAAACTTCCGGATGTTCAGCTAAAAATCTGGCCTCGGTTTGCTGAGCCAATGTTGAATTTCTGACTGAATCATAAAGAGCCCTTTCTCCCAAATCTTTAAATGTTGATGCAGGTGAGACATTGTAACAGCCAAACAGCCGGGCCAAATCACCCTGGCGCAAACCGAATGATGCCATTATCTGATCTTCTGGAACTACCGCATCAATTAGTTCGCCAGTAGTTGATCCGGGTTTGGGAATTTTGACTTTAATTTGCAGGGGGACGGTGCAGTTGGTTGACGATGGGTTTGAATTAGAACCCAACCAAGCAGTCAGCGCTGTTCGGGTGACGCTGTTAGAATCAAGGGCAGAAGACAGAGTCTCTATGCCAATTGATTTATACAGTTCGTCAAAAGATGCCGGAGAGGCGACTCCGGAAACCGGGTTAAGATTTCCTGACATAATCCAGTTAAACCGGGCTCTGGCGATATTGGTTGAATTATCCAGCGCTGCAGTGTTATCGGTTGGTGTTGTGCCTACGGTCGGATCAACGCTAAGGCGCATGGCGTTACCAGCCGATGAGGCATAGGAGTAAATATAAGCATGATTGGCTAAGAGTTTGGCACCGACAATTGTGGCATAGGCGTCAGGATTTTTCCCACCACTCTTATAACTAGCAGAAAGACCAAAATCAATTCCCAGTGTTTCATCGATTTGCGCCGGGTCGGAGAAAAGCAAATCAATTTTTCGTTGTCCGGCGGCCTCCTCCAATTTGCTGTAGGTTGTGGCGGATTGAAAAGTCCCAGGCTGAAGTTTTAATTTATTATCCAAAACTGATCTGCCGATTGACAACTGGATATCCGCCGAGCTCATCCCCGGCTTAATCGATCCGCTGGGCGCTCCAAGTTGTTTTTCAACATCGCGCAAACCGATATTCTGCAAAATTTCCGCCAAATTGGCGCCGCGGATTGAACCGTACTGCAGGCTGAGTTTTTTCTCCAAATTGGCTTCACCTATTTTGGTTTCAAGGTCCGAGAGATTTGATAGGTTGCCGTCAATAAAAGCTGCTCGCGGCAAACCGAGTTTATCAGCCAAAACCATACCGCCAATTTTCTTGGCCGTATCAGCCAAGGAGTAACCGGATAGGGAATTGGAAGGCGAGCTGATAATTTCGGCCAAAAGTGATTCACCAATCAAACCGACGATATCGCCGAACGAAGCATCGGAAAGATTCTCTTCAGAATCGGGGTCGATACCCAGCTCGTCCAGCATTTGCATGTATTGACCGCTGGCGATTTGCTGAAGATTCATTTGGACCGAGGAGTAATCGGCTGGCGGAGATGAGTCATAGCCGGCGGAGGTTTGCCAGGCAATTTTTATCGGTGTCGGCGGCATAGCGGTTTTTGAATCACCGCCAATTCTTTTTTTCTTAATTAAAGTACATTTAATATTATCAACTTCGGAAATATCAACCGCCTCGCCTTTATAATGAGCGGAGATATTGGCATCACTTTCCTTGTCGGAAAAAATTAAATCACCCTGGCTATTTCCGGCGCTGTCTATAACTGCCGCCTGGGCTTGCGGATCGCTGCCGGCAGTGGTGCTTAAATCATCACGGCTGGCGGATGAAACATCGCCGATGGTTGAAATGCTGGCTTGTTGCTCCGCCTGAGCTATTTGCTGGCGAATGGCATCCGACTCCCGTGAATTTTGTCTGGCGTCGCGGTCATAACCGCTGCGTAAACGGAAAATTTTTATCCGTTCATGCCCAGCACCACCCTGATCTTTTGTTGTTACCAAATTAACTAAAAGCTCCAAAATTCTCCGGTCGATAACAATTTTGTTTTGAGCGTAATCAATAATGGCGTTGGCTGTTTCCTGATTATAGCGAAGCATATCGGCTGCCTGATCAGTATTGATGCCGGCAATGCAAGCAAAATTGGGTAAATCGTTTTTAAGGTTGGAAGCAATTTTAGTTCGCGCCGTTTCCTCTGCCTGGGTTATTAATTTTTGATAATCGGCCGGGTTTTTAGCTTTCAGATCGGCAATTTCTTGCAGCGTTTTGCCTGTCGCTGCCGCTAAAGCATCATCATGATTGGCATAATCAGGGATGACATTGCCCAAACAGTTTAATATCCGTAAATCTTGTAAATCTGAGGTCTTAAAAACCAATTTTGAAGTTGACGTCAGATTTGAAACTTTGGAGATAAAATTATTGTCGGAAAATTTAGAAAGCGTAGCGGAATTATCCAAGGCATAACCCATCATGTCGTCGGCGGCCAGGACGATTGGATCGGCATCAGTGGGGATAATCTTACCATTACCGCCGCGGTCAGGATTTGCTGGCGGATTATCAACATCGGTCAAATCATTGGCTGGCAATCCGGCAGCCTTTATTGATTCCAAAGCAAAATATGGTTGCAACACCAAAACGGCGGCAATTAGCAAGAAAGTTAAATTTTGCAGAAATTTTTTCACTTTACCATCCTAATAATGTTTTAGGATCAATTGGCTTGCTGGTTTTATCAACATTTAATCCGTCGGTAACCTCAAAATGCAAATGTGGTCCAGCTGATTGTCCAGTGTTGCCGGAGAGGGCGATTAAATCACCCTGCTTGATTTTGTCCCCCTCCTTAAAGGGAACAGAACCTTGTGATATGTGTTCACACTCCCAGTATTTTGCTTGGCCTATTGGAGTTTCCATTTGGACGATTATCATATTACCGTAGCCAAGATTTTGAGTTGTGTCCGAGGAATGATCGCTATTGTCTGGCCAGTTCGAGGACTCGGTAACAATATAAGCAACCGTTCCGTTTGTGGCGGCGTAGAGTGGAGTGCCGATTTTCATGCCAACATCAATTCCTCTGTGACTGGATGAAAAATCTTGAGTAATATTTTTTTTGCTATAGCCGTTGCTGGCGGGAAAAATCNNNGTTACGGCCCACGGCTTAAATGCCACTGCCAGCGCGGTTTTAATTGCCGTCGCTTTTGTTGCGTCGGGTTTGTCGTAAGCGGAAATTAGAACTTTGACCGCATCAAGTTGCTTAATTGTATCAGCTGTTTTTGGATCGTCTTTATGTTTGGTTTGAACTTCTTGTTCAAAAGCAGATATTTCCGATAAGAGTGATTCTTTGTTGCTGGCAATCATATTTTGCAGTTGGCTTGGGTCGGAAAGTGCCAGAACACTATTAATTAGCGAACGGTCGCTGACAATATCTACCGGCTGAACCGGAGTTGTTCCTTCAGAACCATTAATTGCCCGAACTAAAAATATAATTGCGATAACTAATAATATTATGGCGGCAATAATCATCAAAGCCGGCACCCAAACTTCCGATGTTGCTGCAACAATTGATTTCCATGCTGCCGCTGCCGCTTTTTTAACTGCTTCCCAGGCTAATTTTTTTGCTTGTTCTTTTAACCGATCTATTGCTTGGTCTTTGATATCAGATACTTTTTGTTTGGCACCACCAAATACACTGCTAGAAGTTTGACGCTTCGGTTCGTCGGTTTTATTGTCGATTGGTGGTATGTTTTTAGTTTGCACTGCCGGTCCGCCGGGCGGTGGTTCTTGCGCTGCGGCTGGTTGCTCAATGTATTCCGGGACTTTTGTTTGGGCTTCTTGAATTTGTTGTTCCGGAGTTGCTGGTTGTTTTTTGGTTATGTTTTCAATGTTTTGTTGGCTAATTTGCGGCTGACTCTCATCTTCGTCTTGATTTTCATCGCCAGTATTTTCATCTTCATTGTCAATATCAAGAGAAACCAGATTCTCATCAGGCAGATTTTCCTCATCTATTGACGGTTGATTTATCTGGGCGTTCTGAATATCAGCCGCAATTCGCCGTTTGTACTCATCCTGTGATTCAGCCACAAACCCCTCCAAAGATTAGTCAAATGAGTCTTATTGGTCAAATTAGATTAATTTGATATTAGTTTTACAAAATATAACTTTCCTTTTGAAATGAAAATCGCACCTGATTTATTATCATTCAAAAAAATCTCGCTAATTTCTGAACTGCTTTGACCGTCAAAGTAAAAATCTGACGTTTTTCCGCTGGTCACGTCTACAAGTATCATTTTACTCCGCGTGTCATCAATCGGCAAGAAAACCTGGTTTGGATTCTGCCAGATTCGAATATCCGACGCCTTGGCTGCCAACCCTAGTGACTTATTGTCGCTGCCGTCTAAATTCATTACAAACAGAATTTGATGACCGGTATTTTCAATTTTGTCGGAATAGGTTGAATAAATAATTTTTTGGCTGTCTGTGCTGAAAGCGGCTTCTTTCTGATTACCAATCTTTTCCACGGATGATATTTCCCTGGTATAAATGTTCATCAAATAGACTTTATTTTGGCTAAAATCCGAATTTCTGGGGATTACCGCCAAATATTGCGAGTCGGGCGAAAAGGCTAGGTAGGGATTATCAATACCAATTTGGGCCAAATTAGCCGCTCGGGTGATATTTTGATTGTTGGCGTCGGCAAATATTATCGATTTCTCACCGCCAGGGGGAGCGAAATAATAGGCCAGACGGGAGTTATCTGGTGCCCAGACTATATCGCCGATATTGTTGCCAAATATCACTTCGTTTTGGTGAACGAAATCATATTTCATAAAATCAAGAACCGAAACAGTTGTGCCTCGCTTGATGGCAACTAAATCTTTGTTTGGCGACCAAATAATTTTGTCGAAACTGCTGAGTGGTTTTGAGGTGATCACCTGAATTGAGGCAACTTTAGCTTGATCGGCGGCATCATAAGTAATTTTTGACAGATAAAACAGTCGGTCGGCCGGGTTAAAATAAAATATTTGATTGTCTTTGATTGCGATATATTGGGCGCTGCCGGCAATTTCTATCGGCACCGGAGCTTTGGTTAAGTTTATCTTTTTTGAATAATTTTTACCGCGAGCCAAATTTATTTCTTCTTTAAAGCCAACGTAATTATCGGCCTCAACCCGCAAAGTATGTTTTCCCAACGTTGTTATAAAATTGGCGGAGCCGTTGATTATCGCCGTCGGCTTATTATCCAAAGTAACTACAGCGCTTGTCGGCACAACCTCAACCGAAACCTGGGCGTGGAGGAAAAAAATAACATAAATCGCAACGGCCAAAAAAATAGCAAACCCGACAAGCGACATTCGCATAATCATAACCATTTCTTTGTTTTTTGCTGACGATAGTTGCATATTTTTAGTTTGCTGTTAGTGGTCTGGCAACATATGTGACTGGATCTTTGATGCCGCACAAATCATGAAATTCTCGTTTGACTACATCTTGGCTTGTATTGCCCTCAATGCTGTGGATTTGTTTATGTTCTACATCGACTGATTCTACAATCCCAACATGATGAATATGGCCGTCTGGAGCAGCTAGGCCGAAAATATCGCCGGCTCGAATTCTTTTCGGGTCGCAATTAACCTGGATTACTTTTAAATGGGCACGGTCTGACACTAGGCCTTGTGCTGAGGCATTAAGCGGCCACTGCCAATAACCGGCCTGTTTATAAACCCAAGAAGCAAAATCGGCACACCACTGCTCGCAACTTCCGGAGTATTTATTGCAATTGCCGTGAGCGCTAGCAGGCGCTGGAGGTATGGTCACATGCATATCATTTGTTGCTATGTAACCAAGTTGTTTTCTTGCAACCGTTAAAATTTTTTCACTGTGACTACCGGTCAAACCGCCAGATAAATTGTTTTGCACAATATTAACCCGGACTGTTGTCCCTTCTGTGCCGGTTTGCTTGACTCCTTGACTTTTTTGGACTGCTTTAAGCTGTTGATCAATAGTAGCACCTTCGCCACAGGTGTAGGAAAAATCAAGAAAGTTGCCGATTTGACCAGACGTGACGTGATTTCCTGAAATAACATTTTTCTTTTCATCAAGCTTGCCGGCATAAACATCATGAATTTCGTATGGGATGTCACCCATAAAGCCCGGAATTTGAACCGCTTGTTGATCGATCAGATTCCAGGGAATAATGCTATAATTCACCGGTTCGGCGAAGATATGATCGAGTGTTTTTGTTTTGCTTACCCATTGAATTTTTCCGTTCTGAAAAACAAATTTACCATTACCATCAGCAGTGTTTGCACTGCCACCAGTTGACTTGTCACAATCATTTGATCCCATGTGAGGGCTATAGGTGGTAACGTTAACATCCATGGTTTTTATTATCTGATAATTGCCATCAGCGGTAAAAGAATTTCCATTTGGTTCGCCGCGAAAATAGGCCATGGCCCAAATCGCCATGCCCCAGAAAGCAAAAACCAACAATCCGCATACTACTGCGGCAATAATTCCGGCGATAATTGCTTTTTTCCACTTTTCTTTATCGCCGCCCATGGTGAAAAACTGCTTTGCTTTGTCTGCAAAACTGCCCGAAGATTGCGGGCTGGATTCACTGGTGCTGTTATCGGAAGATGATTCTGGTTGTGGAGAATTTTCATCCATAAAAACTGAATTAGTCTAATTGGTCAAATTAGACTCGTTGGTCCAATTTGATTTACATTATTTCCTGATCTGTCGGTGTATTACCGCCTTGGGCCAGAAGCTGTTCTGGATTGGTGGTTATAACCTGATCTTCAGAATAGGAAGCGATGACTTTTATTGCCACGTGATTAAGGCCAGCGAAGAACAAACCTTCTCCAACATCGCTTTCGAGTAGCAGATATTTTTCGCCTTCGGTTAAGCCAAAGGTTTCAGCAATAATATCAACCGATGCCGTTGATTGTTTCAACAAAATTTGCATTGATGAATTGGAAACAATGGCTTTGCCGTAACGGGAAGATAAAAAATCCTCAACATCTTGGCTGATAATTGTCAGACCGAGGTAATATTTTCTCGCTCGTTTAGCCAAACCATGCAAAAACTTTGCCGAATCTTCGTATTGCATCATCCACCAAGCTTCATCGATAATCATCAATCGGCGGCGCATATCCATGCGGATTTTGGTCCAGATATAATTTAATATCGTGTACATTGCCACCGGCCGCAAAGCTTCCTCCAAATCACGGACGGAGAAAACGACAAAACCAGGTTTTAATTCAAAGTTAGTCGGAGCATTAAACAGACCGGCAAAAGTTCCCTCAACGTATTTTGACAGCCTTCTGGTAATACTCTGGGTGCCATTCATGTTGGAAAGAACGTTGTATAAATCCTGCATAATTGGCGGTTCATTTTTTTGGCTCTCCGGATCGGTGGTAATATCTTTCAGCGCATAAGCTTCGTATAAACCTTTTTCCACCAAGGAATCTTCTTCCGGTGTCAAGCCGCCAACCATTAAGTTAATCAAACCGTGAACGGAGGAGATATTTGAACGCAAAACATCTTCGCCGGATTCTTTTTCCGGATCCAAACCGCGCGGCAAATCAAACGGATTTATCCGCTGCTGGGAATTTAGTGAGTAACGCAGATATGAGCCGCCAACGGCATCGCAAAGGTTTTTATATTCCGATTCCGGATCGACGATAATAATATCGGTGCCAAACATCAAGCTTCGCAGCGCTTCGAGTTTAATCATATAAGATTTACCAGAACCGGATTTGGCAAAGACTACTGAGTTGGCATTTTCCAGCGAAAAACGATCAAAAATAATCAGCGAATTATTGTGGCGATTTATTCCATAAAGAATTCCATCCTCCTGAGTCAGCTCAGAGGAAGTAAAGGGGAAAATCGATGACATTGAACCGGTATCGAGATTTCGTAGGACGGAAATTGTGTCGCGCATCATTGGTGCCGTGGAGATGAAGCCATCGGACATTTGTAACAAGGTTTCTTTGGTATAAATCAGCATTCCGCCAAGTGTTGATTCCAACTGCTTGGTCAAGGTATTTAGTTCTTCCAATGTGTGGGCGTAAAGAGTGAAATATAAACCAAGTTGAAATAATCGAACCTCGCCTCGTTGCAGTACATCGCGTAAAGCTTCGACGTCGCCAAGTGCCGTTTCTAACTCCGGATCGCGCGGCTGGCCTTTTTCCTGAGCAATCATCATTGACGACTGAATTTTGCCGACCTGATTTTTCAAATCTTTCATAACGTTGGCGGTTTCCAAAGGATGAATATGCATGCCGATATCCATGGTAATATCGTAATTGATCAGCGGCGAAAGCCAATTGGCATCAAGATAACGGGGGTAAGTATAAACAAATAGCGTTTTGCAAAATGTGTCGCCGAGCTGCAAATAATTTGGATTGATAACATAGGCCGCTGGCGCAATAATGTCGCGGACGGTCAGCATTCCCTCTTGAAAAATCTTTTGTGCTTCGCGGACCTCAAGGTTTTCCTGAGCAGTTTCTCTGGCTGTGGGAGCAACTGTAGTGGGTTTTGCTGGCACTGATTCAATATTGACCGGTGCATCTGGTAGCTTTACTGGAGCGGCCGCTTGATTTGGAATCTCGACTTGCGGAGGTAATTTAAACTCCTTGACTTCGGTTCCTGAGCCAGAAAGACCGCTTTCGCTAGCCATTTCTTTGGCTTGGTCGTTCTGCCAAAAGTCGTTATTGGGTGTTGCCTGTTGTGACGTCGAATTTACCGGGGCACCAAAAGCGTCACCATTTGTATTGGCTTGGGGAGTGGTGTTGGGTTGGGTGTTTTTTGGTATTAAATCGGCCATAATATATATTTAAAAATCCAAATGTCAAAATCTAAATTACAAATGAAATCTAAATGACTTAATGTTTAAATAATTTAGTTTTTGAACTTTATTTGACATTTGAGCTCTGGATTTGGGATTTATCAGCTGCTGGTTTTGTCGGTTCGCTCTTATCCTCTTTGGCTACCGGTGCTGGAGCCTTGGCAGTCGGTGCACTTTTAGCCTTTTCTGCTGCTTCTGCCGCCTCAGCTTGTTTTTTCATTTTATCTTGTTCTCGAACGTATTCGGTATTATCGATAACCGGTGTTTCTTCAATGGTGTTAGCAGGCTTTTGAACATCAATCTTTCCGCCAGCGTCTTTTCTGCTGACGATATTTGCTTGCAGGGTTTCTAAATCACCCAAGCGTTCTTTGTCGGCAATACCAGGATTGTAAAAGTTATAATACAGCTCAATTAGTTCACCGGTTGTTAATTGTTTGCAGTGCAGACCAATAGAGCCAAGGCCGCCAGCGATTACATTTGCTCTTTCCCGCAGCTCGTTGCTGTGAGTTTTAAAATCCTTCTCGGAGATTTTTAGCAGCGAAACCGAATTGCCGCGATTTAATAATTTATCAACGAATGATAGGTTTTGCAGCTCAATATTTTCCCAACCAATAACAACATAAAATCGTTTCTTCATAATATTGGCCATATTTATCAGCTCGGAAATAAAGTCGATGTAATCCAATGTCTGAGTTTTTAGCAGATCTATAGTTTGTTCGCTAGATCGCTTGCGGAGTTTTGTTAAATATGGCGTTAAATCAAGTTTTCTTGATTGAACTAAAATTTCAATTGGAAAATGGAGGGAGTTTAGAAATCCTTGAAATTGAAAAATTATCGAGTTTTGCTCCCGTTCACTTTTTAGACCAAAATTTACCGCGGTAACTTCAATAACCAGGCGGTATGAACCGTCTTTTAGAATTACGATGCTGTCTTCAACGCCAGCGATTTCCAGATTTTCCTGCGTTGAGGCGGCAAGTTTTGCATTACTTTGTGCCAGAATCCCCTCCTTAACTACACTGATTTTGTACACAGAACTTGCACTGAATAAATCCGGATTTTTCTGTGTTTATTCTGTGTAACTGTCTGTGTGGTTTCTTCAATACTACGGCGCAACGCGCCCGCGTCTATCAATTACATTTGCAACTTTCTCAATATCAGCCCTGGAATAATGTTTATTTGCGTAAGGATCGGTAATCGCTTCGACTTTTGGTTGATAAATTTCAACCCGAACATTGCTTTCACTTTTGTGCCAAAGCCGGGTTTTGGGATTTGCAGCATAAGCGATTGCGTTTTTCAGAAATTGACCGAATGATCGACCGTTGACTTTAACGAAAACGATGCAAAAGGTAAAAATGAAAATCGGTAAAGCCAGTATCCAACCAATAAAACCGCCAATTGAATTAAGAATAATATACCCGGCACCGGCGCCAAGTACGGCATAGACAAACTGGACCATGGTTAGCGGACCCATGATTTTATCTTCGATATCAATTTTTTGTGGCACTTTAAACTGCATATAACTACTCTGATTAAAACACAGAACGGACACAGAAAAAGTCAGTGTTTATTCTGTGTAACTATCTGTGTGATTTCTCCAACTTAATCTTATTGTAGCAGATTTTGTTTGAATTTTGGAATTTGTTTCGGATTTCGGCATTCGAATTTCGGATTTGATTTATACTAGGTGGCTTTGTTTATTTCCTCTATCGGTGTAACGGCAGAAATGTCCGGTTCAGCAGATCTGTAAAGATCGATTAAACCACTGAATATTGATTTGAAAAATCCTTCCTCCTCGGAATTTTTTGCCGATTTTGAAGTGTCTGGAACCTGCGATTCGACGAAACTGTTACCAAAAAATTCATCGGTGTCAAAGTCAAAGTCGTCTGGCTGGCTTGATATTTGCGCTCTGGTCTTGGCGGTTGATGCCAGAATCTTTTCCTTCATTGCCGATTTATCCGCCATGAGAATTTTAATTTTGTCGAAGAAAAATTTGTTTTCCTCAGTCCAAGCATTTAGTACTAATTTGTCTTTCATTAAATTCTGTCGATTTTCCTTTGGGATAACTTCCAAGAGTGCTCTGATATATTCGGCAAACTCGCTGCCGGATTGCAAATACGCCGCAACCTTTTCGGCCAAAAGTTCCTCGCCGAGCGATTTTAGCAATTGCTCCTTTTCCTCGTCCGCTGCGGATAAATACTGGTCAATCATATTAATT
This sequence comes from Candidatus Berkelbacteria bacterium, assembly GCA_026397235.1. GTDB lineage: Bacteria > Patescibacteriota > UBA1384 > XYA2-FULL-43-10 > CAINNR01 > CAINNR01. The sequence goes on from JAPLVG010000012.1 coordinate 32,729, forward strand.
GATCGATAACTTTCTCGATTTCGCAAATTTCCGACATCGGAAACTTGCTTGCCGATTGCGCCTTGCAGCTCATCGTCTTGTCCAAGTCCGCCGTGTATATCGAGAGGGTGAGCTAACTCATGATTTAAAATCCAATCGACATTATTTTTTAATTCGCCATCAGATCCCACTTCAAAAAGTTCTTCATGAACCCCGATCATTGGAAAATCGCGACTGTAATCAGCGACACGATTCGGACCGCCAGCGGTTTTTCGCTTGATGACTTTAAAAACCATCGCTTGCAAAGTTTCAGCGTCAAAAGTTCCATCAGCAATTCGTTCAGCCAAAGCGCAGACAATTTTGATTTTTCTCTCCGGCGGGAAATCGCTGGCAAACATTGACTCGGTCAAATCTAAGTACTTTAAGGTTTCGGCCAAATTCTGCTCGGATAATCCAACAGTTTCAGACCAATCTTTTGTCGCCTCGATAATCTCTTCATTGCTCAACACGCCGGTATTTTTTATTCGCAAAAATGATTCGACGCCATATCGCCGCTCAATTTTCTGCTGATGTTTTCGAATCAATTCTCTTTGTTCTTCAACTCCCAATTGCTGATCGGATTGATTTTCATCCGCCGTCAAAACCTCTGGCGGCTTAGCAGTTTTCACCTCAACATTAGAAACGACCGGTTTTGGAATCGGCGGGGCTTCGGCATCAATCAAATTATCCGGAGTAGGTTGTGTGGTTTGTGTTTCATCCATATAATTGAATTTACCTATTGACATATTCATTATGCTTTGTTAAGCTTGCTTTAGATAAACGATCTTTGACCCTGCCCTTTTGGCAGACGAGGTCGTTTCAGAGGCAGCAACCAAATTATAACTTGCTAGTATTTTAATTAGATAACAGCTGAATATTGCCCGTATTGGACGAATGTCCGAAGATAACTCGAGATAAATCTTCGGAATAGGCTGCTCCCACCTCTGCTCCGGGCTGAAATGCTTGGAAGTAAGTGGGTTTTTTGATTGTCATAATTTTTTAATTATTTTTTTATCTGTAAGTTTCCGATCAGTCATTTCGATCCATTGCCGATTTTAGGCAAGGCGAGAAATCTACCGGCTAGTATCAATCAAATCCTAACTTGTATATTTCTCGTTATTTCATAATGTCGAAATGACTATTGGTCAGTGATTTCATCATACAAATCGCGCATTCCGGGATTATTTTTCATTATCAGCGCAATCTTTTTCTTTTGGCTATATTTCTTAATTTGTTTTTCTCGTTCGATCGCCACCAATGGATCGCTGCATTCTTCAAAATACAATAATTTATCTAAATTATATCTAGCGGTGTATCCATCAACCACTTTATTTTTATGTTGATAAATTCTTTTGACTAAATTGTTAGTCACACCAGAATAAAACAGTGTGTGATTTGTACAGGAAGTGATGTAAATATAATAAGACATAACTTGTATATTTCTCGCCTCAGATTAGGCTGATGGCTCGAAATGACCTAGTGTTTCTGCCACTTTTTTTGTCACGGCGACCGTCAGCTCGTCGGTAATTGCTTCGGCGTTGAGTTTTTGACCTTTGAGATTTGTAAAGTACGAGACAAGATAAGTCAGTATAATATTATAAATTTTCTCTGCCTGTACCGCTTTTTCATCCACCGACAATTTTGCAAACACTGCTTCAATCCGCGCATCAGAAAGTATAATCCGCTTGGCGGCGGTATCGGCCAAAGATTTTAAATCGCTTTTTTGGTGTAAAACATTATAAACAAAAAGTCCGATGTGATTATTGGTGGAAACGTGAGCGGAAATATTCAAATCAACGGATTGTTTAATCTGTTCAAAACTTTGTCCCGGGTGATTCCTGATCACTTGTAGCGCTTTGCGGTCAGTAGCCAAAATTTCTCGTAATTTTTGTTCGCGCGGATCAACCATTTTTATTCTCCAAATTATTGGCAATAGTCGTTTCTGGATGATATTTTTCAACAATCGCTTGTGCGCCGTCGATATTTCCCTTGTCTAGTTCGGCTTGTGCTTCACCAATAAATGCTTCAACTTGCTCCGGTTTTTGGTTGGTTTTTAAAATATGAGCAATCGCTTGAAGTGTTGCGTCCTCTTTCTGCGCGAGACGCATTGCCTGAAGATTGGTAGTTTTTGCCACCCTGGTTTGCAATAAGCGAAGTTGTTCACTGGCAATTGGGTCAATGCCTTTAATCCGAACATTAATTTCCGGAACATTGAAAACTCCACCGTTGAGATTTGGCCTCGAGGCATCGGCAATGGTTTTGTCCGCATTAACATTACTGCCTTGTTTATCGATAAGTTGTTGTATTAATTCCTCCAGTCGCGAATTATCAACCTCAACTTGTTTTGATTCACCGGTTGGTTCGCCTGTGGTTGGTACTTCTCCAGATGGTGCCGGCGCAGCCCCGCCTGGGACACCGGAGGAGGGTAAAAGTGCCCCAGCCTCCGTTATGAATCCTTTTAGAGCGTCTTGTTTGTTGTCTCGGCGTCGCAAATTTTTTCTATATGCGTCAGCGATTGACTTCAAATCTCCTAGATCTCCCGCGCTGACACCCTGATGAGTTACATCCAATTTGGCTGCGCCTTTATCATCAAAGTCAGCCATAATAAGATGTTTTTGATATGCATCCTTACCTTCCTCAGTATCACTAAAACCCAAAATTTCTCGTTCGCGAGCTCTTGATGTTTTTCTTGATTCCAGCTTCATCCTATTAACATAGTCCGCGTTAAGCTGTGGCTTGATTTTATCAAGTTGTTTCCTGGCTTCCATGCCAGTATCAGTTGCAGTGCGATTTCTGTCACTTTCGAAACTTGATTGATACTTTGCGTCAATAGCAGCTGTTCTTCCGGCTAAAGTATTGTACCAAGGAGTTTTATATGGTGCTTTTTGAGCATTGGCTGCGCCTGTTGCAAATCTGCTTTTAATTCCCTCTCTCAGCGCCCTAGGATTTGCTTTTGTCCAACGATCAGCATTGCCTTCAAATTTTTTGGCTCGCTGCGCCCAAATGTCATTATCGCTTGTGGATCTAGATTTTGCCACCACTGCTTTTTGCTGATTGGAATATGCTCGCCATGATGCATAGCCACCATTACCCATCCATTTTGCACCTTTGACGGCTTGACCGCCAGTATTGCCCCAAGCTTTTTTGCCCAGGCCGGCCCACTGGCCAACAGCTTTATCAACTTTGAATGGCGAAGTAATTGCCATATACAAACACAAACCGGCAAATGCCATTGGCAAAACCCAAATGGCGTTCGGGTCAATTGCGCCGAGGAATTCGCCAGCCAACCAAAGCCAAAAAACCGAAACGACAGGCATAAAAATCCACTTTAGGAATTGACTCCACCACTGTTGAAAGTATTTCTTGGTAATCGGCAAAATCATTGCCATAAAAGCTGCCGGTGAAATGCAAATGAGAAAATAAATAAAATAATTACGAAGTAAAAAGATAAAGGCCAGAATTGCGACCAGCACAGCACCGACACCAACAAAGATTTGTTTTAAAATATAAACTAAAATGTATCCGGCATAATTGCCGGTAAAACCAACCGGCCCGATCGGTTTTTCTGCAATCAAACCGCTAAATGCTCCGGTGACGCCATGAGCTTGGTTGCCGGTTAAGAATGCCGAAATTGCGATATTGGCAATATCAAGCAGCATTCTGGAAATCAAAAAACTGAAGTTTGCTAATATAATCGCCATAATAAAGGTCGGCAGGAATTTTTTCACCGCATATGAATCCATTTGAATGCGGAGGATATTCATAAAGGCGACCCAAATTAGCACTGCCAAAACCAATGAGTTGCAAACTGCCATAATGTCATACCAAATTCTGGCAGTTACGGCGCCCATTCCGCCATAACACAATGAAGCATCTTTTACTGTGCCAGTAGCAGCAGAAACAACATCTTTACATTTGGGGTCTGGTGTTAGAACCTTGTAAATTGGTTCAATACCAGATGCTGTTACAGCTGCTGTCTGCGAAGTGGTGGACCCAATCGCTGTAGTATCATTGATTGTGCCTGAGCCTTTTGGAAGCTGGACATTTATAGGATAATCAAAACTTTTCGAATTAGATATATCTCCATTTGACAACTTATCATAGTCTGCTTGTGATAGAAAAAACGTTGATGAAATATAGGTTTTATAACCATCTTTAACTAGTTTTACCTGATACTTGCTTGTTGGAGAATAGGTGACTTGGCAATAACCATTTACCCCAGCCGAAGCAGTCCGGCCAGAGTCGATAAAGCTACCGGAGTCCGTTTTGCAAAAAATTTCTGCCCCTGCAGTTGCCAGAGGTAAGTCGGAAAGAGTGGCCTTTATATTTATGTAAAGTGAATTGGCTTCAGCATGGGCTTTGGGTGGTGAAAAGAAAACAAAAACTCCAAATAAAAATACGATCGTTAGAAATGTTAGTAGCTTTTGAATTAGTTTTCTTTGATGTTTCATTATTAAATATTTGTTATCTAGCTTCCCATCCTTGGATTAGGTTGCCAGAGCAATCGGGATACATTGATATCCAATTTCCTCCGAGTGCGCAATAGTCTGTATTCTTTTTTGGTGTAGCCGCAAAATCACTCTTGGACATAACATTGACAGTAAAATCACCAATTCTAAAACCTGAACCAGCCAAACACATGCCGGCATTCCAACTATCCCAGGATATATCTTTATTGTCTCTCTGTTGTTTGCAAAGAGTCTTGGCTTTTGTTTCGGGAGTAGCAGTCGACGGGCCGTGATAATTCCAGTTTCGATCGAAGCAAGGTTCAGGGGTACAGGAAGTTGCTGTTGCTGTGTAGGATGTACCGGCAGCTGGAATTGATCCTGCAGTCGGCGTTGTAGTCGGTGTGGCTGTTGGAGTTGTTGGCCCTGCACCTGTATTGCCGCTCGCCCCAGTTGCGCCTGTTGCGGCGGCGGGAGTTGAGCTGTCACTGCTTTGGCTAATTGGCGCGGTATCGATAGTCGCAGTAGCTAAGTGTGAACTAATATCGATACCAACAAAACTCATTAGCATTGTTTGTGCCTTGTCCATTCCCCAGGCCGCCGCATCGTGAATAATCATGGCCATTCCGCAAAACATTCGAAGCAGAATATCAACGAGATTGTTTGTAGCCCCAAGACCTCCGCAGGAATCAGCTGTGCCCGTTGGTGTGTCCAAAGTAGTTTTAAATTTTTCGAATGTTTTTAGCAACTCATCGAACTTTGATGAAAATTCCCCCAGAGTATTATAGGTGTTGGAACTATTTTCTAGATTTTTGTTCCATTTGAATTTTGTTAATTTGGGACAACCGTCTGGCCAAGTTGACGATCCATATTTTTGAGCCAGAAGATTGGTATTTTGTTGAATTCTTAATGCAATTTCGTGAATCGTATCATAAGCTGATTGTCCTGCTGGCGTTAAATCATAATCAACACTCGTGTCAAACAAATATGTTGCAGCAAGATCAGTACCTTTGTATGGCGTAGTATCTTTTGAAGCAATATCTAAAGCTTTAATAATTCCTCCTGCCAAAACAGTGAAGACGACTGCTGTTGCGGTATTTGAATTCCACCCAACCCCTCCATTTTTTTGCCAAAAACTTTGGTCGGAAGATCCAGGAGAGGGAATAATCAAATTCCTAACATCGACTTTAATATCTTCCCAATCTTTATTTAACGCACTGCAAGTGGTTGTCAAATCGAAAGTTGCCCCAGAATTCCAGGTAATAACCTTGTCCATTAGCAGGGAACCGGCCAAACGCATAAATTGCATAAAAAATTGGGCGGTTTGTCCTATGTTGGTTGGGTTGCGAAAATTTGCACAAACATCAGTGAATCCAGTCTCTGTTGGGGAATAAGGGTCAGAAACTAGCGTGTATTTTTGGTTACGCTCATCATAGTAAGCAATTCCTTTCTGAATATATTGGCTCATAGAATTTTCTTTGGCGACGATCATCGCAAACCCATTTGTTCGAGCACCGTCTTCACTAGTACAGCTGATTGCAGGAGAAGTCATATTATAGGCATAAAAATAATTATATTTATTTTCTAAATAACCATTTATGTTTGTCTTTTGTAATTGAGTGAATGAGGAAAAGTTAAAGTTTTGCGGTGTGTTGTTAATATTCACGCGTACCGAAATTGCCGAAGCATCACTATTAAGTTCTAATAAATAATCTGACGTCGGCGTTGGTGGAGTTGGAGACGCCTTGGCTTTTTGGACAGCAAAAAACTGCCAGTAGCTGGCAAAAACCAAACTTACTAGCACAATTATAACTAGAGGAATCTTTCCGCTGCGAATCAATTTTCCTCCTAGAATTTATCAGCAATTAACATGCTAAAGCGTGGTCTCCGGTTAGGAATGGAGCACAAACTTCAGCTTGAAATCAACAGGCTAAAACCTGTTCTCTGAAATACAAACAGACTAAAGTCTGGCCTCCGTAAACTATGGAGTTCAAGCTTTAGCTTGTTCTCTGGAAAATTTACTGAGATATCTTGTTTAGATTATCTAACAATTTCTGCTAATAATCAATTTTTGTTTAATAATTTTGTTGAAAATTAAATATTATCGACATATTCTAGTACAATCGACTCAAAAAACCTTTTAACAGTGTCTTGGCTTGTGATATTGTGAGTTTCATCTATCGGCAAAATTTCAAAATCAGTTAAATCATCAAAATATACCAATTGTTCCAGAAAAATTTTAGAATTAAAAACAGCGGCAAAAATATCTTCAGAATTTTTAATTATTTCTTCCAATGTTAAATATTTTTGATTTAAAATAGAGTAGAGATCATAATAATCACGATATGCTCCTCTGCGACCGATTGCGTAAGCTTTTTGGGCAGCGATTATTGACAGTGGAAAATATCGCAAGTCTTTATCGGTTGCAGTGTTTTTAAAAACTTCGACAAATGGATAATACAAAATTGTGATTTTAATATTTTTTGAATAAATAGTTAACTCATCGTTGGTGTCCAGTGCGACTCTGTCGACTGGGACAATTTCTTTTATCTTAAGCAACAAATTTTTCGGAATTGCTTTTGGAGAGAAAAAATCAAAATCAAAAGACTTGCGATGTTTAATTTGCATTGCAAGCGCTGTCCCACCACCCAAAATAAAATCTTTGAAATGATTTTCTAAAACACTAAGCAGTCGAAGCTGTTCTTGACTTAATATTTCGCGCTGAAGTTTTGAGATAGTCTGTTGCATCAATCTCCTGATCAATTTTTAGCAAATATTGTTTAACGAAATTAAAATCGGCTTTAGTGTAGATATTTCTTGGTTTTTGAATAAAAATTTCCCGTATTTTCTCGTTACCAACTTCAGATTTTAAGTCTGCAATATCTTCCAGCGTGCCGAAAGCTAAAATTTGGTGGATCGTGTCGGCTGACCCAGTATCATCGATTTTTTTATACCATAAATATCTGTTTTTCATATACTTTGATTTTACCACAAAATGGCTTGTTTTACTAGTACCCGCAGTACCAGTCTCTTCCAATTTTGTGGCCTATGCGACTTACACAAAATCCACGGAGACCACGCTTTAGTCGTTCGATTTCACTCAGACCATGAGCAATGTCGAATGGCGTGTTGGATAACAAGCTAAAGCTTGGACTCCATCGCGTAAGTCGTAGCCTATTGAATTATTTGCTAATTTTATTCAGATTATCCAAAATTGTTTGCCAGCGGTCAACTTCGGATTGGTTGCTGAGAATTTTGTTGACGGATATCGAATATTCTATCGCTGATTTATTTATCGGGTCGACTAAATAGGCTTTGGCGAAAGCATCGGCTGCATTTTGTCTGAAGCCTGGTTTAAATTCGGCAAACATATGGGAACTATCTGCAAGTTTAAGATTTGCCAATCCAAGAAATATCCAACTTTGATAATCTTTAGGCCCATTATTGGCACAAAATTCTAAATTAATTGTGGCAATTTCTGCCAGGTTTTTTTCAATTAGAGTTCTGTCTGTGTCGAGTCTGCAGATTTTACTGTCGGCGTCAGTGATTAATTTCAGTAAGTCGTCGTTGTGATTTTCAGCCAAAAGCGGTTTTAGTGTCAAAGCATTCTTGGCGGAATCTTTTGCCAATTTTTGTCGTTCAAGCGCTTTGCCACTGTCGATTTTTAAGAGTCCGGCTTTTTGGTATTTGACATAAGCATCGGTATATTTTTGTTGGGTCAAAAAATCATCTCCCTGACTGATATTTTTGTTAAAAACATATTTGCGCCAAGGAATTGTGACAAGGAAAATAAAAATTATACCAATTGTAATCCAGGAGATTATTTTAATAGTGTTTTTTGGATTGTTTGTTAGTTTGACCATTGACAGATTATTTATATTTGCTATAATTAAATTAAGAAATCGGGTGGGTTGCCGACCTGCAAGAATGTGAATTGCACTTAAGTAATCCCCGATTTTTTATTTAAAGGCGATGCGATAAAATTCTTTAGCGGATAATTTTATGTTTGCTTTTTTGTTCCTATAAGCTTCAACTGCCAGATCATGTGCTTTTGATTTTCTGCCGATAGATCGAAAGTGGATTGCGGTTCTATCGATCTTACAGTGATTTTTATTTGCCAAATCACAAACTAAATCTTTTAGCAAAACTTCGTAGCCAGGATACTCTTTGTCAACAATAATTTGGTCGAAATTTTTTATTCCTTTTTCAATTAATATAAAGATCATCGTGGCGAAAAGTTTGTAGATAAAATTTTTGGTTGGCCAATTTTTCGAAAAACAGTTTGTACCAGTTTTTTATCCTTTGCTGAAATAATAATTGATGCTGATTTGCCGTTTGAAAAAGCAATAACCGTTGGTTTCCCAGTTTCTTCAATTTTCCCGCTTTGGTCAATCTCAATTTTCATATCATCGGATGAAATAAATTACCGTCACAACTATTGCAATTGCGACACGATAGAGAGCAAAAACAGAGTAGCCGTGTTTTTCGATATAGCGAAGCAAAAATTTAATGGCAAAATATCCAACGATAGCGCTGGTTATTACAGCGATAATGAATGGGACATTGATGGATGCCCAAGAATAATCTTTCAGTGTTAGCAAGAATGCGCCCAGAAGTGTCGGCGTTGCAAGAAGAAAGCTGAAGCGGGTTGCCGAATTGCGGTCCATGTTTAAAAATAGACCAGCCGTAGTGGTAATTCCACTGCGCGAAACTCCTGGAACAATAGCTAAAATTTGTGCAGCGCCAACGACCAATCCTTTCATATATCCAATATCTTTTACTTGTTCTTTACCATTTGTGATGCTATCGGCCCACCAGAGAAAAAGTCCGAAAAATGCCAGGGTGCCGGCAATCAAAAGCTCATTTCGAAAAGCATGTTGGGCCAAATTGTCGAGAAAATATCCACCAATAGCGGCTGGAATTGTTGAAATAACTAATATCCAAAACAAATTATGCGGGTATTTAGTCTCTTTTTTCTTGTCGGGTGAAATTGCTTGGTCGATCACCTCAACCCAGTCGTGCCAGAAGAAGGCGATGATAGCGATTGCGGTGCCAAAATGGAGGGCAACATCAAAATCCAGCCCTTGATAGTGCCAATTGAAAATATAGGGGATAACGACAAGGTGCGCCGATGATGAAATCGGCAAAAATTCACTAAGACCTTGGATAACACCGAGAATGAAGGCGTGAAAAATTGACATAAAATTTACTCCGCTGAATTATTAGCCCAGAAGTTTTCAAAATGCTCCATAAACCAGTATGCCAGTGTTCCAGAGAAAATGCCAATTGCAACTCCGCCCAAAACATCAGATGGATAATGCAGGCCGGCGGCAATTCGGGAGATTCCTATTAGTAGTGCGACTATTAACATTAAAACTCCGAGTTTTTTGTGGCCGCATAGAATTACAGTTGTGGCAATGGCAAATGAAAGATAAGTGTGAGCCGACGGGAATGAACTTGCCGTCGTGTGGCCGGCAAGCTGAACTACACTGGCGGCGTAAGTAACGAAAGGTCGCGGCCGTTGCCACAAAAGATAAAGAATAAAACTAATGAAAGCGCTAAAAATACAGGCCAGAACTGCAGCAAAAAGGGTATTGATCCGACCGCGGACGATAAGATATATTAACCCAATGATTATTAGAACGATTCCGTAGTCTGCAAACCAGTGAATAACTTGAGTCCAGAATTCATTTTGTTTGGCAAAATCGTTGAGATAAAAAAAGAGATTGTGGTCAAAGTTGCCCAGGTTGTCAAAAAGTAGTTCCATTTTTATTGAGGTAAGCCCACTGATCTTTACACAGATGGGACACGGATGAAATCCAAGAAAATTAAATTTGGGTAAGTCCACTGATCTTTTACACCGATAAAACACAGATCAGTTGACCAACCGCTTTATTAAAACTTTGTGCTTAGAAAAAACTAGCAGAAGTCCAACTTTTAATTTTTCCGCTTTAAGATAATTCAAAAGCTGTGTCCAATCGCTAGGAAAGATTTCTCGACGTACCTTCAGCTCAATAGCCAATTTGTTTTCAACTAGGAAATCTAAATAAAACTTTCCAATTACTTCTCCATCGTACAATATTTTTGCATATTTTTCACGCTTGAAATTTATCCTAGAAGCTTCCAGTTCTTTGGAGAGTGCCTGTTGATAAATTTTTTCTTGGTACCCATATCCCAAGTTATTGTAGACTTTGAAAGCTAGACCAATAACTTTCTCGGTTAGGTCGTTAAAATTATTTTCAGTTGGATTTATCAGTGTTTCCATCTGTGTCAATTATCTGTGGGCTTACCTCGATATTATCTTCAGTTCGTTTTCCATGAAATGCACGATGGATGTCGCGCAGGTGTTGATCCGTGACATGGGTGTAAATTTGAGTAGTTGAAACATTGGCATGACCCAAGAGTGATTGGACTGAACGAAGATCTGCCCCATTAATCAGTAAATCAGTGGCGAAAGTGTGACGTAATGTGTGAGGAGAAACATGCTTAGTAATACCGGCAGCCTTGGCGTATTTAGCAACGATTCGTTCAATTGAACGTACCGTCAATCGATCGCCACCCAGTTTGTTAAGTATTAATTCCTCCGAATCACCAATCAATTTGATATAGCCGGCTAGTACTTCATGGGCCGAATCGGAAAGAAAGACTACTCGGACTTTGCCGCCCTTGCCACGAACGGGAATTTCGTCGCGCTCCAAATTAATATCGCCAACATTTAAATTGGCCAACTCCGAAACTCGGAGGCCAGTGGAAAATAAAAGTTCCAGTATCAGCCGATCACGCAAGCCCTTGAAACTGGAAATATTCGGCATTTTTATTAATTCGATGATGTCATTGGCTTCAAGAAATTCAACTTTGCGTTCTTCGCTTTTAGCCAGAACGACTTTTTGCGGTGCTAGTGATGTAACTCCCTTGGTTGCCAAAAATCCTAGGAAAGCCCTAAGAGTGATGATGGAATAATTTTGTGTTGAGCGTTTCAATGGGCGACCCGATTTATCAGACAGGCGGTTTAGATAGAGGCGGTACTCCTTGACTGAGTCTTCAGTGATCAGGTCTGGTGTCATTGCGAGGTCGCTATCGGCGACCGCGGCAATCTCGTTTTTAGGATTGTCCACAGGGTCACCTTCGGAAGACTCCGCTTCGCTCGCAATGACGAGCGAAAACCAAGTTAAAAATTTTGTCAAATATCTATCATAATTCGCCACAGTTAAAAGAGATTGGCCCTTTTCCAATTCGGTGTATTCCAAAAAATCACGTTTTAATTGCCATAAATCCATAATATTGAGGTAAGTCCACTGATCTTTGCACAGATTAGACACAGATTTTCTTATCTGTGATTTATCAGTGTCGTTATCTGTGGGCTTACATCTAATCACTCTTCTGAAATTGGTAGTTTGTAGCGCTTTGCTAGTTCGTATTTTACCACTCGACGATCAGAGAACGGTTCAAATTTATTTTCACCCACAGCCATAACTTCCTCCGCACCTTTGCCGGTGATAATAACAACGTCACCACGTGCTGCCACCCCAATTGCTTTGGAAATTGCTTCGTGCCGATCAAGAATTTTCCAGTAATTGGTGTTGAGTCGCCATTTACCTTTTTTACCCTTGAGTACTCCTGCCGCCACTGTATCAATGATTTCCAGCGGATCCTCATCATACGGATCTTCGTTGGTGACAAAAATCAAATCGGCAAATTTACCTGCTAATGCACCCATAATTGGCCGCTTAGTTTTATCTCTTCGTCCGGTGGCGCCAAGAACAGCAATAATTTTTCCGCCACGTTTTGTCATTGTTTGTATGATCGTTTCGTAAACATTTTTCAGCGAATCGGCATTGTGGGCGTAGTCAACGATGACTTCAAAGTCTTGTTTCTGTGAAACTTTAATCCGCTCCATACGGCCGGGAACGCCAGTAACTTTTTCCAGGCCTTTTTTGATATCATCAAACGGAATTTCACAAGCAATGCCAACTGCAATCGCGGCCAGCGCATTAGAAATATTAAACATGCCCGGAATTTGCAGATCGATTGTAGTTTGATTTCCACCGTAAACCGCGGTAAAAATTGATCCTGTTGGGCTTTGAAGGATTTTTCTAGCGACTAAGCCGTTTTCAACCGGTTTTTTGACTGAGTAAAAAATTTGTCGCTTATTTTTAGCACCGATAAAGGTTTCAGCGACAGCGTCATCAATATTAATAACCGCTGTTGCACTAGGGTTGTCTTTAAAAACTTTTAATTTAGCCTCGATATATTTTTCTTTGGTGCCGTGATAATCAATATGGTCATGAGAGATATTAGAGAAAACTAAAACATCAGAATTAATTCCCCAGACGCGATATTGATCAATGGCTTGGGAAGTTGTTTCTAAAATTGCATATTTACAGCCAGCGTCAATTGCTTTTCTCAAAAATCCGTTGATTACAGCTGTTGGTGGCGTGGTGACCCAGCGGGATTTTTCGGTGTGCATGGTGACAATATCGCCAATTTTGGTGTTGATAGTGGTTTCCATGGCATTTTTTTCGCCAGCCGCATCCAACACTGCCGCCACTAAATTGGCGATAGTGGTTTTGCCTTTAGTGCCGGTGATGCCAATGATTTTTATTTTTTTTGATGGGTTACCAGAAGAAAAGTTTGACAAATTGGCTTGGAGTTTATGGTATTTGTTTTTTGTTGATTGGGAGAAAAATTTCTTGATAAATTTTTTCATAATATTGTGGAAACCACACAGACATCAACACTGAAATAGCACAGAAAACCGAATTCTGTGTCAAATCTGCGTAACTATCTGTGTTGTTTCTTCCATTTAATGCCTTCTAATTAATTCCGCTATTTTAAATATTTGGTATTTGACAGGCGAGAATATCATATCCCAACTTCCAAGCGCAGTGAATTCATTGCCACCGAACTGTTTTTTGAATCTGGTGACGCCAGCCCACGGATGCTTTTCATCATCATTTGGTGCGATTCCGAACATATCGTAGTATTTACATCCACGCTTTTTGGCTTCCTTCATAATCTCCCAATGAAGTTTGTATGGCCCCATTTTCTCCCGCTGTTCATCACTGGATCCGCCAAACAAATAGGTGCAAATATCTTTGTAAAATACTATGATCGCCGAGGCGAGCACGGCGCCGTCAGCTGCTTTTGCGCTGAACACTTGAACATATTCTTTTGGCGAACCGATGTCAAGAAGAGTTTGGAAATAGGCGATATTGCGGTAGGTAATTTTTTGCCGTTTGGCCATGGTTTCATATAGTTTGAAAAAGTTCTCAACGCTACCTTTTTCTATTTTTACCTCATTTTTTTCAGCAACTTTAATGTTATAACGGCCCTTTTGTTTCATTTCTAGCAATATGTCTTCTTCTGATTTTGTTAGATAGATTAGCAAAGTGTGCTCAGGTTGCATCTCTTCAAAGGCCTTTTCGTAGCCGGATTTAGCCGGGTCGATGTCACCGTCGGCTTCCTCTACGGACTCCATTCGATAAAACAGAGCTTTTTCGTCTGCGGCAATTTTTTTGATTTGATCAAGGAAAATTTTCTGCATTGCCAACTTTGTCTGGTCGCGACTCATCATTGGCGAGTAAAGCATCGACCCAAGTAGTGGAATTTTCTTCTCCAGAACTAGGATATCAAAAACCCGCCAGTTCTTAGAGTAACCAGTAGCCAGTTTAAAGTTTTCCCACTCTTTGGTTTGAAAAATCGTTGCCATTAGATTTAATCTAGCAAATTTGGCCGATAAAAAAAAGCGGTGTAACATCATTACACCGCAATTGGTTCGTTCTTGCTGCCTAGTGCTGCATTAGCTCTTCGCGCCGCTTTGCCTCAGAACTCCAGTTGGCGTTGGTGACAGTTGCCAACGCATCGTGAGCCGCCGCTTCAATGACACCCAACATCGGAAGTTCTTGCGATTTCATTGGGATGTTGCCGTCTGTTCCGGATGCGGACAAAACCGCCGTCCAGATTTCGCCGGCAAAGTCTGCAAGACAATCGGGGCGGCCGATGTTCATTATGACTCTGACCCGGCGCAGGACCACTGATACGACGACTCCGCACATGTCGAGGTCAATTTCCGTTCCTGCTTCCGCCAGCTTTCCCTGCAACGACTTGGCCAACTGCCATTTGACCTCCGAGTTGCCTGCTAGTCCAGGAAAGACATTGCTGGTGTCAATCGTCGTGTTGTAGGTGTCAGTCATGATCGCACTCTCCCATTTAGGTTGAATAAAATATAGCACAAACAATAGAAAAAACAAGCAAAATCTGTTAAGATTTAGCATATGAAAAAAGAGATCAAAAGTAACTACACGGATTTATAACACGGAAAATACACGGATGAGAAATAAAGAAATTAGAATCCTTGCCATTGAAACTAGTTGTGATGAAACTGCGGCGGCAGTCATTTCTAATTGTCATTCTGAACTTGTTTCAGAATCCAGATCCCGAAATAAATTCGGGATGACAGTTCCGGTGGTTTTGTCGAATGTTATTAGTTCGTCGGCTGATTTACACGCCAAAACTGGCGGCATCGTCCCCGAAGTTGCCAGCCGGGCGCAAATGGAGGCAATGGTTCCGGTTGTCGACGAAGCACTGGAAAAATCTAATTGCAAAATCGACGACATCACGCATGTCGCTGTGACAAATGGCCCGGGCTTGATCGGTTCACTTTTGGTTGGTTTTAACGCCGCCAAAACCATCGCTTATGCCAAAAAATTACCATTTATTCCAATAAATCACATCGAAGGACATATTTACTCGGCTTTCAGCAGAGAAAACAGAATCATGAATCATGAATTAAGAATTATGAATGAAACCCATAATTCAGCATTCAGTGTTCATAATTCATTTGAGTTTCCGATCCTGGCTCTTACCGTATCCGGTGGCCACACATCGCTGACCGTCATGCGCGACCATGGAGTATATGAAACTATTGGGGAAACTATAGACGATGCTGCTGGCGAGGCTTTTGATAAAGTGGCAAAGCTTTTGGATCTCGGCTATCCTGGAGGACCGATAGTCTCAGAATTTGCCAGCAAATTCAGAGACAGAATTAAGAATAATGAATTAGGGATTATGAATGGAAACCATAATTCAGAATTCAGAACTCATAATTCAATCCGATTCCCTCGTCCGCTAATGGATAAGCCAAATTTCAATTTCTCATTTTCTGGTCTGAAAACTGCAGTTCTAACCGAAGTGATGAAAAATGGCGCTGATAGTGAACAGCGCAAGCAGGAGATTTGTTTTGCTTTCGAGGAAGCAGCAGTCGAGGTTCTTTGCGCCAAGGCAGTTAAAGCCGCCCGACAGTATCGCCCCAAGGGAATCATCCTAGCAGGTGGCGTGGCGGCTAATCGCAGACTGCAAGAGGAACTAAAAAACCGCATTGACAAATATAACGACGAAGTTGAAGAGAAGTATAAATTAGATTTTTATATGCCGGGCCCAGGCATGGCTGGTGATAATGCAGTCATGATTGGCTTGGCGGCGTACTATCACATCATCAAAGACGAAAAGTTTGAGCTATTTGGCACCACGGTTGATTCGAATTTAGCTCTTTGAAAACAGGCTAAAGCCTAGTCTACATTTTTGCAGAACAAGCTTTAGCTTGAGAAACAACAGACTAAAGTCTGGTCTACGTTTTTATTGTAGAACAAGCTTTAGCTTGTCTCCAACACGATAAATCGTGAGCTACAATTAAAAAAGCGGACACAACATCGTGTCCGCGAACGGATTCGTCATTTCTTGCCGGTGTGTAGTTGAGCGATATGTATCTCGATAGCGCTCTCTTCTAGTGGCGTTCCAGTCCGGACGAGCTCCTCCAGCTCACAGACTTCCTCTTCAGAAAGTTGTTGTGAGGCGAGGAACGGGAATCGATTTTCTGCTTCCTCGCACCAACGAAGGAAAGCACCCTTTGCTTCTTCGGCAGCCTCACCAAGACCAATCTCAACCATTGCGATTATTATTGATCTGGGAGGGTGATTCTCGCGTGGGTCGATTGCATGCATGGTTGTCACCTCGGAATTATCATATCACAATTAAAAAAGCGGACACAACATCGTGTCCGCGGGAACGGTTTGCTGCCTGGTAGTAGTTAGAGACTGGGGAAGATAACCTCGAAGTTGCCGGCGTCGATCATGGCGAACAACTGGGCGAGGCGCTGGTTCAGTGTCTGATTGAGTGGCTCATGAAAGTCTTCAAGCCTGTCTGCCGCTTCGATAGCGGCTCGGAGGATCGCGGCCTCCAAATCGTCTTCCGGCGATGGAAACGACTTGGCATTAGCGATGAAACTCTCGTACATTTGCGGCGGTAGCGTTCGGGCGAATCTGCTGATAAGCTTTGATTTGCCACGGCGCGCGTCAATGATCGCCTCGAGCGTCGTTCGCTTCGCTACAACAGCCTGATTCATCTTCGGCCTCCGCGGTGGAAATAATGGATAGCCTATGCTATCCTGTGAGTAAGATGATATAACAAATTTGCGATTTTTGCAATCGCAAATAAAATTTCTAATCTCTAAATCCTAATTTCTAAAAAATATCTAATGTCAAAAGTTTTCAAAAAAAATTGGCAACATTCCTCAACTACACGGATCTTTAACACAGACTGGCACAAATAAGATGAAAACATTCAAAAAAAACTGGGAACATTTTGAAACGGAATCTAAACTCTACAACCATTGGGAGAAATCTGGATATTTTAAGCCGGAGGTAAATCCAGACGGCAAACCATTTGTTATTGCAATTCCGCCGCCAAACGTTACGGGCAAGCTTCACATTGGCCATGCGTATGGCACAACGTTGCAAGACCTAATGATCCGCTATCATAGATTGCTCGGCGATGCCTCGCTTTATATTCCAGGCATGGATCACGCAGGAATTGCCACTCAAACTGTGGTTGATAAAAAATTGCGCAAGCAAGGCATTAACAAAAATGAACTTGGGCGCGAGAAATTTGTTGAAGAAGTTTGGAAATGGAAAGAGGAATACGGTGGGGAAATTCTTAAACAACTTCGGGCCATCGGCGCGTCCTGTGATTGGGATCGCGAGCGTTTTACATTGGACGAAGGCCTGTCATCTGCCGTCCGAGAAGCCTTTGTACACCTCTATAAAAAAGATTTGATATATCGCGGGGAGTACATTGTAAACTGGTGTCCAAAATGCGGTACAGCCATTGCTGATGACGAAGTTGAACATGTTACGCAAAAAGCCAAACTCTATTATTTTAAATACGACACAAACTTCCCAATAACCATCGCAACCACTCGCCCGGAAACTAAATTTGGCGACACAGCAGTTGCTGTAAACCCAGGTGATGAGCGATACAAGGAATTTATCGACAAAGAATTTGAGATAAATTTGGATGGTGTTAAGCGAACAATTAAAGTCATAGCTGATCGTGCAGTCGATAAAGAATTTGGCACCGGCGCCGTTGGTGTTACACCAAGTCACTCATTGATCGACTGGAAAATGGCTGAGGATCATGGTTTATCGAAAGTAAAAGTTATCAATGAATACGGCAAAATGACGTCCGAAGCCGGCAGGTATGAGGGGATGAAAGTTTTAGAAGCCAGAGAAAAATTGGTTGAATATTTAAAGTCGTCAGAATTACTGGAAAAAGAAACAGATATCGAAAATAATCTTTCAATTTGCTACCGCTGTGGCGGAGCAATTGAACCACTTCCATCGCTCCAATGGTTTGTGAAAATGAAGCCGTTGGTCGAGAAGGCAAAAGCGGCGGTAAAGAGTGGGGAAATTGAGATTGTTCCAAAGCGCTTTGAGAAGGTGTATTTTCATTGGCTCGATAACATCCGCGACTGGTGTATTTCTCGCCAGCTTTGGTGGGGGCATCGTATACCGGTTTTCTATCGAAAATCGGCAAATTTAGAATTTAAAAATCAAAATTTAAAATTATCGAAAGATGACATCTTTGTAGGCGAAACTCCTCCAGGCAATCTCGACGATTGGGTTCAGGATGAGGATGTGTTGGATACTTGGTTTTCGTCTGGACTTTGGCCGTTTAGTACGTTGGGCTGGCCTAAAGAAACATCAGATTATAATAAATTTTATCCGACCACAGTAATGGAAACTGGCTACGATATCATTTTCTTCTGGGTTGCCAGAATGATAATGATGGGGTTGGAGTTAACCGGAAAAATTCCATTCAAAACCGTCTATTTGCACGGTTTAGTTCGTGATGAACAGAATAGAAAAATGTCTAAGTCACTCGGTAACGTCTTGGATCCACTTGATTTGATTGCTAAATACGGCACCGACGCACTGCGGATGGCATTAATTGTTGGCTCAACTCCAGGGCAAGATGTTGCCATTGGTGAGAGTAAAATCAAGGGTTACCGCAACTTCACCAATAAAATTTGGAACGCTTCGCGCTTTGTATCACTTCGAGTAACTGACGGTGATTTGCAAAGCGGGGAACTTGGCGAGGGAAAAATTGCTGATTTAAATATCGATGAAAAACTGTTAACAGCCGCTGACAAAAAAATACTTGGTCGCCACGAAGAAATTAAAAAAACAGTGACGGCTCACATTAACAAATTTCAATTCTCCCTTGCTGGAGAAGAGCTTTATGAGTACTTTTGGCATGAGTTTTGCGACGAATATATTGAAGCATCTAAGGATCAGCTAGGCTCTGTCATTGCGAGGAAGAATGACGAAGCAATCTTAAAAAAAGAGATTGCCGCGCCCGAAGGGCTCGCAATGACAAACAATACTAAAAAAATTCTGATTAAAATACTAAGTGAATCGTTAGTTCTAATGCATCCGTACATCCCATTCGTCACCGATGCCGTTTGGCAGGAACTGCGGGAATTTGTCCCCGACCTCGCCGATTCGATTATGATTTCAAATTGGCTTAAATAATTTTTTTGTAATAAAAAAACACCCGAACGGATTCGGGTGCTAGGTATTATTCTTTGTTGGGTTTAGCCACTTTTTCGGCTGCTAGACATTTACTGCAACGCCAATAGCCACGGTTATCTGAGTTAAGACTCTGCAGGAATATACCGCAGTTATTGTTGTATCGGTATGCGCAATTCCCGCACATTTCGTCATTTCTTCTATCCGGATTGATTGAAACGGGATGCTTAAACTCCGGCATTACAACCACACTCCTGTTTTTGCTGTCTGCATCATACAATTTTAATTTTTTTCTGTCAAGATTTTTTTAGCATATGTTCCATTTTGGAACATATGGAATGTGCAAAAATTGCACTATGCAAAAAAAGCATAATGCAATTGCAGTTGTTTCCAAAATAGAAATAACTGCAATTGATTAGAAAATATATCAAGCTAAATCTTGTAATTTCTAAGTGAAAAGATAAGTACATGCGCAAAAATTGCACTGATATGACTTGAGTGGTTAATAAAAAAAACACCCGAACTCAGGTTGAGCGCGGGTGTGGTTGCGTGTTAGCCGGTTGGGCTAAATAGGTTGCGGAACGCAGGCAGTAAGAAAGTGCGGGCTGATGTCGAGATCTCTGCCTACTACCACCGGTCCAACATGACTGGCGATACGGTTGCGCACCTCTATCCTAGCAGTTAGATCAGAGGCTAGATTGGGCGGTATTTCTGGTAGAATTATCGCACCACAGAATCCGGCCTCAGTGATTAGCTGAGCAGCTTCGTCTGGACTGCTGGTCAAGACCAGGACTGGCTGTTGCGAATGTTGCTTCGGTGTGCAGATCAGCATGGTTTAATTCTCCTGTGTCGAATTTTTGCGGGCTTAATTATCTTAAATCATAGATAATAGTTTGTCAATACTGCAATGGCTAAAATTTATTTGAGTTGACAAAAAAACAGATAAAACATATAATTCTTGTAGTTTTATAATTAGTCGAAAGGTAGATATGGGTTCAGGATGTTGCGGATGTGATCATCGCGACGATTGCGGTGATCAGAAAGTTGAAAAGACCGAAGGCTGTAAATGTACAGTTTGTGGTTGCGATCCTTGTAAATGTGGTGAGGAAGAAGCAAAAAAGGTTGATGAGAAAGAAGAAACTGAAGAAAAATAATTTGGTTCTAAATAAATCAAAAATCCCTGGCGAAAGTCAGGGATTTTTGATATTATCGAATAAATGATAATTGATTTTTTGGCAAATTTTGTAACAACAGTTATTTCACACCTCGGGTATCCGGGCGTGTTTTTATTGATGGCATTAGAATCTGCTTGCATTCCTATACCTTCTGAGTTTATTATGCCGTTCTCTGGCTTTTTGGTCGCAACCGGTCAAATGAATTTCTGGGTCGTGGTGCTCTTGGGATCAGTCGGTAATTTGGCTGGATCTTGGCTGGCTTGGTGGGTTGGGTACCGGGGCGGGCGTCCATTGGTTGAAAAATATGGCAAATATATTCTGCTTTCGCACCATGACTTAGATGCTGCCGATAAATATTTCCAAAAGTATGGTCAGAATACTGTTTTGTTTGCCAGGCTAATGCCAATAGTTCGAACTTTCATCTCCTTGCCGGCCGGAATTTCCAAAATGGAATTCAAAAAGTTTTCTCTGTATACATTTATTGGTGTCATTCCTTTTACCGCTGCACTTACATACGCTGGAGTTAAGTTAAAAGAGAACTGGGCCGGGCTTCAGCCGTATTTTCATAAATTTGATCTAATCATCGGAATAATAGTTGTTTTAGTGCTCGTCTGGTATGTTATCAGGCATCTGAAAAATAGGTCAAATTAGTCCAATTAATCCGAAATTTAAGGGCGCTTTTTGGAATTTCGAAACAAATTATTGCTTAGCTCATGATGCGTTGGCAATACTTTTAGACAAACAGGTCGCTGTCGCTAGCTGCGGCTCCATTTTCGGTTGGAGCGGTTGCTGGCGCTTGGTTGGAAGCGACATTGGAAGCAGGTGCCCCGGCAATAGGTGCCGGCGATGGTTGTGCTACGCCGCCCGGTGACGATGTCGGTGCTGGCGAAACTTCAGGTACTGGCGCTTCTCCAACAGAGGCTGGAGGCGCATCTCCGACGCTGTCGGCCGGAGTCGAGACATCTACTTCGACTGGAACGTCAATCGGTCCGCCGCTTTCGCTTTGGACAGGTGAACTATCTGTTGCAGCGCTTGTCTGGGTAGACTGCCCAGCCGCGAATGCATCAGTTTCCAGTGGTTTGGACCCACCGGCCACATCATCACCTTGTGGAACTTCGGCCCCGACGCTATCGGTCGGGACTAACGGAGTGACCTCCTCTACAACAGGAGTTTCGTCCGCTTTCTTTTCCACCATTGAAGTTAGCTCATCAGCGGTTTTGCCGGTCAACTTCTCTAAATGGTTGACACCAACAATAACGGCTGATGGCTTGCCGTTTTTTGTTAAAACATACATTGAGTCCGACCCCTCAACTTCGTCAATAATCTTATTGAAATTATCTCTGGCCTCTGTCACCGGCAGAATCTTATCGATATCGACTTCTAGCACATTCCCTCCGCCACTTCATTAATGAACTTTTATAGTATTTTGTGGCGCCCTCCGTAGCGAACATTCGTTTGCGAGGATGTAAACCTCGAGACGAATTTGAGCGAAGGACGGGCTTTCCACTAAATTACTTTTAACTTTCGTTGTTTCCATTATAGCTGATCTGGAGGCGTTTGTCAATTGGCGCGGGATTTTTTCTAAACATGTATTGATAAAATTGATGTGTTATAATACATGACGGTAAACAAATCCAAGGGAGATGGTCTTGTGCCTATCGACCCGAATGAAACATGCAAAACAACATGCCCTTGTATCGAGTCCAAGACTATGTGTCGTTTTGAGCCGTATGACATGATTGACCATTCTCTTGGTGGAAAAACTATCACCTATTCGGGATGGTGGTGTCTAGTAAAGCTATGTGAAGTATCCCCCGATCGTCCGCGACCTTGCGGTGTCACTCAACACCAAGTTGACCGCTACGCTGTTTTGTTGAAACAGCGCTTGGATAGCATTCAAGCTTCAGTTGAATGATTGGCTAGACGATATGTTATCTACTTCCGCCACACCGGCGGATTTTTTTATAGCCCCTGATTTTCTTTTAGGATTTCAATACATTTTGCCAGGGATTCTTGCCAGGGAACGGTTTTGACGTCGAGTTTCTGAATCTTTTTGCAATTTAGTGGCGAGTACTTTGGTCGCTCAGCGGTTAGTGTTTCACCTCGGCTGGCTGCATATTCAAATGATGTTTGTGGTAAAACCTTGGCTTTTCCGCCAGATAACTTAACAATTTCCTGGGCAAAATCAAACCAGGAACACTTTCCGTCACCGGCAAAATGATAAAGTCCGTATTCTGTTTTATCCAAAAGCATTTTCATTGCAATGGCTAAATCGTAGGCGTAGGTTGGACAGCCGATTTGATCTGACACAACTTTCAATTCCTCCTTCTCTGATCCAAGCTTAGCGATGGTTTTAACGAAGTTTTTTCCAAAGGGGGAGTAAAGCCAGGCGGTGCGAAGGATGAAATATTTTCCACCAACTTCAGCCACAGTTTTTTCTGACTCCAGTTTTGTTTGGCCGTAATATGAAAGCGGATTTGTCTCATCGGTTTCAACATATGGCTTGGATTTTTTACCATCAAAAACAAAATCAGTTGAAACATGGAAAAATATAGCATCGACTTTTTTGGCTGCAGCCGCCAGATTTTTGGCTCCGTCAACATTAATTTTTCTTGCTAGCTCTTTCTCAATCTCAGCTTGGTCAACTGCAGTGTAAGCAGCGGCATTAATTACGACTTCTGGTTTTTTCGTATCAATGAAATTGTTGACAGTTTTAGCGTCTGTAATATCGAGTTCGTCGCGGTCAGTCAAAATTAAATCACTGCCAGCAAAAACATCTTGAAGTGTTAGACCAAGTTGGCCATTAGCACCGGTGATTAAAATTTTCATTTTACTTTTTCGTTAGATTCTTTACGATTGGTGTCCAGATATTCTTTGGAGATAATTCTCTGCCACCACTCTTCATTTTCTTTGTACCAGTCGACTGTCTTTTTGATTCCCTCAGTAAAATTTACGGTTGGCTGCCAACCGAGTTCTTGGCTAATTTTTGTGTGATCGATGGCATAACGCATGTCGTGACCTCTGCGATCCTCAACAAAAGTTTTCAAGGAGTCGGGTTTGCCGGTAGCTCCCAGAATTGCGTCTGCAACTTCCAAGCCGTTTTTCTCGGAATCACCACCGATACAGTATGTTTCGCCTGATTTTCCTTTGTGAATGATCAAATCAATTGCCGAGCAGTGATCGGTAACGTACAAATAATCGCGGATTGCTTTCCCCGTTCCGTAAATAGGCAAATTCTTGTCTTGAAATGCATTGGTGATAAAAAGTGGAATGACTTTTTCTGGGAAATGATATGGGCCATAATTATTGGAGCAATTAGAAATGGTTATATCAAGACCGAAGGTGTCGTGATAGGCCCTGACCAAATGATCTGACCCAGCTTTTGACGCCGAATATGGTGAGTGTGGCGCATAAAGTGTTTCTTCATTAAACTTCAGTTCCGGTTTATCAAGCGGCAGCGCACCGAAAACTTCATCAGTTGAGACATAATGGAATCGCTTGATATTTTTTTCTTTCGCAACGTCGAGCAAAACCTGAGTGCCGACGACATTTGTTTCGACAAAAACCGCTGGGCCAGTAATTGATCGGTCAACGTGTGATTCAGCGGCGAAGTGGACGACCATGTCGCAACCATCCATTGCTTCCTCAACTTTTTCCCGATCGCAAACGCTGCCATAAACAAATTTGTAGTGCGGATTTTTTTCAACTGATTTTAAGTTCTCGAGATTGCCAGCGTAGGTTAGCGCATCCAAATTGACAAACGAATAATCCGGATACTTTTCCATCATGTAAAGGATGAAATTTGAGCCAATAAAACCTGCTCCACCGGTGACTAAAATTTTCATAAAACTCCTTGAACTACTAATATATCTTCCGACAGGTGACCCTGTGGGCGAATCTAGCTATTATACTAATAAACCAGATTATTCATTCAAAATTTATATCACTATCTTTTAAAAGCGGGGCGTTTTTGTCTTTGTCAGACAATATTGGATCGTCAATTTCCCAATCAACCCCAATTTCCGGATCGTCAAAGCGAATGCTTCGATCGTGCTCGCTGGAATAATATTCGTCAACTTTGTATTGAAATTCAACATCGGGAGTTAGAGTCAAAAATCCGTGGCCGAAACCGCGCGGGGCAAAAGCCTGGCGCTTATTTTCTGCCGAGATCTCGATTTTAATCCATTTTTTGTAGGTTGGAGAATTTTTTCGCAGATCAACGATGATATCCAATACCGCGCCTTTGGTGCAACGGGTAAGTTTGGCTTGCGCCATCGGATTATTTTGGAAATGAATTCCGCGCAGAGTTCCTTTCTCGGCTGAAAATGAGTGGTTGTCCTGAACAAAATTGGCGTTAATTCCCAGATCAGATAGCTTTTTTTTGCTGTATGATTCCATAAACCAACCACGGTTGTCGCCAAAAACATCAGGTTCGATAATTTTTATCTCAGGGATTTCGGTATCGACGATTTTCATAAAAACCTCTAATTACTAATGTACTAATTTAGCTAATATACGAATAGAAAAATGATTATTTTTTTGCTTCCCGTTCGACTCGGCGCAAGTAATCGGCATAAGAGGATTTGCCCATTTTTTCAATTGCAGCATCCAATTTTTTATCATCAATCCAACCTTGGCGGTAAGCAATTTCTTCGACGCAGGCAATATTCATACCGGTCATCTCTTGCATAATTTGAACGTAATTATTAGCTTTAATCATCGCGGCGTGAGTCCCTGTATCCAACCAAGCCAGGCCGCGCGGCAAAACCGTGACCTCTAATTCTCCGCGGTCCAAAAACTTACGATTTAAATCGGTTATTTCCAATTCGCCGCGTGGAGATGGCGCTAAATTCTTGGCTTCTTTAACAACCTCCGGGCCGTAGAAATAGAGTCCGGGAATTGCGTAACTGGATTTTGGATGCTCCGGTTTTTCCTCAATCGATAGAACTTTGCCGTTTTTGTCAAAATCAACAACACCGAAACGCTCCGGATCCGGCACGTGGTAGGCGAAAATGTGGCCGCCCTTTTTAATTTTGCAAGCATCTTTCAAAATTCCAGTTAGCCCAGCGGAGTAATAAATATTATCGCCAAGAATCATAGCAACAGAATCGTCCCCAATAAATTCGTCTCCAATGATAAATGCCTCAGCTAAACCGTTTGGTTCCGGCTGAACTTTGTAGGAGAATTTCATACCAATGTCTGATCCATCGCCAAGAAGTTTTTCAAAGTTTGGCAGATCATGAGGTGTGGAAATGATCAAAATCTCTTTAATTCCCGCCAACATTAAAACTGAGAGAGGATAATAGATCATTGGCTTGTCATAAATAGCCATCATTTGTTTTGAAACCGCAATCGTTGCCGGGTAAAGTCGTGTGCCGGCGCCACCGGCTAAAATTATACCTTTCATAAGCTCCTTTCAGTCGCTAATAATGTGGAAACCACACAGATTTATGACACAGAACAAACACAGAAAAGACGACTTCTGTGGATTGTCAGTGTAAATATCAGTGTAGTTTCTTCCTTGATATGAATTTACCATCAAATCTTTCAAAATTCAACTTTTGTTTAGGACTTGCGTAACGGAGTTCAAACTTTAGTTTGTTCTCTGGCACGCTAAAGCGTGGTCTCCGGTATTTTGCGTAAGTCCTGTTTTATTGATATAGTTTTTGAGCAATGAGTGAAACCAAAAAGTTAGTTAAAAGTAGTTTCATTATTTTTGCCGGCACAATTGTCGGCAGTGTTTTTTCCTATCTCTTCAATATGTTGATGGGTCGCTATCTAGGTCCAAAGTCGTATGGCGAAATGACGGCATTAATGTCGCTTTTAATGATAATTTCGGTCGCCGGCGGAGCAATATTAACAGTCGTAATGCGCTATTCCAGTGAGCTTTACTCTGGCGGAAAATATCGAGCGCTGAAAAAACTTTTCGCTATTTTTACCCGCTATGTCTATTTTCTTTCGCTGGCATTAATCTTAATTCTTTTAGTTTTGGTTAAACCAATCGCTAACTATTTCTCGATTGATAGTTTGTTGCCAGTATTTATTGCATTTTCCAGTTTGATTTTTGGTTTAGTTATGATGGTTAATAAGGGGGTGCTGCAAGGAGCGCAAAGGTTTACCGCAGTTTCATTTCTTGGCGTTCTTGAGATGGCACTGCGCTTGGCTTTGGGAATATTTTTGGTAAAAATCGGTTTCGCCGTTTCCGGCGCACTTTTGGCAATCGTCGTCGCTACAGCCGTAAGTTACTTGGTTACGTTTGTGTCAATAAAACCAATATTTCAAAATCTCTCTGGAGATAAAATTTCCAAAAATCATCTTTTTGACAAAAAAGAAATTGTAAAATATTTTGGACCAGCGTTTTTGTCATCAGTACTCTTGATCATCGCTCTGAACTTAGATGTAATTTTGGTTAAACACTATTTTTCTCCGACTGATGCCGGAATGTATGCCGCTATCTCTGCCATCGGTAAAATTGTACTTTATATCACAGCACCAATTATTACCGTTATGTTTCCAATGATTTCAGAAAAAACCGTTTCCGGTGAACGACACTATAAACTACTGTTTTTCTCAATGCTGTTTGTAATTATTGGTGCACTTTTGGTTTTGATTGCCTATGTCATCGCCCCGGCAAAAATCATTGGTATTCTTTATGGCCAACAGTATGTTCCTCTCTATTATCTTCTGCCGGAAATTGGTTTAGCTGTTTTGCTTTATTCGTTAATTAATTTATTGACCAGCTATTATTTGGTGGTTAAAGATTTTCATTTTTTATGGTTTTTTCTCGTTGCCGTCATAGGTTTAGTGACCGCAATTTCACTTTATCATCCATCACTACTTATTGTTGTCCGACTAATGATTCTGGATTTTGGCTTGCTTTTTGCCGCCATAATAGGGTATTATCTTTTTAGCAAAAAAGATCAAATTAAATTATTCTTGAGGGGAGAGTAAGTTGCTTAAGGGTTTTGATGAAAAAATCTCCCAAACTATCAATCATAATTCCGGCCTACAAAGAAGAAAAGAACATTTACCGGACAATAGACACTATTGTTAAAGCTCACGATGCTCTGAGCTATTCTTATGAAGTTATTGTCGTAGTTGATGGTTCGCCGGATAAAACTGCCGCCATGGCACGCAGGCACAAATCAAAAAACGTTAAAGTCTTTGAATACCACCCAAACCATGGCAAGGGCTACGCGCTGAAATTTGGGACTGTAAAAGCTGCTGGTGACATTATCACCTTTACCGACGCTGGCGGCGATTTTGATCCCAGGCAATTTGATAAATGCGTTAAACTGATGGAGATTTTTGATGCTGACTTTGTTCTTGGCTCAAAACGTCATCCGGCGTCAAAAGTGAATTATCCAAAAAAACGACGAATGTACTCCTGGATTTATCAGCGGGTGATTAAAATAATGTTTGGGTTAAATGTAACTGATACTCAGGCAGGGCTGAAATTCTTGAAGCGCGAAGTAGCTAAGGATGTCGTTCCTAGAGCTTTAGTTAAACAGTACGCTTTTGATTTGGAGATGCTGGTAATTGCTCATCAGCTTGGATACAGACGAGTTTTTGAGGCACCGATTGAATTGGATTTTAACGCTGTCAATAGCGGTATCAATTTCAAAACTATCAAAAAAATGATAACAGATACGCTGGCAGTTTTTTATCGGGCGAGGATTTTGAACTATTATCGGAAATCGAACCAGATCCAAAAGATCGAGGCTAAAAAATTGCCAGCTGGAGTTAAAAAGAAATATTCGAATAAAAATTATCTGATTGCCGGCGGCGCCGGTTTTCTTGGCGCCAACATGGCTAAAAGAATTTTGGAAAATGGCGGCCAGGTTTTGGTTATCGATAATTTGCAAACAGGCAACAGTCGAAATTTGGCGGAGTTGAAAAAATTCAAAAAATTCTCGTTTAAAAAACATGACATTTGCCAACCACTAAAATTTGGCGGGAATTTTGATTTTGTTCTAAACTATGCTTGCCCGGCGTCACCGCCAAAGTATTATCTCGATCCAATTAAAACCTTGGAAACTTGTTCACTTGGCACGGAGAATTTGCTCAAATTTGCGCTCTCAAATGATGCAAGATTTTTTCATACTTCAACATCCGAAGTTTACGGCGATCCACTGGAACATCCGCAGAAAGAAAGTTACGCCGGCAACGTGCAATCGTATAGCATGAGATCTTGTTATGATGAAGGTAAGCGTTACGCTGAAGCATTAATTTATCAGGCGAGACATCAGAAAGGTATCAATACTGGCATCGTGCGAATTTTTAATACCTATGGCCCGCTGATGGATCCAGATGACGGCAGAGTAGTTTCTAATTTCATCAAGCAAGCATTATCCGGTGATGACATTACAATCCAAGGTAGCGGGAAACAGACACGATCATTTTGCTTTGTCGATGATCAAATTGACGCCCAGCTTAAATTTATCCACTCTGATCTTGAAGGGCCAATCAATAT
The DNA here is from genome assembly GCA_026397235.1 of Candidatus Berkelbacteria bacterium. GTDB lineage: Bacteria > Patescibacteriota > UBA1384 > XYA2-FULL-43-10 > CAINNR01 > CAINNR01. The sequence goes on from JAPLVG010000012.1 coordinate 61,704, forward strand.
CGGCAATCCGGTTGAGTTCACTATGCTCGAACTGGCGGAAAAGATTATTAAATTAACCGACTCGAAATCAAAAATTGTTCATATTCCGCCGGCAATTTCCGATCCAAAAATGCGCAAACCAGACATATCATTGGCAAAAAAACAATTGAATTGGACACCGAAAATTGTTTTGGATGAGGGTTTAAAACGAACTGTTGACTGGTTTAAAAGTATTGAATACTAGGATTTACGCATCTGTTCACCCGCCTTGTCATTGCGAGGTCATTCGACTCTGAGGGAAGAGCCCTCAGGCTCAGACTCGAAGAGAGGAACGACGAAGCAATCTTTTTAATAGAGATTGCAGCGCCTCTCACTTTGTTCGATGGCTCACAATGACGAGTGAGCAGTTAAATTTTTCGATTGCGAACTAGCTGTGTTATTATCATTTGGTCTGATGATAACCAAGTGCTTCGCAAAACTGAAAATACAGACCACGGAGGATTTTAAAATGAGCAAGCACATCAGTGACAAAATGCTGGTTCAGCCGGTCGTTATCCAAGTTCCGTCGCGAGTTTCTCTCGCTGGTAACCCGTCAGATCTTTTGGGCCAGGCGGAGGAAAAGGCAAAAAAAGCCGATCGCGAAATTCAGATCCAGGCTGATGGTGCCGTGCTTTCAATGCCGGTTTGGTCTTTGTCTGCTTCTGTCGCGCTGTTACCGTCAACTGTTTGCGAAATCATCGCCCCGAGGTCGCGGTTTGGAAGTTTTCGCCAATATGTTCAGGCGGTCAATGACCGCGGGATTGGCGACTGGGAACACATCGTTGATCAAACTGTCAAAGTAATTGGTGAGATGCTATTGGCGATAGGTGAAGAGCCGTCTGATTCCAGTTGGTCAATTCATCTTGACACCAATATACCTCGGCAGCGCGGAGTCTCTGGTTCATCCGGCATGATACTGGCGTTGATTCAGAGCACGTTGATTGCACACGGTCTGGAAGATCAGTTTGATGTTGTGGAAAAGGCGGTCAAGGTACTTTCGGTTGAGACAGCACTCGGCATCAACGCCGGAATGCAGGACAGAATCTTGCAGTCGGTCGCCTTGCACGATCCGAAAGTTGGCGCGGTTTTTATGGATTTTTCCCGCGACGTCAGGCAAAATTCTTGTCCGTTTTTTGCCATCGATACTGTGATGCCTCCGATGGCTTTGGTTCTTTCCGGCCAACCATCGCACAGCGGAGAAATTCACGAGCCGATCATCGCTAGACTGATAGACGATGATAAGAATTTGCTGGGTTGCTTTCAACATCTTCGGCTCTACGCATCTACCGCCAAGAATTATATCGATGATGGCAATTGGTCTGGTCTTGGCGGATGTATGACTGCCACCTCCGAAATGCGGATCCGAATCTACGGCGAAGAAGCTCTTGGGTCAGTAAACATGGCGTTGATCGAGGCCTGCAAAGCGGCAAAGTGTCCAAGGAACTTTACCGGTTCCGGCGGTGCCGTTGTCGCTATGTTGCCGGAGGGTGAGGAATCATTCTCCCGTCTTTCCGAAGAGGTTGCCAAACGTGGCAATTTCACCATCTATCGGATCTAATTCCGGCCAACAAGTCCCGCGGCGTCGTGTCGCGGGCTTTGATTTTTACCGCGAATCTGCTATTGTCAGCTCGCATGAAAAACCAGCCAAAAGTTTCAATTATTATTCCAGTGAAACGAATAAATGATTATGTCCATGAATCAATGGGCCATATTTTGGCGTTGGATTATCCTTCGTTTGAGGTTCTAATTTTTCCTGACGAAAAAGACAAAGTTCACACTTGGCCAAAAACAAGAATTATTCCATCCGGTAAAGTTGGACCGGCCGAGAAAAGAGATTTAGCTTTAAAATACGCAAGCGGAAAGATTTTAGCTTTTCTGGATGATGACGCATATCCGCGAGCTGATTGGCTGAAAAAAATGGTGCCATTGTTTCGTGACGGCAAAGTTGCTGGCGTCGGTGGTCCAGCTATTACGCCTGCGTCAGACGGAATTTTGCAAAAAGTTTCCGGCGCGATTTTCGAATCTTTTATTGGCGGTAATTTTACCAGAAATCGTTACTTGCCAATAGGCAAAATTGCCGAAACTCTTGATTGGCCAACAGTCAATCTTTTAGTTTGGAAGGAATCTTTTAAAGAAGTCGGTGGTTTTAACTGTGCTTACTGGCCGGGCGAAGATACCAAGCTTTGTTTGGATTTTCTAAATGCCGGCTACAAACTGCTCTACAACCCAAAGGGCATCGTTTATCACCACCGCCGAAGTGATTTGTTTAAACACTTTAGACAAATAGGCAACTACGCACTCCACAGGGGCCATTTTGCAAAGATATATCCGGAAACCTCAAGGAAGTTCGGCTATTTTGTACCGACCTTGTTTGATATTTATTTACTATCATTTTTTATTTGGCCACTGTTGTCTAAGCAGTATCCGTTGGGAATGTTCTACGGATTACCGTTGGCAATTTATTTTCTTGGCCTCGTTATCGATGCCGTTGTAATTTCGCTTCGCTGGAAGAATCCTTTAGTTGGATTAATTACTATTCCAATGATCTTTCTGACTCATGTTTGGTACGGAATCCGTTTTGTCCAAGGACTAATTGTTCGAAAATTAGAACGATAAGTGATTGTTCTCCCGCCTTGTCATTGCGAGGAGGAACGACGTGGCAATCTTTTTAATAGAGATTGCTTCGCCTCTCACTTCGTTCGATGGCCCCACAGGGTCACCTTCGGAAGATCGCAATGACGAATAAGCAAGTATTGACATAAGTTATACAAATAATATATAGTTTTTGTTGAAAGGAGAATATGGATACAACAATTATTAATATTTCTATCAGCAAAAAATTGCTTAAAGAAGCCGATGTCATTGCTAAAAAAGAAAGTCGCAACAGGAGCGAACTTTTTCGTGAGGCTTTGCGTGGTTATCTAATCAAACAAAAAGAACTAAGTGAAATGTTTGATTATGGAAAAAGTCAGGCTAAAAAACTGGGGATAAAAAAGGCTGACATCAATCGCTTGATAATGGAAACTCGAGATGAAGTTAAAAATAGTGCTTGACACAAATATTGTCATTTCAGCGTTAATTTATGGCGGTAAACCGCAAATAATTTACGAATCAATTACCCTTAAAATGTTCGCAGCATATTCCAGTGAAAATGCTGTTAATGAGTTGTTAAAAGTACTAAAGCAAAAATTTGAATATTCGGTTGAACGACTTAAAATAGTTGAAGATAATTTCAGGGTAAATTTTAAAATTATTCCGACTGGCAGAGTTCCGGATATTATCTCGGCTGATCCATCGGATAATGAATTTTTAGCAATTGCCGACAGTGCCAAAGCGGACTTCATAATTTCTGGTGATCGTCACTTGCTAGCGGTTAAAAAATATAAAAATATTGAAATTATTACACCAACAAAATTTTTAGAAGAGGTTTTGGGTTAATTGTTCGAAAATTGGATCGCTAGGACTTTTCGGAGAGCAAGCTTCAGCTTGTTTTTGAAGCACGATAAATCGTGGTCTCCAGTTTTCCGGAGTTCAAACTTTAGTTTGTTTAATTGCAGACTAAAGTCTGTTCTCCAATAAAAAAAGCTCCGCCGGTGAGGGCAGAGCAGAACTATTGGTGGATTCCCGCCTTCGCGGGAATGACATCAGGCGGAGTAGCCTTCGACCAGCTGTTTCATCTGGCAGAGGAAGTCAAACATGTGCTGGCGAGTTGCGCCGGGCAACATCATTGCTGGCTTGAATTCGGCAACGAAGTCGATTTCGTCGCGGTGATTTGACTGGAGCAAATATTTGACGAACACCGCATCCGATAAGTCAGGATCGGTGTTCTTGACGTGAACGACTTGAATGTGCGGTGCCAGGATTCGCACCACGTCGCCGGTTATGAGTGAGCTGGTCATGCCGGCGTGTTTTTCGTCATTTTCGCGGTAGTTACGGGAGATGTGTTCGGTGTCGAGTACCAAACCGTAGCCTTCGGTGCGGCATTTGAAAGCGATCTCGTCCGGTGTCATGTCCAGTTCTGGACAAAGCTCGACCAGATAACCGGAGGCGTTTTCGAAATGGTGTGAGATTACCCGACCTGGTAGATGGTCGAATATTTCCGCGCACTTTTCAGGACTCGGCGATGCAATCCAGTCGTTGAGACAAGAAGGCATACCTTCGGCGCCCGGTTCGTGCCGTCGGGCTTGACCGAAAGATCGGACCGGATTCCACGCCTTTTCCACATAATACATGGGCAATGGAAACCGCTCCCTGCCGGACATCCCCCGAAGCGGAATGCCCTGGAGAAACTGGTAGCCGGCTTCTTTCGCCCACCTGGCGACCATCATGGCCGACAAAAGCGAATGCGGAATCAACGACGCCAGCGAAATGCCAAAACGGATTTTCAACTGGACCAACTCCTTTGTTGTCCTTGTCAGATTTTTTTGCTATCGTGGTTTTGCGGGCTTGCTTGGAAGCCATATACTATATAACATAGTTTAATAATTTAGTCAAGGTAAATTATGGAAAAAAATCATCACATTACTGCGCCGACCGCTGAACAGCGAGAAAAAAATAAGAAATATAAAATCGCAATCTCTTATCCGCCAATGCCGGACGAAAAGGGAACTCCGTGCCTGGGACAGAACCGTCAGTTTCAGTGGTTTGCCAACCCAACATACATTTACCCAATGGTTCCAGCCTATGCGGCGACACTTTTGCAGTCTCAAGGTTACGATGTCATGTGGGATGATGGCATTGCCGAGGAATTATCACAAGAAGACTGGTTGGAACGAATTAAAAAATTTAAACCGAATCTGATCGTTTTTGAGACTAAAACGCCGGTGGTTAAGCGCCATTGGAAATTGATTGATGTCATCAAAGAGGAATTGCCCGAGACCAAAATTGTGCTTTGCGGTGATCACGTGACGGCTATGCCGGAGGAATCAATGAAGAATTCCAAGGTTGATGTTATTGCCACTGGTGGCGACTATGATTTTCTGGCTTTAAACATTGCAAACTCCTATAATCACAAAGTTCAACTTGAGCCAGGTATTTGGTATCGCAAAGGTAACGAAATTAAAAATACTGGTCATTTTGTTTTAAATCATGATCTTGATGATTTACCAGTGATAGATCGCGACCTGACAAAGTGGCAACTTTACGCTTATAAAAATGGCAATTACAAACGAACGCCGGGAACCTACACTTTTGCCGCCAGAGATTGTTGGTGGGGCAAATGTACATTTTGTAGCTGGACGACTTTATATCCGGGCAAAGATTATCGCAAACATTCAGTCAAACGAGTTTTGGATGAAATTGGCATGCTGATTGAAAAATATCATGTTAAGGAAATTATGGATGACTCCGGCTCATTTCCAATTGGTCCATGGTTAAAGGAATTCTGTGAAGGTATGATTGAGCGTGGTTACAATAAAAAAATCAAAATTGATTGCAATATGCGACTCAAGGCCTTGAATCAAGATGAATATAATCTCATGGGCAAAGCCGGATTCCGCTTTATTCTCTACGGATTAGAATCAGCTAATCAAAAAACACTCGATCGTATCAACAAAAATTTGAAAGTTGAGGAAATTGAAAAAGGCGTCAAGATGGCCAAGCAGGGCGGGCTGGAACCGCACATTACAACAATGATGGGCTATCCCTGGGAAACAATTGCCGACGCCAAACGAACAATCGATCTATCCAAACATCTATTCGACAAAGGTTATGTTGATACTTTGCAAGCAACAATCGTCATTCCTTACCCCGGCACACCATTATTTAAAGAGTGCCAGGAAAATGGTTGGCTCAATACCGAAGACTGGGATAAGTATGATCAGCGAATGACGATTATGAAATCAGAGCTAACCGAGGAAAATATTAAAGAGTTAACCCAGGAGCTTTATAAATCATTTGTGACGCCAAAGTTCATCTGGCGCAAAATTATTGGTATTAGGAGTTTTGATGATATTAAATTTCTCTTCCGTGCCGCTGGCAAAGTTATTGGTCATTTAACTGATTTCTCGGCAAAAGGTAACCACGCTGATAAACACGCGGATTGAACGCAGACGCAAAAGTAAGGAAAATTATGCCGGAGAAATTACTCTACGAAGGATTAACCGATAAAATAATTGCAACATGTTTTAAGGTTTACAATCAATTTGGATATGGTTATCCGGAAAAAATATACCAAAAAGCGATTGAGTTAGAATTCCAAGATTTAAAAATCCCCTACAAAAGATAGCAATATTCAAAAATATTTTACGGTGGAAAAATTGCCGGTCGATTCTTTCTGGATTTTCTTCTTGATGATAAAGTGGCCTTGGAAGTAAAAGTTCGTAGAAATATCTATGAAAGCGACTGGATACAACTGTTGAATTATTTAAAATCAAAAGATTTGAGAGTGGGAATTTTGGCCGTATTTACCAGAAACAAAGTTGAGATTAAGAGAGTTATTAATCAGATCCGCGTTTAATCTGCGTGGATATCGGTGTTGTTACATTATGATAAAAGACGAAACCATACATTTTATTTTTTCTGTTGCCGTGGGAGTTGTCGTTGGTTATTTTACCGGCCACTGGTGGGCAATTGGCTCGGCGCTGTTATCTGGATTTTTGATCGACGCTGATCACTTACTTGATTATCTAATCTACACAAAATTCCGCCGCCTCGATTTGAAAGAGTTCTTCGATCAGGGAAAATTTTTTGATAAATTGGGCAAAGTTTATGTTTTGGCTCATGGGTTTGAGTATGCAATCATCCTGATTATTCTGGCGGTAATCTTTCCAAATTTGGCCTGGCTGTTTTATTCTCTGGGTTTTGCCAATTTAATTCATCTTTTATATGATACTTTTGCCAATGATGCAAGTTGGCCGGCGTATTTCATCACCTTCCGTATCAGCAAAAATTTTGATCATAATAAATTATGGATAGCAAAATGAAAGATAACCAACTAACCGTTTCCATTATTATCCCAACTCTAAACGCTGCCACGCCGCTGGGCGAGTGTTTGCGTCGGATTCGAAACCAGGAATATCCAAAATCAAAATACGAAATCATCATCGCTGATGGTGGATCGACTGACAAAACGTTGGCCATCGCCAAAAAATATGGTTGCCGCGTCGTGCCTAATAAGCTTAAAACCGGTGAAGCCGGAAAAGCGGCTGGTTTAAAAGCGGCGAAAAATGAGATTATTGCTTTAATCGACTCCGATAATTATTTGCCAGACAAAAAATGGTTGGGTCGGATGGTGGAACCGTTTGCAGACCCGGAAATTATCGGCTCGGAGCCAATTGAATATACTTATCGCAAAACTGACGGCTACATTACCCGCTACTGCGCTTTAATTGGAATGAATGATCCAATCTGTATGTACCTGGGCAACTATGACCGAAAAAATTATCTCACTGGCCGCTGGACAGGTTTGCCGGTGAAAGAAGAAGATTGTGGCAACTACTTAAAATTAACTCTAGAAAAATACAAAGTGCCGACAATCGGTGCCAATGGCACAATGATTCGCCGGGTGTTGATTGAAAAGCAAGTTGGCGATTATTTATTCGACATTGACGAAATTCACGAATTAATTGCTCATGGTAAAACTAAGTTTGCTAAGGTCAAAGTTGGTATTATCCACGTTTTTTCCGGTACAGTTTCAACATTTATCCGCAAACAAAAGCGAAGAATTAAAGACTACGGTTATTACAACAAAATTGGCGCTAGAAAATATCCATGGAACAAACTAAACAAAGGTGGATTCGTCAAGTTCATCATTTTTTCCGCACTTTGGTTACCAACTTTCATTGAAGCCTGCGTCGGTTATATCAAAAAGCCGGACCGCGCCTGGTTTTTCCATCCGCTAGCTTGCTGGTTAACTCTGTGGGTTTACGGCTGGGGCAAAATTGGCCAAACAATATTTGGCGCTCGGGAATTAAACCGCGCCGGATGGAAACAGTAAAAGCGAATTTAAAATTTTAATTTTGAAATTTTGGTGCTGATAACTTGCGGTGGCGACTAAAAGGTAATATGTTTTTCAGGCAGATTGAAGCTTACATATCTGGAGATCACGAGAAGTTATATCTAAGTAATTTGATATAATTACTAATTAGTTGCTCAACTGGTTGCCTCAATACTTTCATGAATTCCAATATTCTATTATTTTAAAAGAAAATTATTTTTCTCTTAGTTAATTTTCTTTCTCTAGCGATTTTCTTGCCAAATCGATTCCTATTTTAAATAGTTTTTTGAATGGCAGTGTGCGCAATATTTTAAATATTCGATGGGGTTTTCTGTAAAATTTGATGTACGCTCGTGCCTGAATTTTTCTAAGCTTGTCGATAGAAATATTTTGCATCTCGAGCGGTCCACCTCTTTGTTTTGTGTATTCAGACCAATCATCGCACAATAAATGATAGTTACCTAAGTTTGCCTCAGCAAGTGCCCGTATTCCAGTGCCTGGATATGGAATCATTATACCGATGTTAAAAATGTCTGGATCTAGCTCATTCGCAAATTTCAAGGTTCTATTTATTGTTTCCATGGTATCATTTGGATGTCCCATGATAAAATAACATTCTACCCGAAGACCAATTTTTTTTGCCGCAGAAATAGTTTTTTTGACCTGTTTTATTGTTATACCTTTTCCGCTTTTTGCCAGTATTTTTGGGTCACCACTTTCTACCCCGAAACCAACCTCTACACAACCAGCTTCTTTCATTTTGCTTAATAGTTCTTTGCTGGCATCAACTCGAGTTTCTGATACCCACTTAATTTTATTGTGTAGATCTCTAGAGATAATTTCATCGCAGATTTCGGCCCCATGAGAGTTTACTGCCCCAAAAGTACCTTCGACGAAAAAAAATTGTGTTGCGCCGTACTTTTTCATATCGTATTCGATTTCATCAACAACCAACTTGGGATGACGATCACGAAGTGAAGGACCGTAAATTTTGTAACAGAAGTTGCATTGAAAAGGACATCCCCTAGAAGAAAGGATTGGCAATTCGAGCTCTTTTCCTTTTGTTTCTTCGCGCAACTGAAGAGTCAAAATTCCCCTATATTTTTCTAGTGGGAACATATCCCATGCCGGATATGGAAATTTACCCAAATCTTTTTGAAGTGGGCGTTTTTTATTAATTATAATTTTACCTGATTTTCTGTATGCTAGGCCAAGAATTTCTTTTAGTTTTATTCCCTTTGCGATCTCAAGAATCGTATCTTCACCTTCCCCAAACACAACAAGGTCAATATCATTAAATTCTTCGAGAGTCCTTCGTGGGATTGCTGACGCATGTGGCCCACCCAAAACAGTAATTATTTTCGAGTTTATTTTTTTTGTGATGGTACAAATTTCAACCGCGTCGAGAATTTCTTCAGTAAAGGGTCCGAGACCGACAATATCAGGAGCATATTTTTTTATTTTTCGTTTTAATTCCGCTGGACCTAATCCTTCAGCTCTGCAATCAATCACACGAACATCAACTCCTTTGTTTCGAAGATATCCTGCAATATATGCTACTCCGATTCGGGGCCATTTTGACCCAGTTTGTTTTATGTCTTTGACTTCTTTTTGGTATGGGATAACAAGCAGCACTTTTCTCATAATAGTATTTTTACACAATAGACTTGTTACGAAATAAATAATTTTAACAACAAACTTGAATATAGCTATTAGTTTGTTTAAAAACCTTGTCTGTGGACAACCCGCAAGTTATGTAATCCACAAGCAACGCTCATTAA
>JAPLVG010000013.1 GCA_026397235.1 Candidatus Berkelbacteria bacterium
TAGCTCATCCAAATATTCTTCTACCTGCTCGCGCGAAGTTGCGTATTTCTCTCTGGAGCAGGCCAAGACGGCCTTTTTGACCTCTTCACTACCTTCGATATCCAAAGGAACTGTGACACCGGAAAAAGCATTCTCGCTAGCTTCATTACTAACCTTCATGTAGAAATGATAAGGGGCTAAGTTTACAATATCGCCCGGCTCAACTTCCGGTTCCATAAACGGTAAGATAAATTTTTCATCATCCGGACTGGCTTTCAAACAAATTATCGTGTTGGCATTACCGGCAACGATTTGTAATATTTTTTCATCATCGACCTGGGCAATATTCTGATGCGAAGCAATTAGACCGATACGAAACTTTCTACCTTCACTGGTAATCTCCGAAAATCTTGGCGTGGCAAAGTTTTGAAACTCATCAACATAGAGGAAGAAATCCCGTCTTTTGTTTTCCGCAATCTTTGTTCGTTGATAAGCCGCCATCCAAATTATCGAGGTTAGGATTGTGCCAAAGAAAAAGCTTTGGTCCTCGCCTAAATCGCCCTTGGCTAAATTGACCAGCAATATTTTGCCCTCGTCCATGATCTGGCTAATACTAATAGTGCTTTTTCCCTGAAGTAAGATATGGCGGGACATTTTAGTAGTGATGAATAAACCCAATCTTTGAGTCAACGGTGCAGTAACACTTGAGAGTTGCATTTTACCAAGCAGTGCAAACTCCTTATTCCAAAATTGTTTCAAGACCGGATCTTTAAGGGATTGAGCTGTTTTCTTTTGGAAGCTTTTATCGGTCAGTAATTTCTGCAAGGTGTAGAGACTTGGGTTTTCGATCTGAAGTGCAGTTAAAGTAGCGTTTCGTAGTATATGCTCCATCCTCGGTCCCCAATATTCTTTAGCTGTTATCTTGGCAAATACCCCTATAACCGAACTGGTGATCCACTCTTCTTCGTCTTCTTTATCTAGAAACTTAACTCCAGGCGAAAGGATATTCAGCCCAATCGGCCAAGCTCTATCCGATGGATCGAAAACCACTACATCTTGTCGGCGATTCTCTGGAACGATTTCCAATAGCTCATGAAACATGTCGCCATGAGGATCAAAAACAGCTAAGCCTTTGCCATTTAGCATGTCCTGATAGATTGCGCTTTTAAGCAGTGTCGTTTTGCCGGTACCGGTCTTGCCGATAATGTAAGTGTGCTTTCGTCTTTGCTCCAAAGTTGTGCCAATCGCTGTTTCATTTCCGGCGTAATCATTAACGCCAAATATTACATCCAAATCCGGATTCTCTTTTTTGAAAGAAAGCGGAACCGGTAATTCGCGGCTACGAACACGGGATAAGTCCTCGCTATGAACATCAGTATTAAAAGGAAAATGATATAGCGCGCCTATTTCCGAAGAAGACAGCACCAGTGATCCACCTACTCTATTTCTGAGTTTCCACAATTTAATTCGTTGAGAGACAGCTCCAAAGTAATTTCGTTTGACTATAAGTGTTTGTCCGCATGTATGGCGGTAGCTCATAAAAGACGAACGCAAACCCTTTTCGCGCTCAGACATCTGATCTTTGCTTACTATAAGAAGAGTTCGGATACTGGCCTCAAATAGTGGAGAACTAAGTTTTGTTTTAGACAATTCTGATAATTCTATATCAGATGGTGACGGCTCAAATTTTGTATGAGTAATTGGAAATTTGGCTTCATTACCGGAAACAAATTCAGCCAGAAATAGAATTGGAACCATTACTACATGAGTGACAAATTCCAATATCTGAACAAAGACATTGGCCGTTCTTTGGGCCTGGGTGTTTTGCGACCAATCGATATGAGTATTACGGTGTAATACTTTCCTTAGTCTACCGGTTTCGTGTTTCAAACTGCTTTTATTGGAATGGGCCAAAGGTTTCAACACAACTTGAAGCGCTAAAAGCTCGCCGTCTTTAAGCCGTGACATATTGGAGGTCAGATACGCCAAGGGATCATGCTTGTTAAGATCTGCCTGCTCACTCAACGGCAAACAGAAATGTTTTTGCTGACCAAATTCCAAAATCTTTACATTTTTTGAAATTGTTTGAGGTATATATTCTTTAATATGTTTGATATTCAAATCCGGAGTGTACGCCCGCAGAGTTTTCTCAAAAGTCGAGGCATAAGATTTTGGAGCGCGGATAATGAATTGGATGCCGGTTTCTTTTCTGGAGATAATTTCAAACGATGCGGAGATCTGCCTAAGTGTTAATCTGTCTCGCCATGATCTTTGTTCCAGTAAGCCCATTATCAAGTTAAATAGCTGAGTGTTGGAAACATTCTGAATCATTGTATCAACTGGCGGGGTGATTTCCAGAAAAGTGAAAGGTTCTTTCAAATGACGAATAAATCGGATCAGACTGGAAACAATTACAAAAAATAGCCATAAGGCTATTAAATAGAGGGCTATGATAACTAGGCGATTGTAGAGGTCAACCATCTGGGGAGACCAAAATATACGGCTGATGCTTTGGAAGAGGGATAAATTGGAGATACTAAAATTCATATGCTCCTGACCCGCCTCCTTATTCTCATTGTTATTATGTTGTTATTAATGGTTTAGCATATACTAGGCAGAGATGTAAAGAAGTGAGCTCATTAAACTCACTGGCAAAAGCGAGGCAAGGTTGCAAACAAAAAACCCAATCGTGAAGATTGAGTGTTTTGTTGAAGCAGCGTCTTATGAATCGATGATCCGAAGCTTAAGCTCCGGAAACTCCAGAGGAACACAACGGCGAAACGTAAGATATTATTGCATGCTTCAAAAATTATCTTAGTACATTTATGCCAAGAAGTAAAAGTATTTATATATAAAAGAAATATTACGAACTCGTAAATGTTTATTGCCATACCATAAAATGGTATAATTTATTTGAAATAGCTAACTCAAATGTCATTGAATTATAATAATTACCGTGAATATATGACCAAAATAGACTATATTCACGCTATATTGACATTATATCGTGAATATGATAATATCTAAACATGATCAACAAAGACATTAAACAAAAAATTAACGACCTGAAGAAGCAGTATGATACTTTGAAAATCGGCAAAGGTTCTCTTTTGGCTATGCTAGCTGAGGCTGAGATTCCAGAGTCAGTTTATAACTCAAACGCAATCGAAAACTCAACCCTAACTATCGAAGAAACTGAAAAGATCCTGCTAGAACTTGAAGTTGCACGTAAAGTATCGGCTAGAGAAGTTTATGAAGCTAAAAATTAGGCCAGAGTTTTTGAATATATCAAGAACAAAACTCTAAGTAGCGACTTAAACGAAGAATTGATCTTGTTTTTACACAAGATGCTGATTTCCGGAATTGATGACGAGATTGCTGGTAGATTCAGAACTACAGGGGAATATGTTCGAGTTGGAACGCACATTGCGCCGGCACCGGAACATGTGGCAACTATGGTTGAATCGGCACTTCTAGATTATTCCGGCGATCACATGTCTTATTTTCTAGAAAAGATTGCTAAATTCCATTTGGAATTCGAGCATATTCATCCTTTCTGTGATGGTAATGGCCGGATCGGCAGAGTTTTGATTAATTATCTCCTGCTACAGACTGGTTTTCCACCTGTAATTATTCGTGATAAGGAGAAACATCTATATTACAAAACTTTTCAGGAATATAAAGAAAACAAAAAAACTGCAGATATGGAAAAAGTTCTCTATCTTGCACTATTGGAATCTTTACATAAAAGAGTCGCTTATTTGGAAGGTCACAAGATTACTTCACTTTCTGAGTACGCAAAAAATACAAAACAGCCCTTGAACGTGCTTCTAAATATGGCAAAGCGTCAGACTCTGGCGGCATTCAGAGAAAAAGGAGTCTGGAAAATCGGGCAAAGCAATTAATCTCTTTCTCGTATCAAAATGATACGATTAAAGTGGCAAATTGATACGATAATTTCTAGGAAAATCCCAGTTGCTATTAATTTTAATTTTTGGCATTTACAACAAAATTACAAATGATGTATTATTAATTCAGTTGTTGTATACTTAAAATAATCATTTCAGAGATCGTGTTTTCAGGTAGCTAAGGAGGGAATATTAAGTTAGGCGGGAACCAAAAAATCTTAAATCGAGTTCGAAGTTCCGAACTCGAGAGAGAGAGAGAGAGAGAGAGAGTAAAAGACTCTCCGATTTCGTGTCTAAGCTTAAATACAGAGCAAATAATTTAAGCGCCCTTTTAGGGTGTTTTTTTAGTATTAATAATTTAGCAAATGATACATCAGCAAATGTAAATTGGAGGCAAATATGAAAAACAAGAGCAAGCTCTTCATTATAGTTGCGGCAGTCTTGCTGTGCGCCGGCAGTTTCGGGGCTTATAAAGTTTTTGCCGAACAATCCGGCAGTACTCCGGAATCAAACGCAACTTCGCGGATAAAAACACTCTATACAGATCTGACAAGTTTAACATATGGCTCCGATACCGACACGCCCGACTGGGGAGCTTATTGGAACCGCATCAAGACCGCTGCCAAATGGGTGCCTACTGGTAATGTTGCAGTTGGAGATGTTCGCTCGGGCAAAACATTTTATAACGCTAATCGCAGCGTTCAAACCGGTAACTGGTCGCCGGCTTCCGGCAGTCCCTGCCCAACTCAGCAGTACTATGATGGGCACGCTTCAGCTACGCAGGGGAACAACTGTTCTCTAACCTGGACGACCAATCCCGCTCCGGTTGCAGGCGACGACAACCACGCAGGCAATACCAACAAAGATCCGCTGACTGGTTTAACCTGGAGTCAATACCTTAAGAATAATGCGGGAGTCATACAATTTGTTTCATCGTCCGGATCTTCCTGGACTTGGGACGCGAGCGGAGCAGCTAATGTAGCCGTTGGGAATAAAACTGCCGCACAGCTTTGTAATAGCAGCGCCAATCCTGCCGGTGCAGGCGTTTGGAGATTGCCAACCGAAAAGGAATTGATGCAGGCCTATATTGACGGTGCCTTTTGGAATCTGACGCAGCCATCTTACTATTACTGGTCATTGACGGAGTACTATAGCACGCTCGCGTACAACGTGTACCTGAATGACGGCACCACGAACTACAGTAGTAAGACGAATGGCTACTCTGTTCGTTGTGTCCGGTAACGCTGGGTGATTAATAATTTGATTATTTTCCCGCCGAAGGCGGTCGAGCGAAAATTTTTATGGCCAGATATGAGCATTTACCAATCTACAAAAGCGTTTATGACATCAATTTATACTTTTTCCGCTTAGCTAGAGGATTTCCGAAAGATTACAAATATGGATTAGCACAGGAAATTGAAGGTTTGCTTACCGAATTGATGGACATTATCGTTGAAGCCAACAACATAGAAGACAAAACCAATAAATTAAAGGAGGGCTTAGTAGCGATTGAGAGAATTAAGTTCAAGGCCAGGATGCTGCATGATTTGAAGGCAATGAATATAAAGAGTTACAAGTTTTTCTTCGAGCAGCTGATTGAAATATCAAAGCAGTTCGAAAAATGGCTGAGTTGGTCAAAAGCACATTAAAATTTTAGGTAGAAAAGGGCACTGATGCCTGTCTCACAACTGCATCTGATAACTGCGAACAGTTTATTTCGGCTGCGAAACACGAATTGCTTCTCAAGATAGAATGATCTATCTTTCGTCGCATTTCCCGTTTCTCGCTCGAAATATTCCCGTTCTCGTTTCAAGAGGAGTTATGAGACAGGCATCCGCAAGAACCGTTCGTATTTGCGCAAGCTTATGATCGGGAGTGCGACTGCCCCGTTACGGCTGCCGCCCCGCAAGGGATAAACGCAAATTTTTCTGCTTCGCTTGCCGGAGATGAAAAATTGAGCAACAAAAGCAATTACTGGTCATTGACGGAGAACAATAGCACGAACGCGTACAACGTGAACCTGAATGACGGCAACACGAACAACAATAATAAGACGAATGGCAACAATGTTCGTTGTGTCCGGCAACGGGGATGCCTTTTCTGCCTAAAATAAAGATAGATTGCCGCGCCTTCGGGCTCGCAATGACAATAAAAACGATGGAAACATACTTTACTTACGAAAATTTATATAAAGCTTATCTAGATTGCCGAAAAAGAAAATCGATGAGTTTTTACGCCATGAAGTTTGCTGAAAATTTAGAGGAAAATTTGCTAATGCTTGAAAAACAATTACAAAATCGAACCTATCGTCCAGGCAGCTCAATTGCTTTCATCGTTGAGAAGCCAAAAATTCGAGAGATTTTCGCTGCCGATTTTCGCGACAGGGTTGTCCACCATCTTTTATATAATTACCTATCACCGATTTTCGAAAAATCTTTCATTTACGATTCTTGGGCTTGCCGAAAAGGCAAGGGAACGCACAAAGCGATGCTTCGGCTTCGAGGGTTCGCGGGCGAACTCGAGAGAGAGAGAGAGAGAGAGAGAGAGCATGACGCGCCAAAATTTCTACCTCAAAATGGATATTAAAAGCTTTTTTACCAGCATAGACCAGCGGATTTTGTATGGTTTGGTGACAAAAAGGATTAAAAACAAGGAAATCTTGTGGCTGACCGAAGTTATTATTTTTCACGATTGTGTCAGAGACGCTGCGCCGAAAGTGCAAAGCCAACCGAGCTTATTTGCCAAATTACCTGTGGATAAGTCATTATTTACTGCCAAAAAAGGAAAAGGATTGCCAATTGGCAATTTGACCAGTCAGTTTTTCGCCAATGTTTATATGAATGAGATTGATCAGTTTGCAAAGCACAGCTTGAAAGCCAAGTATTATATCCGTTATGTCGACGACTTTCTGATTTTAGATACAAATGTTAAAAATCTGGAAAGGTGTCGAGATAAAATTACCGCATTTGCGCGTGAAAAATTAGAGTTAAGAGTTCACCCTGGCAAACAATTCATTAGAGAGATTAATACTGGAATTGATTTTGTCGGATACATTGTTCGCGCTGATTACACCTTGATAAGAAAAAGAATTGTCGGCGAATGGAGGAGAAAGATGGAGCGAACAGAAAATCCTGAGAAGAAGCAAATAATATTTGATTCGTATATGGCTCACAGCATTTGGGCCAATGCTTTCGGGCTAAGTCAAAAAATGGCTAATTTCGCAAAAATTTCATGAAAAAACTTTTACTAAAAATTAATCGAGATTACCGACAAATCACAAAAAAGATTTGCGGAATTTTTGAAATTGCTTCAAACAAGTTGAAACTTAGATCTCACATAATGAAACTCAGATACAAGAAAAGAAACAATAGCGAAGCTGCACCGATCAGCAACAAGGAATTTAATAGCTGGATCGCTAAAAAAAAAAAAAAAGCGAAACCGTATCGTAAACAAATCGGCTGGACGGGATTTGGAATATTTTGCACTTTAATAATAGTAATTGGCGGTGTGCTACTTTCGAGCAAGCACTCGGAAGCTACTGGCAGCGCGGTAGCGGTAGTGGGAACAACGGGAACAATCGTAAATACCGGTGAAAAAATTTATTTCGACACAGGCACATATCACAGCAATGTGACGATAGATAACTATTCCCGCCAAATGGCTGGTTATGCTTGGAGCGGCGATCTTGGTTGGGTTAGTTTTGGTTCTGATAGTAATCCTTCTGGACCGGTAGTTGCTGACACTAGCGGACATTTATCAGGCAAGGCCAAAGCACTAAATGGCGGCTACATTGATTTTAATGCAAGCCCAACCGGCGCGAATGTGGTGATAGCGTCAGGAGGAAATTTCTCCGGCTACGCTTGGAGCGAAGATGTCGGTTGGATTAACTTTTCCGGTATCTCATCGCCCAATTACAATCCTGATCTTTTACCGCCGAATAATCCAAGTCCAATAACTGCTCAAAGCACTTCGAGTGGCGTTACGCTTGACGCGGCGACCTGGTACAATTACCCGACTCCATATTTCTCCTGGACGGCACCGGCAGACAATGCAAATGGGATAACTCCGTCAGGAGTTGCCGGTTATTATGTTTATTTCGGCACAAACGCTTCAGCCGATCCGAGTGTTTGGCAAACTACAACGAACTATACGGCGAGCGATTTGAGCACAAACTACAATCAAAGCTATTATTTGCGAATAAAAACCAAGGATGTCGCCGGCAATATTTCTACGGCTGCGACTGTATATACTTATAAATATGATCAGGATAATATGGCGCCACCTGATCCGACCCTGAGTAGTGCCAAAAGCCAAACTCCGGGCGGAAGCGATATTGTTTCCGGTGACTGGCACAACTACGCAGCACCGTATTTCACATTTAACGCCTCTGCAGATGCCACTGACGGCAGCCACGCTCATACGGTTTCCGGCACCGTCGGCTACTATGTTTACTTTGGGACTTCGAACTCCGCTGACCCGCATACCGCTGGCAGTTATCAGACGGGCTTGAACTATACCGCCGGTTCGCTGGCTTCCGGCTCAACTTATTATTTGAGAGTTAGCTCAAAAGACAATGCAGGAAATATTGGGAGCGGCTCAACAATTTTCACTTATAAATATGAAACGGCTACTCCCGATTCGCCAAAGTATGTTTCGGTTTCGCCGTCGGGATATACCAGAACCAATTCATTCACCTTTATATGGCCGACTTCCGGCGCCGATATGGCAGCCGACACCGGTGGCAGTGGAGTTTATGGTTATCAGTACAAAACGGGTGCGACTGACGGTGTTTATTCCGACTGGTCGGCAACAATGACTGGCGGATCACTTGAACTGGGAGATGTGGCTTACCGAACCGGGACAAATATTTTCTATCTCCGTGCGGTTGACACTGCCGGCAATGCTGATCCTACACCGGTTCAGACAAATTTTTACTATAATAATACTGCTCCGACAGCACCGAAAAATTTGGTCGTCACTCCGTCCTCATCTGACTCAAATAACTTTGCTTTTTCCTGGGACGAGCCAACTACCGGCAGTGGATCAATCTCGGGTTATTACTATTCAATAAACGCCATACCGACACCGTCCAACACTTCTTTTGTGACTGATCGGTCTTTGTCTGCCGGACCTTACGCCACCCAGCAGGGCGAAAATACTTTCTATATTGTTGCTAAAGACGAAGCCGGTAACTATTCGTTTGATTCCTGTAACGCAATTTCCGGCAATCCGGACACTGATGGTTGCGCTAAAACAACATTCACTGCCAATACCACTGCTCCTGGTGCTCCGGCCAGTTTGCAAATCTTTGATATTTCAAACAGAGACGCCTCGTTATTTGCCGCAACCTTAAAATGGATCGCACCAGCAAACACCGGAACCGGCTTTAACGGCTATGAAATCTACCGCTCAACTGATGGATCAAGTTACTCATCGGTTGGCACAACCGCCGGTACAACTTATGCCGATACCGATCTTTCCAGCCAAAAATATTACTATTATGTCAAATCCAAAGATAATGCAGGCCAACATTCGGTTGCCTCATCTATTGTTAATTTGACCCCGACCGGTCGCTACACCAACCCGCCGGCACTTACTGAGAATCCCACATCTTCACCAAAAGCGTTTTCGGCGACAATTTCATGGGAGACTGACCGTGAAGGATCAAGTTTTGGCTATTTCGCCAAAAGCAAAGATGATCTGAAAAACGCTAAGGGATTTGGCCAGCCGGAAAAAAGCAAGAAGCATTCGGTTGAAGTCATCGGCCTTGATCCCGAAACAATTTACTATTATCAGGCAATGTGGGAAGACTCAGATGGCAACCAGGGAAAAAGCGATGTCTACTCGTTCAAAACTGGACTTCGACCAAAGATTTCCGATGTAAAGGTTTCAAATATCACTCTTACCTCGGCAACAATCTCCTGGACATCCACTACGATTGCCACATCAACAATTAATTACGGTAAAACTTCAAACTACGGTGGAAACCTTTCCGACAAATCTGGCTCGCAAACTACTACTCATTCGATTAATTTAGCTGACCTCGAAGATTCTGCGACTTACCATTTTCAGATAATCGGTACCGATACAGATAATAACCAACTTGTTTCTGACGATTATACTTTTAACACCTTAACAATGCCAAAGGTCTCAAATTTCCGCTTTGAAACAGTAAAAGATGCACCGACAACAACGCTAAAATTCAATTGGGACACTAATGTTCCGACAACTTCCATAGTTTCGTATTCGATCGGCGGTTCTGACAAAACGGCGTCGGAAGCTGAATACAAAACAGCCCATGAGATAACCGTTTCCGATCTTCAAGATAAATCGACCTATATCTTGAAAGCAAAGGGAGTTGATAACTTCGGCAATCAGGTTGAGTCTGATGCAAATACCTACACCACGCCGCTAGATACCCGCCCGCCAAAACTGTCATCACTTGCGGTAGAGATAAAATCAAACGGCTTTGGCCAAACTCAACAAGCGCAATTGGTTGTTTCGTGGCAGACGGATGAACCTTCAACAAGCCAAATCGAATATTCTACCGGCATCAGCGGCTCAGATTATGACTTCAAGACCAAGGAAGATATGGCGCTTTCGACCAGTCATGTGGTCATTGCCTCTGGCCTTGAACCGTCAAAGATTTATCACTTACGGGCAGTCTCACATGATGGCTCAAGCAACATGGGAACGTCAAATGACACAACGACGATTACCGGCAAAATCCAGCAATCGGTCGTTGATATCATTGTCAATTCGTTGCAGAAATCACTTGGCTTCTTGAGCAAAATGTTTTACCCAAACAGTAATTAAATAATTGGAAATAATGGAAAAAGAGATTATTAAAATAGATGGACTGTTCAAGGAATTTATTTCACAAGATAAATCAACAAAAACAGAAGTCCTAAAAGGCATTAACGTCAGCATCAACGAGGGCGACTTCGTTGTTATTTATGGTCCATCAGGTTGTGGAAAATCGACGCTTTTGAATCACATCGTGGGGCTAGAAACCCCGACTAAGGGTAATGTTTATCTTTATGAAAAAAATATGAACACTTTGAACGCTGCTCAGCGGGCCAAGGTTCGATCTAGTAAATTCGGCATTGTATATCAACAATCATATTGGGCCAAAGCACTTAATGTCGTTGAAAATGTCGCCGTTCCGCTGATGATTGTCGGATCGGGATATAAGGATTCGTTGTTTAAGGCGCAAGCGATATTAGGTGAAGTTGAAATGGGCCAGTATGCCGAGAAATGGCCATTGCAACTTTCCGGTGGTGAACAACAGAGAATTGGTTTAGCACGAGCGCTGGTTAACAATCCATCAATCATCGTGGCTGACGAGCCGACAGGAAATCTTGATACCCACTCCGCCGATTATGTGATGGATCTGCTGCAAAAACTCAACAAGATCTATAAACGAACCGTCATCATGGTTACCCATAACTTGGCTTATCTTCCACTTGCCACCAAAACGATTGCAATGCTGGATGGAAGGATTGTGTCAGAGAAAAAGGGAGAACTCCGAGCGCAGCTCGAGGGCGAGCTTAAGAATTTGGAGAAAATGATATGAAATTGAAAGTTATTGTTAGATTATCTCTAAAAAATTTATGGGTTAAGAAATCCAGAACTATAATTACCACACTGGGAATTGTAATAGGAATTGGTTCAATTATTTTTCTTGTTTCATTGGGATATGGCTTGGAGCGTTTGGTGACAAGCCAAGTGACAAATTTTGAAGCTTTTACGATTTTGGACATCCCATCGGCAAATTTGAAAACACTGAAAATTGATCAAAGCGTAATTGATAAAACTTCGGCGCTTCCTCATGTTCAAACCGTTGTTCCTGTGGATAGTATCGCCGGCAGACTCGGTCGTGACGGCACAGGAACCTCGGCTGAGACAGTCGTTGTTGCGGCCGGCAAGGATTATTGGCCTATGGCGAGTATTAGTGCTGACAAAGGCTCTCTACCACTTGCTGACGGACAGGCGATGATTAACCGAGCTGCCTTAAAATTGCTAGGTGAGAACGAGGACCAAGTTATTGGCCAAACTATGGATTTAGATTTATTGATTCCAGCAGAGATTCGCTCAGATAACGCCGACTCGGTCAAAACTGTCGAAAAAGTTCCGCTGAAAATTGTCGGGGTAGAAAAAGATGAACAAAGCCCAATTATTTACGTGCCGATTTCGTTACTTAACAAAAATGGTGCCGATAAATTTATCTCCCTGAAATTAAAAGCCGACACCAAAGAAAGTATTCCGGAGCTTCGCAAACAACTTGAAAATTTGGGACTGTCAACAGAGTACGTTGGAGATACAGTTGACCAGATTAGCCAAGTATTCGTTTTATTCAGAATTGTTCTGGCGATATTCGGTTTGATTGCACTCCTGGTCGCCGCCCTTGGAACATTCAACACTTTGACTATCAATCTTCTTGAGAGAATCCGAGAAATTGGTCTATTTAAAGCTCTCGGCATGCAAAACGCTGATATTTACAAGCTATTTGTCACAGAGTCCTTCCTAATTGGTGCTTTCGGTGGTTTTTTCGGCATAATCCTAGGGTTGTTAATGGCGACTGCCATAAACGCTCTTTTGGCGGTTTTTGCCTCGAAGGCAGGGGCCGATACTATTAATCTTTTTGTCACGCCTTGGACTCTTGAATTAGTCGTTGGATTGTTTTCTATATTGGTCGGCCTAGCAACAGGGCTGTATCCTGCTTACAGAGCAATCAAGATCAATGCACTTGACGCGCTAAAATACGAATAAGATTCTTAATTTTTATATTTCTCAATCGCGAGTTTCTATTACTCGGTATTTTTGTAATAATGGGAGCATATGAAATATAAGGTTTGTGACAAATGTGGCGAAGTAGTTGCACGAACGGGAATTATCTCGTCGATTTTGATTTCGGACGAGAAAAGTTGTTTTGCAAGGTGTAATAACAAAGATTGCCAGAAATATTTTTCTAAAATGAGATTTGAGAAATTGAAAGAGGAAGAGTTTTAATGTTGCAACGATGCGATGATCGAATTCGCTAACGAAGTATATATTTGCGCCGGTCTTAAATTTACCAAGCCGACAATCAACCAAACTATTATCGGAATCGCCATTCCCAGCAAAAATATCTTCGTTTTTAATTTAAAGCTATGCTTGGAGTTGTTTACCAAGCCCTTATATAATTTTTCGTATTTTAGCTTATATGCCGCCGCAATTTGATCATTTAGGCCGATATATTGCATAACCTGCGTTGCAGATTCCCCGTGAGCCGTTCTTCTCATCATTTCATTGCTTGCTCGGTGCGATAAAATATTCAGACTGCCCTCCCATAGCACTTCTCTGTCCACGATTGCTACCTTTTGATGAATATACCTTCCTGGATAGAAAATGCAGACACCCAGCTCTTCGAGGCGTTTTAGCGCACATCCTATCTGTGGCTGCATAGTGGAATCGTATTCTTCAATCGGTCGAGTAAAGATGAAGATGTCGATATTTCGGTCGATCAATTTCTCAATTGTCGGTTTGAGAAAATCTGTTCTAAATTTTGAGACAAACGGACTATATATTATCACTTCCTTTTTTGCAGCCAGCATATCAGCAGTAAGTGCTTTGTAAAAAGTATTTTCGTTATACAAGTCAATTGATTGCGATTCTGATATTTTCTCAGCCTTAATCGCGTCGTCTCTCCTTTTTAATAATTGTTTGAATGATTGAGCGTGTGAAATCATATTCCTCCTTAAATTATTTAAATTGATATCCAGTCTGGATTTTTGAACCGAGATTTGCTATATTGTTCTCATATGGTCAAGAAAAATGATGAAAAAATCTTTATCGATCTGGGCAACAAGCTGAGAAAAGCCAGAGAGGAAGCCAGACTTACACAAGCAGAAGTTGCCAAGGCAGCTAATGTTAATGTTAGTTATTATGCCGAGATCGAACGAGGAGAAGTAAATCCTTCATACATCAAGTTACAGGCCATTATGAAAGCCTTGAAGATAAAGTCCCTCGACATTATCTAGTCTTTCTCTTGATCATTTTCACTAAATGCACCCATTAACTGGTTCAGCCAGCTCAAAAGGTGTTCAAAAGAAAGTCGGTCGAGGGTACCAACACATGTCGTTCTGGGCGACCGGTTCGCCGTGGGTGCGTGAATTGTTCGGTTTAGCTTAAACAATTGAAGTTTGAATCAAAAAATCCAGTGTTACTGGATTTTTTTATTCCCCAAATTGGCCTCTGATTATTCTTTAGTTGTGTCTGCTCTATGGATAATATCAGTCAAATCTTTAGCAGTTTTCTCCAAGAGTTCAAAATACTGGTCTTTTTTGTCATCAGGAACATTGTCTTCAACAAAATGATCATATTCCCAGAGAACCAGATGAATGAGTTCATGTAAAATAACGTAGTCATCTCGTCCGGTTTCGGCATCACAAATGAGAACTGATGCTTTTTTGTTTTCAACATCAACTTCGATATCACCGGATTGAACAAAATCCTTTCGCTCGAATTTCTTAATTTTAAAATCGATCTGCCAGCTTCCTAAGTTTAGAAACCGCTGCCAAAATCGCAATGACTTTTCAATTTTCTCTTCTCGATTCATTTTCATATTTTAATCAATTGTTTATGTGGTTAGGGGCGACACTGTGGTCGCCCCTGTTGTTCCGGGCGCAGTCGCGCTTAGACTTGCCCCCGGCAGCACCGACCGCCATTCGTCGCAGACGATGGCTCAGACGACTTGTTGGCCTTTCTCAAGACCTTCATGATCTTACCCTCCTTCCCTGTTTTCTTCGCTCCGACGTAGAACCCGCAGGAAATCGTCCTTGACATGCTTCAGTTCGACACAAGGACTTTCCGTTGGCTTCCACTTGCGCTTCATTGAGCAGCCACCCATACAGATTGGCAGGAACTGACAGCGCACGCACTCGTCGTTGGCGAACGGATCCTTTGAGATCCAACTTCGCCACTTCGGCTCATCGAGAAGCAGGTTGCCACTTTTGGTCAGGGCACCGACTTTCTCGCTGGCGTCGAAGTTTTCGCCGCACTTGTAGAGCGAACCGCTCGGGTCGATAATGAATTGTCCAACCGAGTCGACGATGCAGAATTCGTGACCCTGCAATGCGTCGGCATAAGGTAGAACAATCCAACCGTCGTTGGCAGCGTCCATGTACGTCTGCATAATGACAGATGACGCTTCCGCCGGCTCAAGACAGAGTAAAGCGCAGGGGTTGGCATCGGAAGACAGGACTGGTTTGGCCAACACCGCGACCTGATTCTTAAGACCATTTGCTTCAAGTATACCATACAGATCGGCAACTTTTGAAGCATTCGGTCTCCAGACATTAACTCGGATGCTGACTGGCAATCCAGCTCCCCTTGCTCGACAGATGTTCGCCAAGATGGTTGCGAAGGTCTTGCCTCCGCTGGTCAACTTGCGACTCAGGTTATGCGTCTCCGGTGGCCCATCGAGGGTAATCTGCAGATGACCGACTTTGAACTTGGAGAGATAGTCAATCATCTCCTTGTCCAGCAGATACCCATTTGTGGTCACGGTCACGATATACTCTGTGTCGTGCCGCTTGCACAGCTCGGCGATCCAACTGTTCAGCCGGAAAAGCGTTGCTCTTTCGAGCAACGGCTCGCCGCCGTACCAGTCGATTGATAGTCTGTCGAGCTTCGGGATTTTCTCCAAAAGCATCGACATGATGCTACTCTCGACTGTCTTGGTCAAGCGTTTTTGACACCGTTTCTGGAAGCAGTAGCTACATCGGAAGTTGCAGCGGAGCGTTGTCATGACTGACAGAATCAGCTCGTTTTGGGTTCGCCCGGTTAGGTTTCTGACACGAATTACCGCTTGTTCGTCATAGTCTGCATCGACTATGACCCCCAAGTCGTGAAATCCTGGCCAGAAAGTTGACGGCAGTCGTGAGATATCACGATGTTCAATCGCCTCGCGAACCGCGTCAGCGTCTTGGTTGATGACGACCAGTGCGCCAGTCAAAGTGTTGTAGACGATCAGGTCTCCGCCGTCTGCCATAGAGAGATTGTAAGCTGAGAGTTTCATCGGCGGTTACCTCCATCGTGGATTGACTGGCTCATCTGACATTTGCTTCGACCGATTGCGGCTTTTCTTTCGGCTTCCGAGATTGCTTTCATCCTTTCAATCAACGCCCCCAAAGCGTTGACGTACTGATCGGACGATGTGTCTCCGGGTTTGATGCCATACATCGCATCGAGCGGTGACCGGACACCTAGCAATTCATCGATCTCGCAGTTCCCGCCATGTTTGGGATTTTGGCACAACTTCAGGTCGACCAAAATCCTGACCATGTGAGAACAAACCAGTGTTGAACAGCTTGGCGGACGCATGCAAGAAAGTAGACAACCTCGCTCACAGAGCGCTTTACACGGACCGTTATTTGGCATGCGCCGTTTACCGGTTGTAAAGCTGTTTTGCTCGATCGCCTTAGCCCAGTTTGGACCATTAGTCATTTCCTGGGCATTGGACAGAGACTGCCAGTGATCGTGTGCCTGGTTATCAACCAAGCAACAACACATGTCTTTGTGTGGACGGACTCCAGAGGAGATTGCTCCCATGCTTTCAGAAAAGCAGTGGGCGCAAAGATCCTCGAAGAGTGAGAAGAATCTCTTCAGCATCTTCTCCAATTCTCGGAACTTTTTCAGCCCTGCTTTGTCTGGCACGGTAATCACCTCGTTGTGATGTACTGCAGAATATACTGCCGAATTTGTTATATCACAAATACACAAATTCTGCAATCCTATCATGGCAAATTAACAGAATTATTTTAACATTGGATTAATCACTATTATTTAATCACCGTTATCTTTTTATCCTTTAAGCTCATCTTAATTTTCAGGCAGTTAAGGAGTTCTCGCTTTTCTTCTCTGGCACCTTCTCGGAGTACGAATTTGGAGTAATCTCTAAGGTCAACCTCGTTATTTAAATCTTTGCTGACTTTTTGTTTTAGGATTTTTTGCAAACCTATTGATAATAGTCAGTCGATTTGCTTTAGTAGAGGTAATAAATTCTAGAAATATGAAGAAAGAACTTAAAACATTAGTTAATATTGTAAAAACCGGTTCTCGAGAAGAAGTCAAAAAAGCCCAAAAAGAGATCGAGGATTTTACTCATTGGCGTGGCAAAAAAGATCGTAATTCCCGAGACGAAAGTTTTAGAATCTTTCTCGGTGAGATAAAAAAATTTGAACAAATACCAGATATTGATCATCAATGTTATTTTATCAGTTCTCTAAAATGGGCATTTTTTACACTTGGAAGTAAACATTTTGATGAATTTTCTAAATTTGTGTTGGGGTGCATTCAACATCCGTCGGGGAAAATTCGACAAAGTATTTTAAAAGCTTCTGATTGGCTGATAATGTCGTTCCACACAAGTTTGATTTTTGATCTTCCAAAAAACTCAACCAACGAACAAAAAGAGGAGATAAATCGTGATCAGCTTAAATTTTGTCAATTTGTTGATAAAGTTGGCGAACTTTCCGAACAATATTTTTTGCCGAAGTATGGGCGAATAAAATACATATCAAGTTTGCCTGTCAGTGAATATAAAAGTATTCAAATGTTGCTTACAGAAGTTTTGTTACGGAGTAATGGTTATGAGAGAATATACGATGATTATCTCCGAAAAATAAATCAAGATGATGCAGTTGCTGATGCTGAAACAATATTGACTGAAATAAAACTTAAATATTTTCAACATGATATTGACGGGAAGAAATTAACTTACCCTGACGCAGTTTGTTCTATTTGCAACAAAAAAGATATCGCGATCGGCGCCACCAGAAATGTGTTTTTGAACAAGCCTGAATTTGTTTGCGAAGACTGTGCAATTATTGAATACCAAACAAGATACGGTTTTCTCTCGAAGGAAGCGGCAACAGCTCATCGGCGAAGAATTTTTGATATACAGTATTTATTGCACGAAATGGTTATCGACGAATACCTTGCAGACAATAATATTGATGATTATGAAAAAATCGATACTGAAATTATGGGATTTTTGCAAGAATTATCTCAAAATATATATAACGAAAAGCTGTCGAAAGCAGAAAAAATTGTGCTCGAAAATGAACAGGATCAAGATGTGGTTGAGTCAAAAATTCGGATATTATTGAGTATTACGCTAGATAATCAGCAAGAATCGATTGGCAGACGATTGTCAAGAAGCCAGTGTTGTCGACCTAAATAATTTGATGTTATGATTTAACCATAACAAACATCTAATTGAATTTTTTATGACTCAAAACCAAGCGCTTGAAATTTTGAAAACCGGCGCCAATGTTTTTTTAACCGGCGAACCGGGTAGTGGCAAAACATACACCATCAACCGATATGTCGAATATTTGCGTTCGCACAGAATTGAGCCGGCGATCACCGCCTCTACTGGCATCGCCGCTACTCACATCAGTGGTATGACAATTCACTCATGGAGCGGTATTGGGATTAAAAATCGTCTGAATTCCTCCGAGCTAGCTAAAATTGTCGCAAATGATTATGTCGACAAGCGAGTCTCCGAGGCGAAGGTTTTAATAATCGATGAAATTTCAATGCTACCGCCGGAAACCTTGCAATCAATCGAATTAATTTGCAGGAAAATAAAGAAAAACCAGAAACCTTTTGGCGGAATTCAAGTTGTTTTGGTCGGTGATTTTTTTCAGTTGCCTCCGGTTATAAAAAATCAATTTAATAATAACCGCTATGAAGAATTTTTTGAGGAAAATCCAGCCCGTTTTGCCTACGATTCGCCGATTTGGGAAACGGCCGAGTTTATTACCTGCTACATTAACGAGCAATATCGCCAAGATGATACTATGCTAGTTTCAATTTTATCGAAAATTCGAAGTAATACTTTTGATGACATCTCTTTATCAATTATCAGTAAAAGAAAAATAGGGTTGGCAAAAATTCCCTCGGACACACCGAAACTTTTCTCTCACAATGTTGATGTTGATCGAGAAAATAATCGTCTCTTGGCAAAAATTCCAACTTGCGCTCGGGTTTTCCAGATGGAGTCGAAAGGCAGAGCAGCGTTAGTTGTGGCGATGAAAAAAGGTTGTTTATCGCCGGAAAATCTTGAATTAAAGGTCGGGGCATCAGTGATGTTCACCAAAAATAATTCGAAAGAGGGTTTTGTTAATGGAACACTGGGAGTAGTGGACAAGTTCGATAATGATTCCAGACAACCGATTGTTAAAACCTTAAATGGCAGGAAAATTAAAGTCTCACCAATGGAATGGACAGTCGAAGAAAACGGTAGGGTCAAGGGGTTGTTGCGGCAAATCCCCTTACGGTTAGCGTGGGCAATTACTGTTCATAAAAGTCAGGGAATTAGTTTGGACGCCGCAATTATCGATCTGTCAGCTGTTTTTGAATTCGGTCAGGGCTATGTTGCAATTTCCCGCGTTCGGCGACTTTCGGGAATTTTTCTTTTGGGCTGGAACAATATGGCATTTCAGGTTAACCCTGAAGTTTTGAAAAGGGATCGGGAATTCCAGCAACATTCGGCAGAAACAGAAAAATCTTTTGCTAATTTTTCGGCCAAAAAAATTGAAAAAATGTCAGAGGATTTTATCATTTCTTCTGGTGGCAGGCTAAAAGCATTCGCTGACTTTGGCCGAAATAAAAAACCTAAAGTTTCGACATACGACACTACATTTAATCTTTGGAAAGAGGGGAAAAATATCGAACAAATATCAAAGGCACGCAATCTCGCCGACGAGACAATATTAAGTCATATTGAAACTTTGGTTGAGCAAGGACAAATTAACCAAACCGAACTTTTTAGAATAATACCGGCAAATTTTGTCACAGATTTGGAAAAAATTCAGCAAGCGTTTTCCGATCTGAAAACAGACTCATTGTCATCAGTTTTCTATCATTTAAATGCCAAATATTCTTACTCCCAAATTCGAATTGCACGAATGTTTAGGGAGTAATATTACTCTATTCGTTTTTTAGCACTTTAATAAAAATGTCGCTTGGCATGTTAACACGGCCGATTTGTTTTCCCGACGCTTGCGGCCGGAATCCCGTATCCCCGACAGATGTCGGGGCATCGGGACATTTTTTCTTATGATTTCAATACTTGAATAAATGTATCACTTGGAATCTGAACTTTGCCGACTCGAGCCATCCTCTTCTTGCCTTTTTTCTGTTTATCTAGGAGTTTATTCTTTCGAGTCACATCTCCGCCATAGAGCTTAGCGGTAACATCTTTGCGTAGCGCTGAAATTCGTTCCGATGCGATGATAGAGCCGCCAATAGTTGCCTGAATTTTTATTTCAAAGTTTTGGCGCGGGATCAGTTCCTTTAGTCGCTCAACAATTCGGCGCCCCTCGGCCCCAGCCTTCGGGGTAAACACGATAAATGATAGGGCATCAACTTTATCCTCGGCAATTAAAATATCAATTTTTGATAAATCGGCCTGGCGCCAATTTAGAATTTCATAGTTCATCGAAGCGTAGCCAGAAGACACAGTTTTTAATTGATCATAAAAATCAACGATTAATTCAGCCAATGGAATTTCATATTTCAAAAGTGCCCGACCATCGTCAAAGTATTCGGTATTTTTGTAAGTTGCCCGTTTTTTCTGGGCAATATCCATAATGTTGCCAATGTAATCTTTCGGCGAGATTATCTCCAGTGTCGCCCAAGGCTCAGAAATTTCCTTGTAGGTATTAGCTTCAGGCATATCCGATGCTCGCTCAACGATTGTTTCATCACCCGAATTTTTTACAATGTGATATTCAACAGTTGGCGAAGTAATAACAATGTCTAAGTCGAACTCTCGTTCCAATCGCTCGCGGACAATATCCATATGTAATAAGCCTAAAAAGCCACAGCGAAAACCAAATCCCAGCACCTCCGAGCGCTCTGGTTCGTAGGATAGGGAAGAGTCATTCAGTTTCAACTTTTCAACTGCATCTTTCAACTCGGGATATTTGTCCTTTTTTGTAACCCGGAAGAGGGGAGAGCGCTGCTTCCTTTTTGGATGTAATGGTATCACCGACGGCAGCTTGTGAAA
This sequence comes from Candidatus Berkelbacteria bacterium, assembly GCA_026397235.1. GTDB lineage: Bacteria > Patescibacteriota > UBA1384 > XYA2-FULL-43-10 > CAINNR01 > CAINNR01. The sequence continues at coordinate 20,950 of JAPLVG010000013.1, forward strand.
CTTCGCGAAAACCGGTTACGCAGTAGCCAATTTCCCCTGCCGAGAGGGGAGAGCGGGAAATTAATTTCGGTTTAAAAACTCCAACATCCTCTGCCCTACCTTGCGAGTTGGTTTGCATTAAGATAATTTCGTCGGTATTTTTTAGATTTCCGTCAATCATTCGCAAGTAAGCGACTACTCCGCGATAGGGGTCATAGACCGAATCAAAAATTAAGGCCTTGAGCTTTCCATTTGACTCCCCCTTTGGAGCTGGAACTCGTTTGATAATTTCATTTAGAATATTTTCTACACCCTCACCAGTTTTACCAGAAGCGAGTAAAATATCCTCTTCTTTGCAACCCAGCAGTTTGATAATTTCGTGTTTTACTTCCTCCGGGCGTGCTGCCGGTAAGTCGATTTTATTTAAGACCGGAATGATTTCCAAGTCATGTTCCAAGGCCGCGTAGAGAGTTGATAATGTTTGGGCCTCAATTCCTTGCGCCGCATCAACCAAAAGAATGGCGCCTTCGACCGCCGCTAAAGAACGGGATACTTCATAGGAGAAATCGACGTGGCCTGGAGTGTCGATAAGGTTTAAGACGTGTCCACAATAATCCATTCTAACAGGAGCCAACTTTATGGTGATACCTCTTTCTCTTTCCAGGTCCATAGAATCCAAAAGTTGGTCCTTCATATCACGTTTTTCTACTGTATGTGTGAATTCCAACATCCTGTCGGCTAATGTCGATTTTCCATGATCTACATGGCTTATGATGCAAAAATTTCTAATGTTTTTTATTTCCATAATCTAAACATATCATTTCTGAGCTTGGAAAACTAGACAAAAACTACCCATTATGATATATATTAGTCATCACTGCCAGCGAGGTGAATCATGTACAGGGTAATGCAACAATTTGCAGTTGATGACCCAGTGGAGGTCTCGGCCAACAAATGCCCAAAGCTAGCTTTGGCAGGGTGTCTATGCTCGCCAATAAGTTACGACTTCGTCAGTATCGCGTTTCCTGGCGATCCACCGGAACTGGTTGACCTTGACACGGCGTCACTCGATCACCTGGTGGCACAGATAGAGGCAGGGAGGCTGCTCCACGCTACCTTCAGGCGTCCAGGTGCCGCACCCGAGCTGGAAGACATCCATCAATTCATCCTGAGGGTTTGACCCGGTCGGCGCGACGTTCGCGCCGTTTTTTTATTATTAAGTTTGTATGCTGAAAACGCACGATCGTGCGTTTTCAGCATACAATTGAGATCAAGATCCTGTCTGTAACTTTATTTTCTCAAACTTTTTAAAAGTTCGATGTCGGAAATTTCCTCGGAGGTTTTCATATTTGGAGTTTCGATGATGCCGGGCAAGTGTGACAATTTTGGATGATTTACAATTCGGGCAAATGCTTCTTTACCAATGTATCCCTTGCCGATGTCGGCGTGACGGTCGCGATTGGAAAACAGCGGAGCAGTTGAATCGTTTAAATGCAAACAAACTAAATTTTCTAAACCGATATATTTATCAAATTCTTTCAAAGTTTCTTCCAACCCATCTTCCATTGCGACATTATAGCCAGAGCCGTATGCGTGAGCGGTGTCGAGCGTTACTTTCAGCCGTGGCGAATTTACTTTAGCCATAATTTCTGCCAATTCTTCAAATTTATCACCTATAATATCACCAGCACCGGCAGAGTTTTCCAAAATCAAATAAGGCTTTTCGCTGGCAGCCAAAACTGTTTTAATGCCAAGCACAATTTTATCTATGACCTCGGAGAGTTTTTTTCCTTTGGTTGAGCCTACATGAAAGTTAGCACCGATCGCGCCCAATAGTTGGGCTTTTTTCATGTCATCAATTAAAGTTTTGATTGAGGCTTCGTAGAAAAATGAATTACTCGATGCCAAATTAATCAGGTATATACTATGAATGACAATTGGGTTAATATTGGCTTTCTTATTCAGATCGATAAATCTGCTGATTTCTTTTTCCGGAATCGCAACCGGATTCCAGCGCTGCGGCGGATTGGCAAAAATCTGCATGCATTCACAACCAACAGACTCGGCACGATTTATCGCCTCGGAAAATGGCGCTTCAGTTGAAATGTGAGAGCCAAATAACATAATATTTTCCCTTTTGTCATTTCGACATCGCGATATTTTTTCGCGACGAGAAATATACAACTTATTGTTTTTATAAAACCTAATCGGTAGATTTCTCATCCTTCGACAAGCTCAGGATGTCGAAATGACAGATTATTTGATTTTCGCTAAGTCACCATTAATTACAACTGGTTTCATAGCAATAATTTCTGTTGCATATATTATATCGGGAATTGGATTCAAGAGAAATATTTCTGATTTAAAACATGGGCAAATCCCATTTCCAAAAATGTATTTCCCCCAATGTAATTTTTGATTCCATTTTTATCGTAATTCAAAACCAAAATTCCATCAGCTCCTTGCATTGCTCGCCAAAACTCACGAATCGCATCATTATTGTATTTTTGTTTCAATTTCAGATGTTCTTTTTCTGTGTCAGTTTTTCCATGAAAACCTTTGTGCAAATCAGTCAAAAATGCTTGATGTCCATTTTTAGCAAGCTTTTCTTTCATTTCAAGCATTTGTTCCGCAAATTGCATACTGCCAACAATTCCAATTTTCATTTTTTGCTTTTCACTTAAGATTTATAAGATAACTCTATCATATTTCTTCATCTCGATGAAATCGACTTCTAGTGTTTTTGTGTCGAGTGATGCCGCCATCATATCAAGTCCGGCTGGCATTTTTAAAACCTTGGTGCGGCCGATCCAAGCAACTCCCCAATTGTGGTGAATATGTCCGGAAATTTGAATTTTCGGCGCCGCGGATAATTTCAACTCAGCGAACTTTTCCGGCTGCCAATCAAACTTTTTTAAATTTTCAATTTTTTTCGGTGGTATATGCGACAAAAATATACTATCTTCAATTTCTTTTGCCGACACTTTCGGCGGAAAAATATTGTGTCCATACAAATCCGGGATTCCGCCCATGCCAACAATTTTCTCCCCCTGAAATTCAACAAAGTTATTTTCCACTGAAGTTAAATTTTCCTGCAATGTTCCAAATGCCTCACCGACATCATTATTTCCCGGTACCCAAAAAGTTGGAATTTTGTGGGAATGAATGACATCCAAAAATTTTAGAACATATTCCATGCTGTGACCGCCGCTGGTAATGTCCCCGGTGCAAAGTATTAAATCGAATTTTTTCTCTTTTAATAGTACGTCTAAGGCTAAAACAAACTTTACCTTATCATGCAAATCAGCAATACACAGGGCTTTCATTTCGCTAATTTAACTACTTGAAACTCAATCCGGTCATCAGAAACCGAGAGACTTTTAGCAATCATATTTTTATTTTTCAAAACTTGGTTGATATTCTGATTGAAAGTACTTTCAATTTTGTCTTTGTTGCTACCATAGACAATAATATTTTCTAAATCATTCGGCACGACTATAAAAGTAGCCTTTCCATCCACGGCTGCCGCATCAATTTTTACTTTGACTGAAATTGGGATCCAAGAATCACGAATTTTCCCGGTTAGCAATATATTATCTTTTGATAAAATAAATTCTGGATCTTTAATTGGAAAATCAGAACTACTGGCGCCGCTAGCAGCGACAAACTCTTGACCAGAAAATTCCAAAGTTGTCATACCAAGACTGTTGATCGATGATAGCCGGTCAGCGAAAGAGAGATTTAGATTTCCTGAAGTTTCAGCCGGGTTTGCAATTGATATATTCGATCGTTTTAAACTAATTGCCGCTATAATCAAACCAATAAAAATAACTAGCAATATAATAATCGCTACAGACCAAAAACCGCTGAATTTGTTTTTTGCTTTGTCGAGATCAGCAAAAAACGAACTGTCCCGCTCCATAGATTTGCGAGTCAGGCCATCAACACTTCTCTTCTTAGGTGGAAGACTCCGCCTTAACATTGACTCTCCGTTTTATTGCCCAAGTAAGTTCTTCACAACCAAATAAATATGTGATGATAATATATACCATCAAGCCAACAATAATTGTCACTGCCGCCTGCCCTAAAACTCCAAAGAATTTTAACATATTAAAATAGTTGTATAAATAATGACCAAAATATCGGACAACAGCAGCCATAACAAATGAGGCGAAGATAATTTTTAATGTTGACCAAATTATCTCAGTATTGAAAATTTTTGGCACAAGTTTGTAGAGCCAAATATAAAGTGCAAGCGCATTTAAATAACTTCCGATTGAAAAGGAAAGTGCCAAGCCGGCAACACCCATTGATTTTGAAAGCGGATAGGCGATAGCGATACTAACAATAATCGAGGCAACTGAAATTATCGTCGGGGTTTTAGTATCATGACGGGCATAAAACGCTTTGGCGAAAAGTGGAATTAAACCTTGTGCAACGAGTGAAAATGAAAACCAGCCCAAAGTCAGTGCTGCCATTCTGGTATCTGTCCAATTAAATTTTCCCGAGCCAAGAATTAAGCGGATAATTTGCGCCCGTAACAGAATAAAAATTACTGTTGATGGGGCTAAGAGATAAATTATTACCCGCATCGATCGGGTTAAATACGATGAAAAACTTTCATGGTCACCGATTGATGCTCGGTGAGCCAAGGTTGGAAAGATGGCGGTCGAAAAAGATGTTGCAAAAACAACTGTTGGCATTGTTTGAATATTGTTGGCCAAATTAAAAACAGCTATTGAACCTGCCGCTAGCGCCGAAGCCAAAGCAGTATATACCACAAGTAAGATATTATTTGCCCCCATGCCAATGGCTCTTGGGATCATTAACCTGAAAACTTTTTTGACTCCGGAATCTCTAAAATTAAATACGGAGTGGTATCGCCAGCCCAATTTCATCGCCGTCGGTACCTGAACCAACATATGCATAAAAGCCCCAATGACAACAAACCAGGCCACAGCCACAACACCAAAATTCCCAGCGAAAAAAACGGCGGCAATAATAATTGATAAATTATAAACTATCGGCGCAAAGGAATAGGCGATAAAGCGTTTGAAGGAGTTTAGCATGCCGCCGACAAAATAGGAGATTGAGAAAAATATTGGTGTAAGGAGTAGAATCCGCGAAAGTTGAACAGTTTTTTCCATTCGGAAGCTATCAAAATCGGGAACGATTAGGTGGGAAAGTTGTGGCATTAAAAAGTAGAGGACAATCGCCAAAACAATTAGTCCAGCCGCGCCAATAGAAATTAGGGAATTGGCTAACTTAAAAGCATCTTTTTTGTCACCTTTGGTAACATATTCGGTAAAAACCGGAATAAAAGCGGCGGAAATTGCACCAAAAATTAAGATATTAAAAATAAGGTCGGGGATACGAAAAGCCGCATAGTATATATCAAGATCAGCTGTCGCAATGTTTCTGGCCAGATAGTGGTCACGCAAAAGACCCAGAATATTCGACAGGGCCATGGTAACAATTAAAACTCCCGCCGCCCCAATTAATGAGTTCTCCCGATGAATAAAATTTTGAAATCGTTTCCACATAAATTATACGGATCTTTCTGAACGGATCGGCACGGATCCGGGGAGTGTTTTATCCGCAAAAATCCGTGTGATAAATCCGTGTTCGAATTACATTATAATGCTTTTTCTTCAGCTTTGATTTTGCGTTGAACTTCTTTTGGAAAATAGGTTAAAAATTCATCTTCGACAATAACTTCCTTTTTCAACAAATCGGTAGATATTTTGTCCAGAATCTTGCGATTTGAGTTAATGGTTTTTTTCGCTAGTTGATATGCATTGTCGATTATTGATGCAACTTCTTTATCAATTTTTGCTGCAACTTCATCACTATAATTTTTCGATTCGGAAATTTCCCTACCTAAAAAAATCAATTCTTCTTTCTCGCCATAAGTCTGCGGGCCAAGGACATCACTCATGCCAAATTCAGTAACCATTTTTCTTGCCAACTTCGTCGCTCGCTGCATATCATTTGAAGCACCAGTGGTAATTTCTCCAAAAACAATTTCTTCAGCCGCCCGACCTGCCAACATTGCGGCCAAGTCATCAAGAAATTTTGATTTTGACATTAGACGACGATCCTCCTGCGGTAAACTCCAGGTATAACCTAGCGCTGATCCTCGAGAAATAACTGAAATTTTATGAATTGGATCAGAATTCGGCAGAATATGAGAAACGATTGCATGGCCAGACTCGTGGACTGAAGTAATTTTCTTTTCCTCTGCTGAAAGGAGTCGTGATTTGCGTTCCGGACCCATCATAACCTTTTCGATGGCATTGTCTAAATTTAGTTGACTTACTGTTTTTGAGTTTCCTCTGGCGGCTAAAATTGCAGCTTCGTTCATTAGATTCCGTAAGTCAGCACCTGAAAAACCGGCAGTTGAAACCGCAATTTTTTCTAAATCAACTCCTTCGGCCAATGGTTTATTTTTCACATGAACTTTTAGAATTTCAGCTCGCTCGTTTTTGTCAGGTAAATCAATGGCAATTTGACGATCAAAACGACCAGGACGAAGCAATGCTGCATCTAAGATATCCGGCCGGTTAGTTGCGGCCATAACAATAACATTGGCGTCGGTATCAAACCCATCCATTTCAACTAGTATTTGATTCAAAGTCTGCTCGCGTTCGTCATGTCCGCCTCCCATACCAGCACCACGTTGACGGCCAATAGCATCAAGTTCATCAATAAAAATGATCGATGGTGCATTGCGCTTGGCTTTGACAAAAAGATCGCGAACTCTGCTGGCACCAACACCAACAAACATTTCAACAAACTCTGAGGCCGAGATTGAGAAGAAGGGGACACTGGCTTCGCCGGCAACAGCTTTAGCTAAAAGGGTTTTCCCCGTACCCGGAGGACCAACCAAAAGAACGCCGTGAGGGATCTCCGCTCCCAGCTTTTTGAATTTGGCTGGCGAACGCAAGAAGTCCACTACTTCATAAAGCTCTTGCTTCGGCTCAACCAAACCCGCTACATCATCAAAAGAAGTTTTGGTGTCACCAACAAGTTTAGCCCGAGATTTTCCAAAACTCATGGCTTTAGCGTTATTTCCCTGTGCTGATCGGAACATAAACCAAATAAATCCACCGATTAATAGAATTGGGATGATGGTTGATAAAATTGTTGCCCAAGCAATACTATTAGTTGTATTTGTAACATTAATTGTAATTTTGTCGGGGGTGATACCATAATCTTTGAGTGTTGCACCCGTCTCGATGGTAGCAATTTCCTTGCTGCCATCTTTAAGATTAGCAGTTACCTGGTTGTCTTTAACATCAACTGATGAAACATTACCACCAGTAACATCAGAGACGATATTTGAGATGCCAACATTTTTTGTTTTGGCATTTTTTTGGGAATAGTAACCGGAAACGACAACACCAATAATAATCAGAATAATGGCATAAAGTGCAACTCGACTCCAGATGGAGGGTTTATTATTCATTTGATTCCTTTTTGATTAGATGAAATAATTCTAGCATTTCTGAGTTCAAACTTCAAGACAGGGGAGCGAGTGGAGGATTTTTAAATTGATAAAAAAATTTCCAGTTTCATTTTTGGAAATTTTTGCCAAAATTTTCTTTCGATGCAGACAATATTTTCAAACCGATATGATCAAACCCAACAAATGTCGCATAATGTCATGACTTAACATGGCAAAGGCTAATCCTATTCCCCCTTTTTTAAATGCAATTTTATCTTTATCTACTTGCAAAAAGAAGAGTAAATTTTTATTGTTGGATTTTTATTGCTTGGACCAACATCAGTCCCCTATTTTTTCGAAAAAAATCAGGCTTTTGCTCGCCTGAATTTTTTTAATAATATCTACTTTTGTAATTTAATACTGGTAGCTGCGGCAGGATTCGAACCTGCGACCTCGGGCTTATGAGTCCCACGCTCTAACCAACTGAGCTACGCAGCCGCAACAACACTGACCTTGAGACACTGAATGTGCACTGACGGAGTCCAAAACATTTTTTGGTTTGAAATCCGTGTTCATGTCTGTGTACAAAATCCGTGAAGTTAATTTGGTTGCGGGAGTTGGATTTTCACAAGTTGGCGAGCCAACTTTTCAAAACCCACGGTTTTGAAGTATTCCTTCGCGGGAAACTCCCGTTTCCCGACCCCTTCCCTGTTTCAAATCCAAGCACCAAATTTTTTATAAAAATTTGGTTGCGGGAGTTGGATTTGAACCAACGACCTCGAGGTTATGGGCCTCGCGAGCTACCGGGCTGCTCCACCCCGCAAATGAATAGTACCAAAAAAATGTCAAGAGGTCAACCTAAATCAAACTTTTAGAGATAGGACCAATTACTCTGCTTGAGTTCGAGAATCGATTATAAAGTAAACGATCAAAGTTAGAATTTCTATCGCCCAGAACCAGTGACAAAAAATTGTTTGCTGGTAGCTTCTATCAACAAAATAATGTGCAACATATAATACACCAGAAAATAGAATCGGCCACAACCACCAAGCAACCACTTTCCCCTCTTTCTTTTGGTAGCGATGATACAGAATCAGGGAAATAATTAAGATGATTAATGCTGCCAACCACCAGAAACAAAGTTCTTTGGCGACAGTCGTTGCACCGGCAACAGTGGATGCCCCAGCAACTTGGCCCGGTGTACTAGGCGTTGTTGACACCGAATTCTCTGACGGGCTAGATGCCGGTGGGTTATAGGTTATAGCGTTAACAACTCTTCGCCCTAAAGACGCCGGAGGTGATGTAAAACCACTCGGCTCCGCCTGATCAGTTGATTCTGTCCCCATATTAAAATTAAAATTAACTGTTGCCTGTCCTTGCATCTCGTTGCCAACTGAGGTTGGTAGAATTGCTGCAATTTGCAGATTCTTGGTTGCACCGGGAGCGATTGCTGGAACAATTACTTTTGTTCCGTTTGACAATGACGCTAATTGTGATAAAGTTTGATTCCAAACCGCCACCCCACCGTCTCGCGGTTCGATCTGCAACACTGTCGCTAAACTGCCAGTAACGCTACCAGCAGATATTGAAAATGAATGTGGCAATGTTCCGTTATTTTTGACTGACAAATCTTTGACAATCACACTGCCTGGAGCAAGGTTTGATTCATTAAATAATTGATTGCCAATATAAGAAATCGTCAGCGGCCCAGCAGATAAATTCGCTGCATAAGTCTTGTAGCTAGTCGCCACCAAACCAACTAGTCCCATTGCCACTGACACAAGGCCAACAATCACACCAATTTTTCTAGAATATATTTTTTTCATCATGCTCCTGGTGTTGGTACTGTCTGATCTTGCCAGTCAGCTACCAAATTATTATCTATACCAATTAATTCCATTGAATGACCTTGAACAAATATTGGGACAAAAGTATTATCAGTCCAAATTCCAGCCGCCACCGCCTTCGGCTCGCTATCTTGATCTTTTGCACCATATTGGACAAAATCAACAATCGTTGTTTCGTCCTTTGGTAATTTTTTGAATAAAGCTACAGAGCCATAAGAATTACTCATATTGATTCCATTTGTATCTACCCAATAAAGTTCAGAGGCAGAGTTCACTCCAGTTGCCCTAACATGTACAACAACTCTTGCGCCAGTTGCCAAACTAAATGTTGGGAAAATAAAATCATGACTTGATGTTCCATCAAAATGCAAAACGTAATCGGTCATATCGAGTGCATAACCACCGGTATTTTTGATTTCAATCCATTCTCTGCCAGTGTCTACCGGCGGAGAAATTGGATCATAAAAAACTTCAGAGATTGTCGCCTTACCAGGATTCCAAATACCAGAAGAAAACATATTTCCTGATACTGAGATCGAATCAGAAAAGTAGGCACCGGTGTAAGTTACGGCTACAAAAAACATAGCAACTATTAGAAAACCTCGATGAAAATATCTCATCATTTTTTCTCCTTTTTGGGAGATTTATTCAATTTACTTTTAGCTCTAATTTCTTTTGCTTCTCTAGCAATTTTTTTTGTCTCTTCATAAATAATTATTGTGGCAGGGATTACAATGATAAGAATTAATCCAGGCAATGTTTTTAAATATTTAAGTAAATAACCTAAAAGAGCAATGCCGAAGCGATATTTGCCAACAATTTGATCGTCCGTGATAGTTCGTGAATCGGCAGTATTGTTAGCATCACCCTTTGTGGCATAAATCTTTTCACCGTTTTTTTCAGATATTGACTGAATTCTGTGAGTCGTTACGCTTTTTTCCGAAGCGGTCTTCTCTGAAGTGAAAGTAACGATATCGCCGATGCCATACTCACTTGCCGGTTTTACTACTACCAAACTCCCAACGCCAATCGCCGGTTCCATCGACCCAGAAGTAACTGCTAAAAGCTTATAATTATTTTTTATAGGCAAAAGTGCAACACCTATGATAATGCCAATAATGATAAGTAAAGCTAAAATGACATTAGCAATAAGTGATAAAACTTTTTTTATTTTCAATTTATTTTTTAAAACCATATCAATCTCGGCAATTACTTGCCGAGATAATATAGCTTCAAATTAGAACTGTGAAGCGTCTTGGTGCAATGTCCAAGTGAAAGTAGCTGTCACTGTTTTGCCCTGCATGGAATCAGGGGTTGCAGGATCAAGCTTAGAATTAAACCAAAGCGTAGCAGTAGTACCACTGGCAATACCTGCGTTTACTGTCCCAGGAGTGATTCTTACCTTGCCTGCAGCGAAGTCGGCAAGAGTTACTCTGCCATCAAGATCTCGGTCCATACCGTTTCCTGGGCCAGGAAGCAAAGGAAGCACAGCATTCGGACCAGTGATGTTTAAACCAGTCAAACCATCGGAGACACCATATTCCGTATCTCCAGCAGTCCAACCAGCGACATCAAACCTTACCGTGTCTGTACCCGCTTTTGTCGGTCCACCGAATCTTGCCCCATCGGATCCATTCAAAACAATGTAAGGAGCCAATGCAACGTCACCAGATAATGTAACCTCTAAATCCAAGTGGTTAGCATTGAGTGATCCCACATTTGATACTGTGAAGGTGTGCTCCGGTATGACATCGCCGGGAGCCAAATTGGCTTCACCAAAGACTGCGGTCTGACCTGCTTGATCTGTCCCATTCACATTCAAAGCCAACGTTCCAGTCGCAAATGAGTTGCCATTATTCGAGATTGAGCTTGAAAAATAAGCCCCAGTTGCTCCAGTTGCAATCGCAGCAACAGCAACAATTGTCAAAAGACTTTTTGCAATTTTTAACATGATTTTTCCTTTCTTTTAAATCTGTTCATATTTTTAGCAGATTTTGGGTATCGACCAAAACCCATAAAAAAATCAGCGGTAGGGCAATCTAAACAACGACCCTTTCCGCTGACTTATTTTTTTCAATCTGCATAAATATCATATAAGATATCTCTCCCTCGGAAAATTCTGTTTTGAAATGCAATTTTTCTAGGTTAAAATAGAGGTCTGAAAAACCTCAAATGGAGACCGATGAAAAATTATCAAGGACACCTAAAACAGTTCGACAGGGATCGAATCCAAGCGATGAAAGATAGTGGA
>JAPLVG010000004.1:0-10636 GCA_026397235.1 Candidatus Berkelbacteria bacterium
ATCACATCAAGAGCAGTCTTTTTCTCACAAACAATTAAACACTTGGCATTATTTGCTAAGGCGTTTGAAACAATTGCTGTAATACTTTGGCTTTTACCAGTCCCTGGGGGACCTTGTATCAGTTTTATTTCGTCTTTGGTCAATGTATTTACAATTTCTTCTTTACTAGGATCAGTTTCAACTGCTGTAATACTCGACGTTTGGAATTGTTCCAATTCTAATTTTTCACTTTCAAATTCATCAAATCTTTCAAGCAATTCTTCGGTTGAGTTAATAATAGTCTCGTTCTGAGATCTGTAAATGCCGAATATACCACTCCACTGAATCCATGGTTTTGAATTCGATATATCTTCGATTTCTTTAGCATCTGGGCTCTTTTCGATCTTTAGTTCTGGTTTGTCAATTTGCACATTGAGTTGAGACATAATCTCTTTTATCATTCCCTGAATTTCAGTTTCATCCAAAACTCCATCTTCTAAAATCTCTTGAGAAATCTTTTCAATTTTAATCGATTCATCTTTGGATAGATGGGATGCTAGCAGCTCGTTAACTTTTATAGGTGAGTCTTCATCTTTTTTAATAATCCAACTGTTCTTGTTTTGATAAGATCGTTCGATGTCCAAGTTCCAAATAAATAGTGGCGCTTTAATAATTTTTGTTGGGTCATTTTGGTCTCTTTTAATCAACAACGGGTATCCAAAACCAAAGTTTTTTAAACCAAACTCTAAAAAGTTATCTTCTTTTTCGATAACAATGGCATTCAACCTTTTCGTTATTAGTGCCAATTTCTTTTTTTGCTCATCATCCAGATCGCTCAAATCAAGTTTGTCAAAAGATATTTTAAACGAGAAGCTTTCATTAGTCGCGATGGTTTTGATAAAATCTATCGGAAAGTCAGGATCAATTTCAGATAGTTGATATAAGTCCATTCTTGTTGCGGATCTACCGGGTAATGCATTAAGGTGGATTGAGCGGGAATTACCAATTTTTAATTTATCAAGAAGCCTTTTGATAAAATTCTTATCAAACTTTATCTGAGATATTTTCTGTTCCTCGTTTGCTGTTTTGCTAATATGGTCACTTGTGGTTGAGATGTTAGTTTTGGAATTTTGTGAATATTCCTGTTCATTAATATTAGTTTTTTTACACTCATAACAAACACTACCAGTTTTCACTCTTCTTTTTTTGCATACCGAACAATAGGGCTTTGCGGCCCAATATGCTTTCGCATCAAATTTTTGACCATAAGAAGTCATAGATCATCCAAATTTAATCAAAATAGTTCTTCCAAAATGTCTATTTTATGCTAATAATATAGCATAAAATTGTTGAGATTGGAAGCAATTGAGTAGGCCCAGAAGTGATAATTGTTAGTCAATGCTTCTTTATTTTTTCCTGTCTTTGTGGTTTAATGAGAGCATAATGCTAGTTTGATAGCATTAAAGTACAACTGAATTTGCCTAACCCTTCGGTTTTCGGAGGTATGGTATCAAAACCTTAGTGAAATAAAGACGGCCTTATGGCTGGCGCTTTTCACTAAGGTATGCACTGGAAACGGTGTATAGAGCCCCGCAAGGGATACTCTGCTAGTTCGTAAGGCCTTTTTTGTATGCAATAAATAAGTAAAAAGGATAAAATGTTCGTTTATAAATACTGCTCAAAATGTAAAAAACGAAACCATAAAGCCAATGGACATTGCGCTCGTTGCGGAGATAAATTAACCACAAGTGAGCAATTCGGCAAAGATGTTTTTGCAATAACTTTGAGTATTGTAATAATTTTGTCGGCAGGCGTTGCCTTTGCAAGTAGGTCATATTTTAATCATAAGGCTAATAAAATTGAACAAGCCAAAGTAGAGACAAACTCAACAGAGCAATTGCAAAACCAACAAGCCCCAACAACAGCTGATCAGTCCACTTCAACAAATACTCCGTCGGCTACTACTACACCCAAAACCACCGCGCCAGCCACGACCAATACTACGACTAATAACACACCGAGCAATAATAACGCCCCGACTACTACACCAGCCCCGATTACTACGCCCATTACAACGCCAGCAACCATAACTGGAATTAAAATAATTGCCAACAATTTTATCCAAATTCCAGCGTGTGATTTTATCACCCCTATCGGCAACCCACCGCCCTGTAATCACTACAATCCAATACCAATGGAGTGACGCAACCATTTCTGGTATTCCCCAGAAAGTTAGTCACCCCCCAATTTCTGCATTGCTAAGTATTGATACTTCAAATAATCTTTTGGGCTTGGGAAGCGACGCCAATTACTATCTAAGTGCCAGTGGTGGCCAGACCCCCATATTTATCACGGCAAGATATCAACAATGGACTTATACAAAACTAATCACTCTCTATGTGATAGATATTTTTTGATGACTTTTATTTAGTAATAATAATTTGGAAGGGGCAACGATGAGCAAAAAACTTTGGGTTATCTTGGGGAGTGTGGCGATTGTTGTAATTGCGGCGATCGTGATTGCATTTAGCTACACTTACAGAGCAAATGGTGTCGTCACAGATATTTCAACAAAAACGCCCGTGGCTAATGTAGCAGTCAGCATAGCTAACCACAAGGCGACAACTAGCTCCACTGGGTCATATTTGGTTACTGGGATAAAGTTTTGGGAGAAAAAACCTTTGCAGGTCACTGCTCCCTCGGCTTACATCAGTCCAAGTCAAGTTGTCTTAACTTATTCAAGCCGCTCAATCACAAAGGATTTTACTCTTGAACCGACTTTACAAACAATGGTTGACCTTGTTGATACCGCCCAAGTAAATCGCCAATATAATTATTTGTGGGATTTTATGCAACCCGATAGCCAAACATCTTGGGGCGACAAAGCCACTTATACTTCATTGATGACGACTGCTTATAACTATTACCAAAGCATAAACCAGACTAGCAAAGACTTTAAGATTAGTGGCACGATTATTACATTACCGAGCTGGACAGACCCTATAACTGGCAAGACTTTTCAAAATGTTTATGAAGTTCCAGTCAGTTATACAGAGGTTGATAATGGTCAAAGCACGCCAAAAACCCTATTAACTTATTACCAAGAGGTCGGAGGATTTTATCACTATTTTACACAAGCCAAAAAAGATGACGCTCAAAAAGCCGTTGACGCAATAAAGGCGCTCAGCAATTAACTAGTGCGAGGGATCAAGTGATATGGTTTATTTTATTATTTTTGTGATAGTGATAATAGCCCTAGTCGCCAGCTTTTCAAAGAAAAAAAGAGAAAGAGAGCGTCCTCCGAAGAGCAGTGATTTTAAGGTTGAAATAATATCAGATACCAAAGATGGTGGTGGAATGATCAATGATTACCAACCTCCGATTCTTAATGTTGCCCAAAAAACTATAGATGATCTCAATCTTTTACTTTCTCTGTATAAAAAACAAGAATGGCCAGATTGGGAAAAAGAAACAAACAATTTAGTCAAAAAACTTAACAATAATGCCAAAGATTCAGTCTGCCCCTATTGTAGTGCTACGCTAGATTTTAAGGCTGTTAGAGTCAGAAAATGTCCTGGTTGTGGCGAGCAGATGGTTGCAAAAAAAGGTTATTTTTTAACAACCGATCGAGCTCTAAAATACAAAGAGCAAACAGAAATTTTAGCTGAGAACAAAACTGCTCACAGACAACTTGATAACGCTTTACTTAATGCTCAGAATACCAAACTAAATAATTACAATAACGGCTGGGGCTTGTGTCAGTTCTATTGGGATTTGGCTATTGCTTTTGAAAATTCAGCGATCTTCTATGATCAACAAGATGAAAAAGGATATTCATTTTGGGATAAGTCTTGGGGATATTATAACAAAACAGCTTTGGCCGAAGGTGAAATAAGACACAACTTCAAGTTTGCCGTGTCACGGACTCCGCAACTTGTTTATTGCGAAGCACAGCATTTTGAAAAGAGAGCAAAACACTCTGCCCGAGAATCGCAAAAAAATAAAATGTTAGAGGCCGCATTATATACTTATGCGCGTTTCTTTGCAGAAGCCGTGCATTTTAATGATTTTTATTTATCAAAATCAACAATAATCAAAAGGTGTAAAGAGCTTATTGGAGAGTTAAAGATCAACAACAATCAGCTTAATGAGATTTTTGAGAAAGCGCAACCTTGCAACTCCAAACTTACTGCTGATGATAAGGAAAAACTGAATTTGATAAAATGTGAAATTGAACACGACCAACCGTTATAATTGATGATCTCAACCCCATTGTTTGGCGTAAGCCGAATAGTTTTTCATAATGTCAATTATTTTTTCCCGGCTAAGATTTGATAATTCCGAGACAGTCGCAACATCGAACATATTTGTGACGCCAGAAAATTGCACTTCCCGATAAGCGATAAAATCTTCTTTTGCTACTTTTTCACTTTGTTTTTTCATGGATTCTCCTTTCACTTTCTTTTTAAATCTTTTGCTAATACTTCGGCTCGTTTGTTTTGAATCAAATCGAAAATTTTTACAGACTGACTCTGATCGATCCAAAACTTTATTACTGTGCCAGAAACCGTGGTGATTTTAACACACGGCCCGGCAGAGTCGTTTTCTAACTCGACAAACAGAATCTTGATGATCGGAATCTCGACTGTTGGATCTGATTCGATAATCAGTTTGTCGTTTTTGATGTGATATTTTTTTCTCATGCACTCCTTTCTTTTATTGCCTAACACAATGAATGACGCGAAATCGAGGCTAAGTCAAGGATTAAAATCTGTAATCTCGTATTCCGGCAGTCAATGCTCTATAGCATAGATCGCCTTCGTTTGGATCTGGTGGCCATCTGAATTGTGCCCGGTCGTTTTCTATCAGTTTCAATACAACAGTTGTTAATGCATCAGCCAAATCATCATATTTTTCAGTGCCAAGGCCTAATATCTGAGTGATCAGATCCTCAGCTCCTTTTGTTGGGAATAGTATTCTTCCATTTTGGATTAGTGGAGCAATCATGGCTAATCTGGAACGTTTATCCATACCGGCTACTTTAAAACCGTCAACCCGATATCCCTTGTTTTTCACTGTTTGGATGACAATAGATTGAGCGGCCACATCTTCAATAAAGATTTGCGTTTGAAATTTTGTGCCGTAACTTTCAGTTAAACGCTCAATACAATTAAGAAGGCTTTGAAAATTAAGTTTGGCATTGACTGGATTGGGAATGATGAAAAATTTCCGTTTGTTACCCCAGCCATAAACTTTAATCGAAACCATGGCGGTATTGTCAGCTTTGTCTTTTTCCGAGAAAGCCGGATCAACACCAATGGCATATTGAGTGAACTTCAAATCCGGCTGGTCTTCTGGAAATTCTTCATAATAGTGAAGCCAGCCTTTTTGGATAACGGCATCTCTTTTATCGATAATCTTAAGCAAATATTCTCGATGCCATGAGAAGCTGTCTCTGATTTTTCTTTGCTCAGTTTTTATCGCTGCCATATCTGGATACTTACCCGGCCAGAGAATTTTTCCATGATTATCGATGATCGGATATTGTCTAAAGATGCCATTTCTCTCGTTATTTTGAATTTCATCTTTTAGACGCATTAAAAGCGAATCCTCATGAAGAAGATTGCCAATAACTATGACTTTGGTATCCAAATCGCCGACAGGAATCACTTCCGAGCAAAACCAGTTGTAGGTTTTATCGCGACCGTCTTGGTTTTTGGTAGACATTGAATCCTCCACATCATCGGCGATAATCAAATCCGGTCGGTGCGCACCATGACGCATGCCACGGATAGATTGCTCTGACGAAGCAGCAACGATTCGAGCATTGTATTTTGGGATCACCAAAGACACCGAACCCCATTCGCCGGATTCTTCCTCTTTGAACGGTCCGAGGTCTTTTCGCAATATTTCGTTTCCTTCTAATGCTCGTCTGATATTTGTCAGGTGAAGACTGGCCTGACGTTGAGTTTGTGACAAAATAACAACGAACTTCTTTTGCTGTTGACCCATGATGGCCCAGATCGGATAAGACAACGTCATGATAGTTGACTTAGCCGAGCCTCGAAATGCGACAATCACCGCCATCTTTTCATCCTGATCTTCAGATATCTGGAACATTTCTTTTTGGAATGGAGCCGTCTGATACTTAACATAATCGCTGAAATAAGTATTGAAAAACCAATAGTGGCTTTTTTGCACCAACGCACGTCGCACTGCAATTTCCTTAATGACTCGATCTCCCAACTCAATCGGTTTTTCTTTTTTCTTTAATAGATTCTTGCTCATTGTGTTCCTTTCCATTTATTGGATTAATTAATGATGCTAAAACCAAAGCGTTTTTTATACTTTTCCCTTGCTCATGGGTTAATTCATCGCTTCCACCCTTCGTAGTAATTTCCAACTTATTGGAATATTTTCCATGACGATGATTGAGCCAATAAAATATTGCAGAAATATTACCGTCTTTGATTAAGGTTACCAATTGACTTTCAGCCAGATCATTTATCATATTGGTACCATATTCAACTGCCGCCTCAACCTTAGCGGCAAAGTCTTTATCTTCTTTGGCCCAAAGATAATATGTTGAACGAGCGATATTACATTTGGAACAGGCGATTTGAACAATGGGGGTGAGTTTCAATTGAGCTATAATCAATTCTTTTTGTTTTGTTTGGCGAGTTTCAATTGCGTTACTCATTTTGACCTCCTAAAATCAGTTTTCTTTTCTGCCCGGTTAACTTTTCTAAACGATTCAATGCTACTTCGGCGTAAATATTGGATTTTTCCATCAGATAACAACGGCGTTTCATTTTGATCGCCGCGACGCCAGTACTTCCAGAGCCGCAAAATGGTTCTATAATTAAATCGCCGCGTTTGGTCAGAACTTTGATATATGGAATTAATATTTCAATTGGCTTCGTCCCGAAAATTATTCCTTGCCCTGAAGATTTTTCATCGGCTGCATGATACTCGATAAAATCAGTTGGCTGAATCTTTTTACCCTTGGAATATCCTTCCCATGTCGGTTTCCCGGCAATTGCATAAAGAGCGGTTTCATATTCATTTTGCAAACCATCTTTTTCTGCCTCCATGTTGTATTTGATATCGATATCAGGCGAAGCACCAACCATTGCAATATCGTGTTTGGAAAAAAACTTATATTTGCCGGCGAATCCTTGACATCTATTATTTAAATGCCAAACAATCATGTTTTTTACTTTCCAATACTTTTCCATCTCACCCCAAATGGTCCGGATATTCTTCCAGTTCTCATAACAAATGATGCTGAAAGATTCCTTTTGAACTTTGGCAATGTTAGCCATCCACTTTTCAGTAAAATCATCGGGCAGAACATCGGTTTCAAGATATTTGCGATTTCTCTTTGACCCAAATCCCTCGGTTGGTTTTCCATGGCGCTTAGCGTTCAAGTAATCGAGAATATATGGGGGATCGGTCAGACACATATCGGCTTTTTCGCCATCCATCAGTTTTAACATATCGGCTTCGATTGTCGAATCGCCGCACATCAACTTCGAATCTCCGATAGCATAGACATCACCTTTTTTGACTATGATTTTGTCAATTTTGAGTTTTTTTAACTCTTTGTCGAGGTCAAAATTTTCCGGCTCATTTTCAATCCCAAATATTTCATCTAATTCTTCACTGTTGAAACCTACATCGGTAAGTAAGTTTTCATCAAACGCTTTAAGTAAATCTAGGTCAAATTCCCCCTGGACTTTGTTGAGTGTGATATTCAACTCCGCTTCCCTTTCAATGTCACCAATCGTGACGAAAACACAAGGCATTTCCTTTATGCCCATCTTTTTTGCCACAGAAATACGCATGTGGCCTCCTATTACTACGTTTTTCCGATCCGGATGATCATTGATGATTGCCGGATCAACCATCCCAAATTTTCCAATACTATTTTCCAAGTTCTTCAGATCCATTTCGCTCCATTTTCTTGGATTATATGGAGCTGGATTCAACTCGCCAATCGGTAAGTAGTGGATTTTTAGACCTCCACTCTGATCTGTTGTGGTTTTCAAATTTTTCATTGAAATACCTTTCTGCGAGATCCCTCGCTTTAAATTAATTACTTATAAAAAACCCGCTTAAAAAGGAAAAGCTTTGTGAATTTAACCCTTTCACAAAGGTGTTTACTCCTTTTTAAGCGGGTACAAATTGGTATCTGTAGCGCTTTGTCTAAATTTTCTCAAACTCGTATTACTGTTGGCCCCGTGTTTCAAGTGCTTGATATAAATGATACATAATAGTGGACATTGGGTCAATGGTCTCGTTGTGTTTCAATAGCTTGGAAACACCCTGATGGTAAAATCAGGGATATGTATACAACAAACCCAAATGCCCCAAAGGCAAGAATGAGGGCTGTTAATTTAGTTCGGTCAGGCAAAGGTGTTCGTCAAGTAGCCAGATATTATGGCACAAGTCCTGGCACAATATCAAAATGGTGCAGGAAAGCTACTCTGTTGAATCAACACCAAGTCATTCCAACAGAAAGCTCCAGACCGCACCACTTCCCATCTAAGGTACCAGAATCTATCGAAGATGCAATTGTTTCAAAGAGATTGGGACAATACCCTCGCTGTGGAGCTGTAATACAAAGAGAATTGGAAAATGAAGGTATTCTAACCAGTATTAGCACAGTTAACCGAGTTCTTGATCGTGCCGGACTACTAAAGAAGAAATCCAAATGGAAAAGATGGTGGAAAAACACACCGAGACCACTTCCAGAGAATCCAGGTGATCTAGTAGAGTTAGACACAATACACTTTAGGCCATTCTGGTACAGAAATGATCCTACGACTTGGTACATTTACACCGGAATCGATGTTAACACCAGAACCGGGTTCGTAGAAGTAGTAGAGCATATTTCACCAGGACCATCACTAAACTTTGCCAGAAACATACAAACACAAGCACAATTTAAGATTAATTGTTTCCAAACAGATAATGGTCAAGAGTTTGGCAGATACTTCACTCTCAATATCGGCACAAGACACAGGAAAATCAGAAAAAGAAAACCAAACGACAATGCTCATGTTGAGAAGTTCAACAGAACATTACAAGATGAGTGCATAAACAAAGCAAGATTTAATACAATACAGGAGTTAAACCAATGTCTAAGAGAATACATGATTCATTACAACAACCAACGACTTCACATGGGAATCAACCTAATTACACCGGCCCAGAAACTACAACTTCAGATGGCCTAAGTGTTTCCAAGGTCTTGAAAACAGAAAGTGGTCTATGTTGTTTCTGGTGCCAATTCCTGGCAAATTTAATATCGGAAAGCATTGATGAAAAATAAGATTTTGAAGCAAAAATTCAGTCCGACAAATGCAAAACCAATTTGACGAAACAGAAAAAAAGATGCCAGCATCAAATTTATTCCAATTATTTATTCAATTTACGCTCTAAATTAATAAAGTTAATCATAAAAAAGGAGAACCATGGAAACTTATTTGAAAGACGAGCAGCACTATATTGATCAGTATGATCGATTCACCGTTGACCGATGTCGAAGATTGGAGAAAAACGGTTTGCCCAAAACAAAACCAAAGAGCAAGAAGGAAAGTATCAAACAGAAGTGGGCTGAAACTGCTACAAATGTTGCCTTGCATTTCGTTACCGGCGAAGAATACGCCAATAAGAAAAAAACTATCAGCGCTTGGATGGAAAGCGATCGTCAAAAAGATTATTTGCTGGAAAATACGACACTGGATATTTCACCCAGATGCTTGAATTGTCAGCAACCGATGGAGTTTGATTTTAAAGAGCTTCATGGACGAGATAACGATCATGTCCAATTCTTTTTTCGTTGCACACAATGCCGCAAAGGCAGATTTTTTCTGGAAACCGGCGAAGAATATATTCCACCGCAACCGAGATGTCCGAAGTGTAATACTGTTTTGTCTTACAAATCCAAACGAGAGAAAAACAAACTGATTCATATCAGTAAATGTCCTGATTGTAATTATGTTGATAAATGGATTCTTGATTTGGACGAAAAAAAGAAGCCAACTCCAATAGATCCTAATTTTGAATCTGACCGTGAAAGATTTTGTTTATCAGAAGAAGAAGGACAGAAATATTTAGATCAATATTTTCGCCTTAAACAACTCCAACGACTTACCGCAGAAGAGGACGAGAAAAAGAAACATAAAATAGTTTATGATCAAGTAGAAAAAATTGAGAAATTGACTTTAAGTCAAGTAGATAAGTTATTAACATCTGAACTTCAAAAAATAAACTTTACTTCGCTTCAGTTTTCAAAACCAGAGATTGATCAATTCGTGATTGTTGAGTTTTCGATCCAAGACGATGATCCGATCAGAATTGAATATGACAGCAAATTAAAACTTATAAAAGCTATCGAAAAAGAATTGGAAAATACCAACTGGCGAATGATGAGCGACGGTGTTGATTACAGAGTTGGAATACTTTCGGGCAGATTAAAAGCTTACGACAGAGAAAGTGATTTGCTCAAACTGGCGAAAGCAAAATTAGAGGAGAAATAAAAACTAAATGTTTACAATATTGTTGACTTTCTCCTCTTTTTCTATACAATGACAGCATGAGCTACGACCAAGGTTTTGTTATAAACCGGTCGAGAGGTACTACACCTCTG
>JAPLVG010000004.1:10706-11745 GCA_026397235.1 Candidatus Berkelbacteria bacterium
AAAACTCGATGGTTAGGAGGTTAGGGAAATGTATAAAGATAAACCATTCCCCTATCCGCTGTCCCTGACGCAGCTCGAGGGTTTCGATCCGACAGTTGCAGAGAGCAAAGTCGCAGCATCACCAGCAGTACAGTTATTGAGGCAGCATGGGTTGCCAACGTACGGCACGATCGCGACTGCGATGACGCACGACCCCGAACGCAAGTGGAGATCCAAAGATGAGAGTGAATTCGAACTGACCGAGACACGAATGACGCCGACCGAAGTGGACCATTACTGCCAAGAGTGGAACGACCACATGCGCAAAGCTAGTCATCTGGCAGCGCAGGTCAGGCGGGAAATCCTCGGTGGCGGCAACACTGACGAGCGTGACTTGCGCCTTTTGCACGATCTGTGCGTCTGGCTCAATTACAAACCGCTCAAACAGTTTCGCTGGGAGGAGTACTGGAACACGCTGGAGGAGCGGATCGAGAACGCCGACTGGTATCGGCAAGTTGCTGAATTCCAGGCCAGTGGCCACTCCGACCTGATCGTACTGCTGACAAGTTCGCTTGCGGTACAGATCAGGAAAACGCTTCGCGACCAGGTGGTAAACGGGGTCGCCAAGCTGAAAGGCCTCCACAACGACCATTCCTCGTATTATGCACCCTTTTTGCCACGGATCCAGTCCATCTGGGATCCCCACAACGGTGGCGAAGTGATCGACGACACTTCACTAGCAGTCATAGATTGCGGCGACATTGCCAAAGTCAAAAGCTGGATTCCCGACCGTCGGCTCCAGCGACAGATCACCTCAGTGCGTTTCGAGCTACCACGCAGCTGCTTCGTCGGCAGTCTGCACTGGAGCGTGATGTCAGCGCCGATGTTGATCTTCGACATCGAGGCGCTAGAGGATGGTTCACGGGCTCTGACGCTCGGCCGACTCAAGATCTGGCTCGAAGAGAGACAAGTCAAACCAGAGCTTCGGACGAATGCCAAAAGCAGCGACCAGGACTGGCAGGCCACCCAAGTGCTTGTGCCGGCCAATGATGCTCAGCTC
>JAPLVG010000004.1:11773-14486 GCA_026397235.1 Candidatus Berkelbacteria bacterium
TGATGCTCAGCTCTGTGCTGTCATTATCGCTGGTCCGGCATCGGAACGCTTCGGCTGGGATGATGCCTTTCACGACCTGGACGAGGCGGAACATCTGCTCAAGGAAGGGATGGCAGTCAGTCGCGCCAAAACAGCCGACGATTAACCTGACTGACGAATCTGATAAAACGAGTTCGCGCGACGAGTCCTTCGTCGCGCCTTTTTTATTAATTGGACACATGCCCTGTAGTGCTGTCCGAAAATGTCCGATTTACTCTCAAATCGGTTGAAAAAATAGACACGATTCCGATGATTGTGTCCATTTTCCATTGTGTTGCCAAATTAAGCTCAATAAGGTAGGATAAGAGAGGTAGCAATATGGGTGGTGGGTACTGGACCGCAATAGGCTACCAAATATTCTGATAGTGTTTTGACGAATCATAAAAATATGGCGGCTATGGTGAAGTGGTTATCACGCTAGTCTGTGGCACTGGAGTCATGGGTTCAATTCCCATTAGCCGCCCCATTGTTTGAAAATAATATTTATTTGTTTTCAAACAATGGTGGCCATTTTGCGCCCGTAGCTCAATGGATAGAGCGCCTGTCTTCGGAACAGGAGGTTGCAGGTTCGACCCCTGCCGGGCGTACCAACACATTAGTAACGAATAAACGGGCCCCAGTAGCTCAGTGGATAGAGCAAATGTTTTCTAAACATTAGGTCGCAGGTTCGAGCCCTGCCTGGGGTACCACCTCACATCCGTTCAGTGCAAGCTAATTTTACGCTGAATGAAATGAAGCGGGTCCGTAGCTCAATGGTAGAGCAGTGCCCTCTTAAGGCATTGGTTGAGCGTTCGAGTCGCTCCGGGCCCACCAATAATACAATGAATTTCGGAGTGTAGCGCAGTTGGTAGCGCGCGTCGTTTGGGACGATGAGGTCGCAGGTTCGAATCCTGTCACTCCGACCATTCCATACTTTTATAATTTTTTATAATACTGAACGCTCCGCTTCGGCGCCCGCAGGGCGCCTCAGCTCCGCATTTTTTCTCGTTGTATTCCCGCAAAATTGCATAGGGAATTTTTAATTTCCATTCAATTTGTTTTTTCCAAAAGCAAGTTTTTCAGCTTCACGAGCAGAATAAATCCAATCTTTCAGCGGTTCGATCCAATTGTTTCCTTTTCGCCCAAAATCAGATTTCTGCCCGCAGAGGTCTTTTTTAGTTTTGATTAGTTCTTCTTTCTTTGTGAGATAAGTTTCTTTTTCGATGTCGCCATCAAGGAAAGTGTTGATAAGTTTGTCGAGCTTTTCATCGGTAAGTTTAATTTTGTCATCAAGATTTTGGGCGAAAATATGCGAAGACGATTTGGCTTCTTTTTCCCAGATTTCCACTTGAGCCAACATCTTATCGAACCAGTCCTCGCATAAAGCGACTTTTGATAACTCTTGTTTTAGTTGTTCAACAAGTTCAGGTTCTGAAAGATATTTTTGCGAGCAATTTCCAAGTCGTTTGGTGCATCTGTAATATCTATATTTTCCTTTGGCGTATTGAGCAGTTATCATTGCTCCGCACTCTTTGCAGTGGAAAAGTCCGACAAACGGAAAGTCATGGTTTTTCTTTGAGTGTCTTGGTCTTGCTCGCAATTTCAAAACTTCTTGAACTTTATCAAAAGTCGCTTTGGAAACAATTGGTGGAAAACTGCCTTCAAAACATTCGCCATTATGATCAATAATTCCCAAATATGCTTTATTGGTCAATATTCTTTGAACCGTGGCTTTGCAAAGCAGTTTTCCGCTTCTGCTCGTGAGTCCCCAAAAACTCAGGCGCTGCGATATTGAAGTTAAAGTATGGTTTCCGCTTGCAAACTCGTCAAAAGCTTTCTTGATAATTCGAGCTTTGACTAGGTCTGGCTCGATATTTCTGGTTTTGGGATTGTTGGTATAACCAAACGGAGCAAGCGAACACCATTCTCCCCGCCTGAGTTTTTGTCTAAACCCGCGCTTTACATTTTCCGACAAATTGTCGGAATAATATTTGCTTTGCCCAAATGCTACTTGAAGCATAAACAATCCTTGTGGAGTTGGCTCAAACCAAAATGTAGGAAAGCGCAAAGATGAAATTTTTAGAGTGTCGATACAATAAATTATTTGTCCGCCATCGACACTATTGCGGGCGAGACGATCTGGGTGCCAAGCAATTATTCCGACAGGTTCTTTGGTAGTATATACTTTTGACATCATTTGATTAAAAACTTCTCGCCCGGGCTTCTTTGCGCTTTTTGATTCGATAAACTTTTCAACTATCTCAATATTTTCCCGTTTTGCAAATTCTTCCAACTCCACAAGTTGGGCTTCAATAGACATAATTTGTCGCTCCTCATCTTCGGTAGATTTGCGAGCGTACAGAAAATATTTAGTACTCATTTAGCCCTCCTGTTTATGCTTCTATTATATGGCGAACATTAAGCGAACACAAGCCCAAAGCACGGGAGTGAAAAACTTGCTTTTGCTCACTTTACGAGTAGCGAAAAAATCGGAACAATAAACTCATTCATTCAAAATGCTTTGCATTGGAGTTTATCCCGACGACTGTCGGGAAACCATCAACTTTTCAACAAACAAATTGAATGGAAATTAAAAATTCCCTATGCAATTTTGCGGGAATACAACGAGAAAAAATGCGGAGCTGAGGCGCCCTGCGGGCGCCGAAGCGGAGCGTTCAGTATTATAAAAAATTAT
>JAPLVG010000025.1 GCA_026397235.1 Candidatus Berkelbacteria bacterium
AAAATAAAATGCGGCCTCGCCCCAAAAGGGGCGGGCCGCGAAGTCAAAGGGAAACAAGTTTCCAAAAGGGTCAACCCGCCTTCGGCGGATCAAGTCCCAAAGTTCCAATTCACTCCCGAGACAGCCGCCCGAACGCTCGGATACCGATCCACAGGACGCCAGCTCCGAGCCAAGCTGACGCCATCGCGCCAAAGCTCGACACTCAGAGGGTAGCCACCCAACACCGTGTCAACTCGCGACCAGATACTGTTAGGCTTGGCAACTTTATTGGCGACAAGAATATTGGTAAACCAGAGAGAATCGGCAGCACTGACAGTACACAAACCGAGGCTTGATATAACCAGCTTCTGGTCGCTCCAGTTCAGGTTGGCAGTAAATGCCGGCGAAGGCCAGTAATTCATCTTCCACTGGCCAGCGGAAATCGCTAATTCAGCGATTGCCCGATAGTCGGCATCCAACATCCAGTTTGAATACTGCAACCGACGGATTTGTACCCCGACCGGAGGTTTGATCCCATCGTGTTCCCAGCTCCAACAGTTGGACATGACTTCAATCGTCACCGGAACGCCGATAGCGGCGATACGATCGATGTGATATGTCGGGATCGGCGTACATTGCCAATCACTGTCACTCTGACAAAACTGCCGATACTCTGTCAGCCAATCGGCGGTGATTTCCTTGCCGTCGATTTTCATCGGTGGCAATTTTTTCGTCAACCAGTTTTTACCGTAACCGGATTTGTCAGCACCATCTACCGTCGTGAAAGCCTTCCCAATTTCCTTGTCAGCGATCAACTGCAATTTTGCACTCCGAAACTCTGCAAGCGGATCGATTATCCGCGACTTCCGCGACCGAACCGGCAATTGCAAAGTTCCTTTCAGTGCCGCCTCAACTGCCAAGCGGCGGCGGCGATCGTCAATTGTGGCTTGTACATCATCATCCGAAACCTTGAGCAGAGACATCAACTTCGCCGTCCTTTGCAGGTCAAATGATGCTCGATCAGACATCTCGAACACCTCCTTGCGTTTGCCCGAAGACAATGCGCCAAAAAATTGGCGCGTCCGTTTTTGCTAGGATTGAAAACTAACTTGTAGTTTCCCCTTTGCAGGACAGCCAAAATATACTCTTACACACTGTAAAAGTCAATATTTAGTTACTACTGAATTCGGTCAACTACCACGCTGGCACAACCGTAGGAGGAACAACCTAGTTGTGAAAGAAATGTCGGCCGCTTCAACAATTTTTGCCAGAGCTTCACCGTCAACCAAAAAATTCTGACCCATTGTTCTTTTGGCCCAAATTTCATTCGCCCGCAAAAATTGTATCAGTTCGGTTTTGTTCATTGTGTTCTGTCATCCCGAACTTGTTTCGGGATCTCTACCTAATTTAGCTTGATTCCGTATTTTTTGCAATAAAAAATCCCCGATCCAGCTACAGTCGGGGGCAGATGGTATCACTTGATGATTTGTTGTTTGAGAAAATCTATTGTCGAATATCCGGGGACAAACAACCATTCCCAATCAATCTGATGCGGAGGAGAAAAAACAAACTTGACGCGAATTGCACGTCCATATTCCTGGTAAGTGTAGAAATTGCTTGCCGGCATGTCCGGTGCCTTATTGTAGTATTCGCTTACTTTTTCGCCATTTGCTTCAGCTTGTCGACAAAGCTCCGCCCAATTCCTAGACAACGATAATCGGAAAGTGTAATTCGGTCGGGCCAGATAATTGGGTCTCCGATATAACCTGACTTCGTCATTGCCCGAATCGACAATTGCTCTAGCATACTGCGGTGTATCTTGCATCCTTTTGTAAATCGGGGCAATCATCACATACCAGCTTCCAACTGCAGCGATTTGCTGCGCTTGTTTCATCGCGACAATATTTGACCGGGTGAGGTACCAATCCATGCACCCGGTGTACAAGCCCCACAACAACAAACCTAAAACTGCATGTAGTAGAACCGATTTCATCTGCCACTTCTCCTTGCCAACCAATTCTGTGCAGCTTCTACAATAAAACTGACTGCGCCAGCAACTACCAACGCTGTGATACAACAAAGCCCCACTAACGGTTCGGGGTCTTTGCTCGCACCTGGAATGGCAATCATGTAAACTGGCATCGACACAAAGGCTACAAGCCACCACAAGAATACGAACAAACAACCAGGATCTTTCAGCCCCGAAAAAAACTGACCTGCAGCCCTGAATAACTTTATCATTTTTATCTCCATTCAGTGCAAGTTAAATAATATTAACAGCATCTTGAAATTTTTCAATGGTTATTGTATAACTGGTTTATACACTAGTTAATAATTAATCAGATAAATCGTATGCAAGAAAAATACACTTCAATAAAATCGGCATTGACAGAACTTGGATTATCGGAATTTGACAGCCGGCTGTATCTTTCACTTTTCAAAACCGGTGGTACTAGTATTTCCGCACTT
This sequence comes from Candidatus Berkelbacteria bacterium, assembly GCA_026397235.1. Lineage (GTDB taxonomy): Bacteria > Patescibacteriota > UBA1384 > XYA2-FULL-43-10 > CAINNR01 > CAINNR01. The sequence continues at coordinate 2,449 of JAPLVG010000025.1, forward strand.
GCAACTGAACTATCCGTGCAACGGCCAACAATATATGCAGCACTGGATCGCTTACGACATTTGGGATTAATTCCCCGATCCGAGAACGCTTATAAGCGGAAGGTTTTGGTTGAGCCGCCGACAAGAATTACCATTTTGCTCGAACGCCAACAGAATAAATTGCGCGACAAACAAAAAAACATTTTCGAGATTTTGCCGGATTTGATGGCCGAGTACGCACTGAAAAATCAACCGTCAACTTTACGGATTTTCGAGGGTCGCGACCAGTACCTAACTTTATTTGAGGAATCAGTTCAGGAAGCTAAAGATGAAATCTTATATTGTGGCAATATTGATGTTTTTGTTGACTATGAAGGTACAAGCCACGAAAAAAAGTGGATCGCCGAAAGAATTCGGCGCAAGGTTCCAATTCGGATGATCGTTTTCCCCTTTAGAGCTAAAAAAACCGCCGAAATTGAAGCGACGAATTTGGTCCAGTTGCGCGAAACTAGATATTTAGACAAAAAATATTTATTCGAGAGTTCTTTTTTGCTCTATGGCTATAAAACTTTTATTTGGAATCCGCTGGCTGAACGGGCGGTGATATTGGATGATCCGACAATTTCCGCCATGTTCAAACAAATTTTCGAACTGACTTGGGACCAGGCGAAAGAAACTTATTAATATTTTCCGACTGATTTGCGCCGATCGGTTAAAATCAGTCGAAAAAACTACTGCTGGATTTCATCAACCACAACATTGGAGCAGCCAAAAGCCGGGCAACCTAATTGTGACAGAAATGTCGGCGCCAGGTCCAGAACCACGCCGTCCGGCGGTGAGGCCGTACCCCAGGTGGCATTGACAATACCAAATATCTGCTTTCCGTTTGCTTTGTTGGTAATGCGAACCGCTGAGCCGCGGGGAAAATTCGGCGAGACAATGTAAGTGGCCACCGGCGTCATCGTTGCTCGGCCGAAAACGGAATTAATAATGACAACTTTAGTGCCGGTATAATCAACTTCAGCCATCGGTTGAAGTAAAACCTCTGTTGATTGTAAAACTTTCGATACCTGCACGCCATCTTCCCGCCGAACAAGATAAGTCAATTTTTTCTGTCCTGGCGTACCGGCAACCACGCGAGTTTTGTTCCAAAGCAGATTCGGATCAGATGCTTTAGTAATCGAAAACGGAATTGGCGCAGTTTCAACCACAGTTGTAATTGCGACGCGAGTGATGGTGATAGTTGAACCGTCGAAAATTGAAGCCGACACTGACGTGGAAATTTTATCATCAGTTCCGAGTTCAATGTTTTTTTCAGCCAAAAGATCACCGACATTTTTTGTCCAAGAGCGATAAACCTTTGGCTTTTTCCAATCGACAATTGTTATTGCCGGTGCGCGTTCAATTCTGATGGTCGAGCCAAATCCAAGTTTCGGGTCAGGAAAGGTTGATATTCTATCTTCTGGATAATAAGGAACTTTTAGATCTGGAATAATTTTTATCGGATCGATATTTGAACTCACCCCGCTGAAAGTATTCTGCTCGCCCGATGGTTTGATTTCCGTGATTTGGTACGGATAACTGACTACTGATAACTGACTACTGACAACTTCCTGCGCATTACTTTTTAGAGCACTAAAAAAACCAAAACCAATAAGAGAGACTGAAACCAGAGCGTAAAAAAAATTGCGCATAGTGACAGTATATCAAAAAAGCTAAATCTCCGATTTTACATCGTCTGGAATTTCGGCGATGAAGCGTGACGACAGATTAGCTACCGGGTTACCAAAATAAATTCGACCGGAGGCATAAATTAAATATAATTTCTTGCGGGCTCTGGTAATACCAACGTAACAAAGCCGTCGCTCCTCTTCAATTTCATTCTCGTCGATGATACTTCTAGCGTGCGGTAAAAGTCCCTCTTCCATACCAATCATAAAAACAGTTGGAAATTCCAAACCTTTTGATGAATGCAACGTCATCAATGTAACCACATCAGCATTTTGGTCCAGTTCATCTGAATCTTGATACAAAGCCACTTTTTCCAGAAATGATTGTAGTGGTTTTTCAGAGGTCGTAGTATCCGTGTATAGCGCGACGGATTTTAGCTCCAAAATGTTCTCCCACCTGGCCTCGGCCTCGGCAGTGCCATCAAGCAAGTTGTCCTTATAACCGCTCTTTTCGGCTATGATTTCGATCAAATCTGATACTCCGATGGTCGTAGATTGCTGACGAAATTTTTCCATCATTTCCAAAAACTTGGCGATTTTCTCCGGCACATCAGAATTAAGTGATGTCAAACCTTGGAGATATTTGATTACAGTCTTAGAGCCAATACCACGAGCCGGGACATTTACAATCCGTTCAAAAGCGATGCGGTCTTCTGGATTCATTATCAATTTCAAATAAGCCAACATGTCTTTGACTTCACGACGTTCGTAGAATTTTATCCCGCCAACAACTTTGTACGGGATGCCGTAGCGGAGAAAAGCTTCCTCAGCTGCACGAGACTGAGCATTTGTTCGATACAAAACCGCAAAATCGCTCCAGTTGGTTTTTTCAGCAAAAACCAAGCCACGTATCTCGGTAGCGATAAATTCGGCCTCATCTTTTTCATTTAGAGCTTGGTAAATTTGCAGCGCGGCGCCATCAGGATTATCAGTGAACAAAGTTTTGTCTGTGCGATGCTTGTTGAATTTAATCAATTCATCGGCCGCCCGTAGGATATTTTTTGTTGACCGATAGTTTTGCTCGAGTTTAATAATCTTGGCGCCTTTATAATCTTTCTCGAAATTTAGAATGTTGCGAAAGTTAGCACCACGAAAGCCATAGATTGATTGCGAATCATCACCAACAACACAAATGTTTTTATGCCGATCCGCCAGCTGGCGGACCCACATATATTGGACCTGGTTGGTATCCTGATACTCGTCAATCATGATGTACTGGAATATCCGCTGATACTTTTCCAAAACTTCTCTATGCTCCTCAAACAATTGAACACACAAAACCAGCAAATCATCAAAATCCATCGCGCCAATAGTTTTCAAGTATTTCTGGTATTCCTTGTAGACGTCATATACCACTTCTTCAAACGGTGAATTAACAAATTTTTTATATTCCTCCGGCGTGATAAACTCGTTTTTTGAACTCCCTATATAGTAGAGAATTGCGTTCGGATTATATTGCTTGGTGTCAAAGCCCTTGTCTTGCATAATTTTCTTTACCACCGCCAACTGATCCTGGGTGTCGTAGATAGTAAAACTGGTCGGATAACCGATGTGCGTCGCTTCACGGCGAAGAATTTTTACGCAAATGGCGTGGAAAGTCCCCATCCACGGAAGTTGCGGTGCAACTTTCGTGTCCTGAGCGGAGTCGAAGGACTCCGTCGTACTCAGCAATTTCTCCATCCTGCTTTTCATCTCCCCTGCCGCTTTGTTGGTAAATGTTACCGCAAGGATTGAAGCGGATGAAACTTTTTTTTTGGAGATGAGATACGCCAGTCGATGTGTCAGCGCTTTGGTTTTACCACTCCCCGCTCCAGCGAGGATCAAAACAGGACCTTCAGTGGTTGTCACAGCCTCTTGTTGTGGCTTGTTTAGGTCTTTAAGAACATCCATAAAACCTCCGAAGTCCAGCATAGCCCCGCATAGCTTCAGCGAAGTAGGGGCGAAGTTGGACCAAAATTAAAACCGGCCCATCGGTGGTCCGGACCGCTTCGCGCTGTGGCTCGTTTAATTCCGCAAAAATATCCATTGGTCTTTTTAAGTGACTTATGTTACTTAAGTATCTTAAGCTAAAAAGGATTTTTTTTCCAGCAACTCTTCAACAGAGTTTACCCTTCGACTTCGCTCAGGGTTGACCAAAACAAGTTTTTGACAACAAAAAAAGGCACGAATGATTTGCGTACTTATAGGGAACAAATTTTTTAATTATTGCCCTGTCGCGTCAACTCGTGCCTTCAAGGGGTGCCGCGAAAACGACTATTGGAATTGTTTCGTGGTATCCCTTCATAACTTTTTGTCATAAAGAGACACTCTTCCACATTTCCCTAAACCCTGGTTCTCCTCACCAAAACTCTTCAGATTTACTGATAGTTCTTGTTTGGCTAATTGGCAAGGAAAAGTTTGAAGAAAATGACTAATGCCAAATTACTAATTCCTAATTATTAGATATTTGAAATTAGAAATTAGATATTTTCCCCAAACTCTCCCTGCCAACGGTTCTGCAACGCTTAGCGCCGTAAAAGCAACGCTGAGCGTCGGAGATTAACAAAAAACTCCTCGCTAAGAGGAGCAATTAAAAACGAAACACAAAACAAGAATCCACTAACTTCTAACCACAAACAACAAACCAATAAAGCTTTGGATACAATTCGCCCCTCCGCGAATGAGTACTATTAAATTGTTAATGTTGAATATATTATATACCTAAAATTACTTGGCTGTCAATACCAAAAATTAATGACTTGAAAAATTTTCCATTACCAGAGATAATATTTTTCTTGGTTTTTAATAAAATTATCTAATTTGACGTATATGATATACTATATATTGAGGCGAATATGAAAATACGGTCAGGCACAAACGTCTGGTATTTGTTAGTGTTAATAGCACTGGCAATTATTTTCATTTTTGCCGGCATCAAATATTTGGGCAAAGGCGACACTAGCCAGCAAAAGACAGTGTCAGGCGCTGAAAGTACAAAAAGCGATGATCTTAAAAGTGCCTCAGATAGCGCATCTTTGGATCTGCCACAAGACCAACAGTACGCCACCAAAGGCGCCGACAGCATGGACAAGGGCGATTATCTCACCGCCATCGATTACTTTGCAAAAGCAATCGCCGTAAATCCGTCAGTTATCAGTTACTATTCGCTAAAAGCTCAAGCGGAAGTTCTGGCCGGAAAAGCCGCTGACGCCAAATCAACTCTGGAAGCCGGTTTAAAAGTTGACTCGGAAAATGAGCTCTTAAATTCAAAGTTAGATGTTTTGAATAATTCGAATAACTTGGCACCAGCAGGACAAGACACTCCAAGGCAATAGATTAAAGTTTAAAGGTTAGGATGCCAGTTTGGAAGTTAGAGGTGGACATACGAAACCAGATTGTCACCAACTTCAACCTCCAATTTCTATTTCCAAACCGGCTTCTTCACCTTAACCTAATTTCAAAATGAACAAGCGAGGGGCAAAATTATTTCTAGTTTTATTAGCACTCGTAGTCGTCGCACTGCCAGTTTTTGCCTGTGCTTCCCACATCGAACTGCGAACTGTTAACGCCCGTCAGGCTTATCTTGACACTTTCTATGGCAAAACTGTGGCCCAACTAATTTATGACGAATCAACTCAGCATAATATTAATCCACGGTTAATTTTAACCATGTTACAAAGGGAGAGTACCGCTATCACCCAAACCTCCCCCTCCTCCGACACCCGCCGAGCCTGGCCGATGTTTTATAACTACGACGAAAATATGGCCAATTGTTTAAACGCCAGCACTAACTGCAATGATGCAAAATACAATAAACCAGATTACAGTTACCGAGCAGAAAACTACGGCGGCGTCGGTCAACAGATTGCTTATTCGACCGCTCAATTACGCAATCTTCACGATAGCAGTTCTTATTGCGGCGGCAATTTGGCTGTTTCGGTTGATGGCAACACATTAACTACTGATAATGCTGCTAGTTGCGCTTTATATAAATATACGCCGCACACGGTTTCATATGACACAAGTTCGGCATTTTATATTAACTGGCAAAGCTGGTGGAGCGCAACACCAAATGGTGGCGACTATTCCGCAACCAATATTATTTCCGAAGCCAATTTTACCAACCCCGGAGACATGAGCGCAGATGCCATTAATAGCTTTTTAATCGGAAAAGGTTCATGGCTTGGAAACTACTTGATCGCCGAATATATCTCCGTTCCCTATCCGGTTTTAATTGACGATGCCCCGCCGGCACCGGTGCGAAAATCCGGTGATGCCAACGGTGATAATGCTATTGACTTGTTAGATCTGTCGATATTGGCAACTTGGTGGGGCACAACCAATACTGATGCCGACTTTAATCACGACGGCACAGTCGATTTATTGGATTTATCGATACTGGCAAGCGCCTGGGGAACATAAACAATAACCAATAATCAAGAAGCAATTAACCAGTAAATATCCAATGAACAATTACCAAATTCAAAAAAAATTTGATCTTGAAAATAGAACTACGGAATATGGTCTTAAGGTTATCAGAATTTGCAAAATGGTCCCGAGAAATCCAGTCAATGACAGAATTACGGGTCAACTTGCCGGTTGTTCCGGTTTAGTTGGTGCAAATTATCGAGAAGCAAATGACTCGCTTGGTAAAAAAGATTTCTTGTGTAGATTAAGAATTGTAAGAAAAGAAGCCAAAGAAGCAATTCACTGGTTGATATTACTCAGAGAAGCTAACAATTCAAAGTATTATGCCTTTATAGATGATGCTATTCAAGAAGGAACAGAATTAAAAAATATTTTTTCCACAATTATTAGCAAATGCGAAATCAAATTGTAATTTGAATATTGATAATTAACTGGTTATTGTTTCTTGATTTATTGGTAATTGATGAAAGGATTCCTATGCGTAAGTTTCTGGCAATAATATCATTAGCATCGCTACTCTTATTATCGTCGCCTAGCCCAACACTGGCTGCCGGCGGAATTTATGCCTCTGGCGGTGGGGCCAAAACCGTTGGTCAAAGTTTTACTGTTACAGTTTCCGCCTCCGGTGCGACATTCAATGCGCTCGAGGGTACAATTTCTGTCTCCGGTCCTGTTTCAGTCAGCGGTTTCTCTGCCGGTGGAGCAACTTGGACTTCGTCTCCAACCAATGGCGGACACTTTGTCGGTATGATAATTCCGGCGACATCCTCGCTCCGAGTTGCAACTATTACCCTTAAGGCAACTGGAGTAGGAAGCGGTGCCGTTTCCGTCTCATCTGTTAGATTAGCAAATGCCGGTGCTGATGCTGGCAGCGGTGCCGGATCTGCCAGCTTTACTATTGCCAAAGCGCCGGACTTACCCGGTGCAGTTAAAGTCACTTCCAGCTCTCATCCGGACCCGGCCGCAGCCTATGACGCGACAACAATCGCACTGGCATGGAATAAAGACTCCGGAGTTGACGCTTTTTCTTATCTACTGGATCAAGCCGAAAGCACCACGCCGGCAGCCAAAATTACTGACGCCAACACATCAGTTAGTTACGCTGATAAAGCAATCGGTGTCTACTATTTTCACATCCGCGCTCACAAAGCCGACGGCTGGGGAACGACGACTCATTTTAAGATTACAATCAAAGAACCGGACGCAAAAATAGACGAAACACTATCCAAACCAAGTGATATTAAAATCGAAAAGGCGACGGATTTTGTTAACAATATCAAAGACGGACTGGTAACCGGCGTTATAATCTCCGGCATTATCGTTCCTGGCTACACAGCAAAAATTACCTTAACACCAACTCCGGCATTACCCGAAGGTAAAAAATACGAGGCACTGGCAAATGATTCCGGTGATTTTTCACTACCAATTGATTGGCCAATTGCCGCTGGCAGATATACACTAACAATTCAAGGACAGAAGGATAAAATTCTGACCCCAATCTCCGATCCGATAGTTTTTGAGATCTCTCAAGCCAAAGGTGGATCGATAAATATTTTGACTGACACTGACATCAATCCGCCGAAAAGCATCGTTTCCCAAGTTGCAAATAAAAAATATAATTGGAAATTGATCAGCGAAATAGTTGCTGGAATTCTAGTACTGGGATTGATTGCGACTCTTATCATTGTTCGCAAAAACAAAAAAAGAATCTAGCACCTTTAGTTAATTTGTTCTACAACTTTGCAGCCGGCATCACTCACGACTGATGATCCGATCGGCAACGGTTTTTGATCTTTTATCAGCGCCTTCATACCGATCGGGATTTTTTTGTAGTCGCCAGTCTCGTAGTAATAAGCCATTTTCGGCTGTAAATAAAATATTGTCGTTGGCAGGGAGTAACCGTCCAAATAATAAATCCTGTTCTGATTGCTGGCTAAACTTTGGTAAGTTGCCAAACAAATTTTGTTCGTCTGATAGATTTTATTTTCGCGCCACCGAGTCGTGCGGTAAAGTGGGATTAGTGCAGTTAACAGCAACAAAAACACTGTTGGCAAGACACAAATCTTGCTTCTGGAAATTATAGAAAAAATAATCACTGCCAGCGTGATGACCAGTGGAAGATGAACCGGTAAAATGTACCACTCGATTTTTGTTGCAACGCTCTGAATTGTAATAAATTGAACAATCAACCAAAGGGCAATAAATATTATCGGGTTTTGATATTTTTTCACTGTCTCTTTTGGGACGAGAAAAAAGAGCGGGAGGAAAATAACAATCGGCAAATATCTCGAGATACTTTGCAAATAAAAATACCAGGGTCCAGTGTGTCCTTCAATTGCCACCTTTGAACGCAAAACTATTTGATAACTATAATATTGCTGCCAAAAACCAAGGCCGAATTTCTCCAGCATATAAATATGCCACGGCAGCATAACCACAAGCATCAACAAAATACCGATCCAAGCGTGAATGTTTTTGAAGTAAGATAAAAATTGTCTGGTGATAATTAGATAGATGATAATAATTAACAGCGGCGAAAGTCCGGCCGGACCTTTGGTCATTACCGCTAAACCGATCAGTAAGAAGAACGGATAAAGCCAAGTTTTTCTTTCCTCTGATAGCCAAAAAAAATAGAGTGCAGCGGTCGCAAGACAAGCGACGAGAACATCAGTGGTGCCAAAGCGGGAATAAAAAAGCAGAAAGGTATCAGAAACAAACAGCAATAGCGCGATGATAGCGATTTTCTGATTAAAAAGTTTGCGACTAAAAATATATGTTATCCAGGCTAAAATTACGCCACTGGTTGCCGAAACAAAGCGGGCAGAAAATTCACTGACGCCAAAAAGTTTGAAAGCTCCGGCCTGAAGCCAAAAAGCCATTGGCGGCTTTTGGAACCAATTTGCGCCATTCCAGAATAAGGTGAAAAAGTGTCCATGCAAAACATTTCTGGAAATTTCGGCATAAATCGCCTCATCCCAATCGGCCAATCCGCAGTTTCCCAACTTCCAGAAGCAAGCAAAAACAAAAACAACAATTAAAACAACTGCCAAAATATCAAATTTTTTTTCACCCCAACGATTAAAAATATTCATAAATTTAGTATATCAGCTCTGTCATTCTGACCAAAATTTTGCTAAAATCATTATTAAATGAATAATTGGCTGACGAAAAAGACTCAAGTCGTTGTTATAACTTATAACCCAGAGATAAACTTGCTGCAAAAGAATTTGCAGGCGATTTTGGAACAGTTTGAGAGTGTTTTAATTGTTGATAATGGTTCAAAAAATATTGCTGAGATAGAAAAATTGCTGGTTGATAATCACCTTGAGATTAAATTGAAAAAACTTGGGCAGAATACCGGCATTGCCAACGCTCAAAATGTCGGCTTGCAAAAAGCCAGCGAGAAAAATTTCGACTGGCTTTTAACCATGGATCAAGATAGCATCATTCCTGATAATTTATCAGCAGAATATCAGCGTGTTATTGAGTCGCACGACAATGTCGGTTTGGTCGGCTGGAATCAACAGCCAAAAGCCAGCGATCCTGAAGTCAAAGAGGATTGGTGGATAGTTTCTTCCGGCTGCCTAATCAGTGTTGAAGCTTTGAATAAAGTCAGAGGTTTTGACCAAAACTTTTTTATTGATCATGTCGATACCGACGTCAATATTAAAATCAGAAATTTGGGGCTTAAAACCCTGGTGACGAAAAAAGTAAAATTGTTTCACCAACTGGGAGAAGAAACCAAACACAAAACGCTACGAGGAAAAAATTATCATCAACACTCACCACTACGGGTTTACTACATTATTAGAAATGGAACCACGCTTTTTCGCCGCTACTTTTTCCGCCAACCGCGTTGGATGCTAATGGCGATCAAAAACAATTTTGGCGAAGGAGCTTATCTCCTACTTTACCAGCCAAACAAGATAAAAAATTTCTTTTTAATTCTCCGTGCTTGGTTTGATGGAATTTTCAATCGACTGGGAGAATTCAATAAATAATAAGCAGAAGTGTATAGCCACAAATCTACACCACAAATAATCACAGATGAATCATTTGTGTAAATCTGTGGTAAAAATCTGTGGCTAGCCGCTACTATTCTTTAACCAATACTATATCGGCAACGGCATTCTCGCCGGAAATATTTTTAATTTCGATATTTGTTTCGCCATTTAGCTCCACACTTCCGACCTTTTTCCAGACAAATTTTTCTTCCCCGATATTTTTAGAAATTAGAAATTTGGAATTATCTAGCTTTTGCTGACCCTGTGGGAAATTGGTATCTGTCTTGTCGGTGTAAATAAAGTCCTGCCGCAGCTGGGTAAAAAGATATTTACGCCAAAAATCATAACGTCCGCGGCTCCAGCCATCTTTGTAATAAGAGTTGACGTCGGCCCAATCGGTCAGGGGTAATTGTTGAATTGCTATATTGCCTGCCCTGAGCGAAGTCGAGGGGTTGAATTGCTGGCTCGCTGATTTGTCGACCGCACTGCTGTTATCTACGGCCTTGAGATGATAAGCCGGGTCTATTTTGAAAATAAAAATATTGTCACTAAACGATTTAATCTCCTGTAATCCTTTTTTGGATCGCGTCATCGCCAACCAATTATTTTGCTCCCAAGTGTTCAAAATGATCGGATCAGTTTCATGCTTCAGATTCATCGCTTCGGCATATTTGGTATCAATGTCTTGTCTGACAACTACGCAGTCAATATTGTCCTGATTCATTAAAGAAACAAATCCACCGTTATCATTTTTTTCATAAAACTGCGACACGAGCTGATTTTGATAAAACATTTCCGCACTGGGAGTGTTTAATATTGAAGTCCCGCCATTAAGATAAGGAATACCGAGCGAACCTGCGACACTGTCACCATTGGAAGCGCCAGGGTTTTTATCCCCCTTGAAATAGACAAAATCCAACCCTGGCGGATAATAAATTTTATGACAAATGTCGGTATTGTCTTGAAAGTAATTATATAACTGATTATACGATGGCGGAATTTGTCTCATTGGAGTGTAGCCGGCATAATTGAAAGTCATGTACGGGTAAATGATAACAATCGCGCTGGCGGCGAATAGAGCTTTGAATCCAAACTTGATTCCCAGTCTTAATTTTGAAATGTCGATTTTTTGCCATAACCAGTCTAAACCAAAAGTAAACAAAACAACTAAAACAAAGGCAATCAGAAACTCAAAGTGGTCGGTGTCGCGAAAAACCATTATTTGCGGAAAATGATTATAAACGAATAGATAAAAACTGCCGAAGTGACCAGCCGGTCCCTTAAAAAAGGGAATGATGGCTACAGCCGAAATTATAAGGGAGAGAACAAGCGGTCGGTATTTCTTGTTGAAAATAGCAAAAAAACAAACAAGCCAAACAAACAGCCAGCCAAAAAAATAAAGTTTGACATGGGAAAGAATCATGAAAAAATTATTGGTAAATTCAAAATCAGCCGACATCAACATCAAGCGATAACTGTGGGGTAAAGATGCAATTCGGCCCAAAGTCGTAACCGCATTACCAGAAGCAAGTGAAACTTTTGGTTGCACGGCAACATAAACAATCCAGGGCAAATTCACCATGATTAAGGCCAGAAATGTCAATATTGTATCTTTGACAATTGAAAACCGGCGATAGAACAAACAAACGACTGAAAAAACTATTAGGATGAGTGACAGCAAAAGTCCAGCTTGAGTTTGGGAAAAAATAGCGCTGAAAATAAATCCTAGCGCGACGAATTGCCAAATTGATTTTTTTGATTCCAGAAAAATAGAAAAAAACAATGGCAAAAAGGCATAGGCAATCATCGAGAATAAAAAACCAACTACAGTTCGAATAAAAATATAAGGTGAAAAAGCATAAGCCAGGCCGGCGACAAATGCGACAAATGTTGACTTAGTAAATTTTTTGGCGAGAAAAAAGAAAAATACCGCCGCCGAAAAATGAACGATAAAAATTACTAGCTTAAAAAGAAGTGAAGATGATGCAACAACAAATCCTAGCCCAGATAATGTCAATAAAATATATTTGCCAAACATTCCAATATAACCAGAGCTAAAGTCAGGAAACTGCAACCAAAATCTTTTCCCCGGATTAAAAAGTGGCCAGGACCAGTCTTGAGAAAAAGGTAATCCTTTGTGAAACAAGATTGGCGATAAAAAAATAACTGAGATTAGAAAATAGGCCAAATATGGCCAATATCGCTTAAAAAAAATGTGAAATTGTTTCATTGTTGCGCTTTAACTATTCTTCGAACAATATGGTTCAAGGTTTCCTGCCAAGAACTACTTGGCTCCTTAGTTCTCACTCAAGTTTACCTCAAATTTGTTGAAAGGTTCGAACAATAAAATCATTTTTTTGGCTTCATTTACCGCCTAATCGTAGCAAATCTTCGAGAGAATTAAAAGCGCCCCGATTTTTCATCGGGGCGTGAAGCATCGCAGCCAACATCTACTAGTAGTCGTAAACCGTCTTGACATTGCTCACGATAAACAAAAAAACCAGGAAGAGCCCAAGGAAAATTTAGATCTATTTTTTATTTTAAGAGTTTTGTTCGACTTTAAAAATGCGTTGTTCAACAGGAAGATCACGACTAACTATAGCCAAACCACCAACACAACCACCGCGGCAAGAAAGAATGTCAAAAAAACGATAAGACAGATTTCCCCCTACTGCCAATTTTAGATTATGTAAAATTTCTTCTATGTCAGATGAAATTAAAATTTCTTCGTCCTTTAACATCGGCTTTAAATATTGGGCGCTATCCGATCTGCCGGAAACCGCAAACTTTCTTCCAGCTGATTCCCCTTCAACATCAAATCTTTGAAAGCCAAAATCAGTCTCAATATCAATCGAATGTTCCTTAAATAACTCCGCTAGTTCAGAAAAGGTAATCACATCATCAATAAGCTCTGAATGATTTTTGGCTTCCAGATTTTTCTTTGCATAACAGGGAGAAATAAATACAATTTTTGATTTAGGAAATTCGATCTTGCAAAACTTGGCCATCTCAACCATTGGCGATCTTGGAGGCATCAAAAACTCGGCGAGCTCAGGAAACCTATTATTAACCAAAGCGACTATTGTTGGGCAATGAGAGGAAATAAAATATTTCTGACTGGAATGAGAGCGGATGTACTCCATGCTAATATTGTTCGCCATTTCAACTCCTTTGGCCACTTCAACAACATTAGTAAAACCAAGTTTTTTCAACATACCAACAATTTTGTTAGCTGGAAAATCAATTACATAACTTGGTGCCAGCATTGCAACAAAATCTTCTTGAAATAATTTTTTACAATCAAACTTCATTTTTTCTTTAATTTAGGTCTTACTGAAACAAAGCAAAAAATACTATAACACTTTTCAGAGAAAATTGATAGCCACCACATAACACACTACGCTACTTATCAGAGAGCTCTCCTTTTGAAAAAGTTTGGATTGCAGCCATTATTACCACTGTAATCAAAGAACAAAATGCCAGGAACGACACATCTTCAGCCCATTGACCTTTTTTGAGAAAAAGAAGAATTAAAGCAAGAAACAAAAGGAAAAAAGCGTTAACATTTAAGTTTTTCCTCGATAATGGTCGAATAATCTGCCAAATAATAAAAGAAAAAAGAGTAATGTCTAGAATTTCCCAGTTTAAATACAGACCCAAAATTACAGAGATAACAATCAAAAAATAATCAAAATATTTCTGATCAATAATTAATTTACTCTTAATTTTAACTGAGTCACTCATTTTCAGTTTGCTCATTTTTATTTCAAATTAAGAATTGCTGACACCTCAAAGTTTTTAATTCCAAAAAGCTGTAATTGGCTACTACTAATTCTCTTGTCGGAAGAAAATTTTACATAAACTGTTTTGGGGTTACCACTTACATCTACTGATTTTGCCAGCCGTTTGTTCCCATCATCTGATAAATTTACTGCGTCAGCTTTAACGTCTTGCCAGATCTTGCCGTCAAATGAAAATTGCATAAGAGAGCCGGCGTAGAACCTGTTTATTTGTGTAGCACTCAAATGAATTTGTTTTATTGGATATAAAGTATTTATTTTATATGTAAAGAAATTATCACCTGTGTCTTTGGCTGATATTCCAGACTGGACATTATCAAAATAGACATCCAAACTGTGGTCACCAGTTGAAGAACGTTTTTCTAAATCAAGGTAATCAGAAAAACGGCCTTTCTGAGAATAAAAATACTGACCCGTCCCATCACCGTTATCAAGTATTTTCGCCCCAGTTAAAATTTCGCTTGTATCGCTAAATAAGTAGTTTGCGCCGTATACTTTAATAAAAAGGCTTCCAGCCTTCTGTGTTGATTTTTCTCCAATAAATGAGGAAACTATATCCCCCGACTTATTATCTGCCCCATAAAAGATTTTAAGAGTATTTAGAGGGTTAAAATTTACTGACTCATTATTAATACCAACAAAATATTTTTTTCCTTTCTGAACATTTGCGGCCAACGGGATCCGATATACATCATCAGAAATCTTCAATCTTTTATTTGCGCTATCTTTATTAAAGTTAAAATATGCCACGTGCTCCGGAGACAGCAAAAATTTACCATCATTTTCATTAACTTCCTTCAGATCAAGAAAATAATTACCAACTCCGCCTGAGCCTATAAAATTCAGCTTTAGATCGACATAGGATATCCGATCAGAATCAGGAATTATTATCTGCCCGACACTCTGGACTTTTCTGGTAAAACGTAACGACGACGTCGCAGATTCTAAATTTACACCAGATTCAAAAATTATATTATTAAAATCAGTATTGCCTTCAACAGTTGCTTTCAAATTAGTAAAGTCACGTCTTGATACAGACAACGGATAAAACTCAAGAGCGGAAACCTGAAAATTGCTATCTATTTTTTCCTGATCAGCTACAAAAAGTAAATCACGAGAATCAAAATTGGCACAAAAATTAATTTGATAATTTTCGACAAAACCATCTTCACGCACTTTGAAGGTTCCCAGCTCTTGCGTTTGATTAAAATCATTTTGTAATAAAACTTTGGTTGAATAGATTTGACTGTCACTTTCCTTGACCGATACTCTTCGAAGACCAAAAAATAATCTACCGCATTGATCTTTTTTGGCTAAAAGTATGTTATTCAGTTCGAGATTGTTTTGCCCTGTTTGACTCTCGAAAATCTTTGAAGTAATTTTTTCCTGAGCGAATGTAATGTCTATTAGTTGTTGTTGCTCAAAACTAACAAAGTTCATATTTCCGGTATAGACAAACATCAAAGCGAAAAGTAGAAGGACCAAAAAATATTTTCCTAAATACTTCAGCTTTTTTGTTTTTGTCCAAAATTGCAACTTCATCGGTTTTTCTTTTTTAATACTTGAATGACGGCAAAAAATGCTGCAACCATCAGTCCACCAATGGCGGTCAGAAGCCCTAAATAGAATAATCTCTGTGGCCAAAACTCAATAACTAACTTAAAATTGTAAGTGCCATCGGAATTTTTCTGACAAGTTGAGTTATCCCTGCACATTCCATCAACATCAATATTCCAACCATTTTGGTATTCATTCGCCAAAATATGGTTTGTTTCAGCAATTGGTTTTTTGAACCAAGTGTCGCTAGGCAAGCTTTTGGTATCAGAAGCATCTAACAAATAAACTTTCCAGCCTTTGTTGAAACTTTCAGCAAACACCACTGGCAAAATTCCGGAGACATTACGGACAACAACACTATATTTTGTTAAGTTATTTTTCTTAATTTCAAAATTTGACGCTTTACTTCCGTCTGGTGAGATGGAAATATGCGATATAAAATCTCCCTTACGAATCTCAAAAACGCTAAAATATTTATTATTCTCAATTAAATTAAAATCGCTATCAGCGAGAATTGATGCTTCTAAATTTTTGTAGCTTCCTTTTCCGTCAACATCAGCTAGAAAGCTGGTGGTCATATCTTTATGTAGTAGTACATATCGGGTATTAGTTTTCGCAATATTACTTTTTATCTGCTGAAAATTATTCAACTGATTATTTTTTGTCAAAAAATTATTGTTCGTCCAAGTTGGCCGCCCCAATAAAAATGTATCCGGACTCGAACCACTTCCATAAGTGTTTCCATCACCCCAATTCATAGATACTCCACTCGGCAGTTGCGGCAGAGATAAAACCGAAAAGTCTTCGTTAATACCAGAAAAATATTTATTGATCTGATCATATTCAACTGGGATCGTAACTTTGTGAGCTTTATTAGCAACATCTCCAGAAAAAAATGGTTTTGCTGACAGAATGATAAGCAAAATTGGGAGCATCAAAAAAGCCAACTTGGTGCCTCTTGAAAAGTTTATCATTGAAATCCTTTGAAAAATTGCCAAAATTCCTAGTGGTAATAACAATGATAATGAGAAAGCACAATATATAACAAATTTGTAATAACTAGCTCTAAACATTTCGAATAGTGGAACTTTCGAGTAGATGGCGGCATTAATAATTGATAATGGCGGATGTTCAGCTTTGGCTAAGAATAGCGCCAGCAAAAATGTGGCCAAAAGAAATAATTCGAGTTTGCTTATTCTCTTTTTAATCAATACAGCAAATGCTAAAAAGAGAATTATAAAATTTGCCAGAATTATCTTTCTACTATTTATGAACTGACTGAAAATATATGAATCCTCTGCTGGATGGCCTTTCAATCTGAAAAGATTACTAATTGAAGTGTTGGAACTGTTAAAAGTTATTGAGGCATCATTACTAGCGACTTGACCATACGGATTTCCGCTATTACCGATTGTCGGAAGAATAATGTAACTAGAAAAAATTAAAATTAAAAACAATGTGATTGAGAATTTTTTCCAATTTTTGATTATTCTGTCTTCGGATTTAAAAAACAGGTCGTAAAAGAGCAAAAGAACTACAATGCCGATGGTATTCGCCGGATTGCCACTCAAGAGCAATAAAAAAACTAAAGCAAAAACAATTCTTTTCCAAAGCAAGTTGTCAATGTGAAAGTTCTTATAAAAAAGAAGAAATATCCACGGTAAGAGAATATAAGAATAAAGATAAC
>JAPLVG010000003.1 GCA_026397235.1 Candidatus Berkelbacteria bacterium
AGCTTGCCGATAAAGATAATAAAAAAATCGTTTTTGTTTTTGTTTGTTACGATCTTTTGCATCTGGGCTACATAATTAATTTCAATTTTTGCAAATCAAAAGGCGATATTTTCGTTGTGACCACCGGCAATGACAAAACCATTAGAACTCTAAAAGGTTCTGGTAGCCCTGTTAACAGTGAAAAATTCAGAGCTAGAATGATTGCAGCAATTGAATATGTTGATTATGTCGTTATCAGCGAGGAATATGGCAAAATGGATCATGCGGAATCGATGAAGTTGCTCAGACCTGATGTTTACGTTCTAAATTCGACTGATTCAGCTGTAGTGGAGAAGAGGAAATTAGTAGAAGAAAATGGCGGTAAGCTTTTGCTCTGTAAGCGATTGCCACCCGGGCACAGAAAGGGTGGAATTTCTACCACTGAACTAAAAAAGAAAATAAAAAAATGAATTTCACTGATAAAAAAATTATAATTTCGACTCATGTTTATACCACCGGCCCGGCTCAGGACTTGCGGGATTATTTGATTTCTCAGAAAGCATTAAAACTTTTGTATGTCGGTCATCCTCTATTTTATAAGTCAGAGCTAAAAGGTTCTGGATATGAATTGTACTATGGCAACACTGGTGAAAAGAAAGAAAATTATACCAAAATTAAAGATAATTTTGGTATGTGTTCCTATTTTCGTGATTTTTTTGGCAATATCAGACACGTGATGAAAAATGGCAACGGCTGGGATTTATATGTCGGTAGCGACAATTTAAATGCGCTTTCTGGCATCGTTCTAAGAAGGCTTGGGTATGTAAAAAAATGCGTTTACTATGTTATTGATTACAATCCTCACCGTTTTCAGAATCGTTTGGTCAACAAGATCTATCACAAAATTGATCAGTACTGCGTTAAGCATTGTGACGAAACATGGAATCTTTCAGTTAGGATGGAAGAGGGAAGAAAGAAATATTTTAACTTTTCTGGCGGCAATCAGATTACTTTTCCAATCGGAATTTGGTTTGATAAATTCAATCGAGTGCCTTTTGCCAAGGTTGAAAAGCAAACATTGGTTTATATGGGCCACGTACTAAAAAAACAAGGGATACAATATGTCATTGAAGCGACTCCGGCAATAATAAAAAAAATACCAAGTTTTAATTTTTTGATCATTGGTGGTGGAGAATATTTAACAGATCTTAAAAATTTAGCTGATAAATTGGGGGTATACAAAAACCTAGAGTTTACTGGTTTTGTTGAGGATCACAGAGATGTTGAGAGAATGCTCTCGGTGGGAGCGGCAGCTGTTGCAATGTACGAAAAGTACGATGATGCTGGGAACTTAAGTTTTACCTATTTTGCTGATCCAGGAAAACTGAAGTCATATTTGGCCGGAGCACTTCCTATTATTCTGACTGATGTATCGCATAACGCCAAAGAGATAGAGCGACTCGGTTGTGGCAAAATTATTACCTCCGACAAAGAAAGCATTGCCAAAGCAGTAATTGCTATTCTAAAAAATGAAAAGCAGTTGGAGAAGATGCACAAGAATGCCGAAGAGTACGCTAAAAAATATGATTGGAATTTAACTTTCCCTAAAAATTTAGATAGGATTTTGAAAAAATGATACAGAAGTTAAAATCTTTTTTTGGTCACCCAATAGTTAAGTATTACTCTGTGCATCCGATTATCCTTTTGCAAAATCGACTACTAATTTTTTCTCTATGGTCAAAAAAGTTTTTCGGCCGAGACCTGAACTTCAAGAAAAATATCCGTTCAACGGTTCCAATTGATATTGTCATCGTTGCTATCGACAAGGATTTTGATGTTTTGACTCATGTAATTGATTCCGCCAGAAAAAATATTTTTCATCCGATCGGCGACATCATAATTATTAGCCCAAAATCTAAATTGATACAGGGTTTGTGCAAGAAAAAGAAATGTGTTTTTATTGACGAAACAACAGTTCTCCCTATTGGCAAGAAAGATATTGGTTATATAATTGATGGCAAAGATCGCTCGGGCTGGATTTTCCAACAGTTACTTAAGTGGAGCGGTGACAAATATGCTAAAAATGATTTTTTTCTCATTGCGGATGCTGATACTGTGTTCTGCCGGCCGCAAGTTTTTGTCTATGAGGGCAGGATATTAATGCCGGCTTGTAGCCAACTTGGCCATATACCGTATTATCAGGCATATGAAAAATTGACTGGCGAAAAGGTTCCGGCAGTTGTAAACTTTACTAGTCATCATTCATTGTTTGACAAAAATAAGTTGGCTGAACTTAAGACAAAAATTGAAAAGCATTGCAAAACCAATTGGTACAATGCGATAATTTCTACCAAAGAGATTAACCCAACTGAAGGATCATGCGTGTCTGATTACGAAACCTACGGTCAATTTGTTTTTTCCCGCTATTACGATGAGTGCAGGCTGGAACACTGGTTTAATTTGAGCTTAAATCGCAATAATTTGAAACGCTTGTCAAAACTGATGAAGAA
>JAPLVG010000018.1:0-6567 GCA_026397235.1 Candidatus Berkelbacteria bacterium
ACTATAGTTAGCAATAGCTGTATATTTAACCTGTATGAAAAAAGAAATTCTAAAAAAATTTGGCGATAAAGTTCGCGAAGAAAGACTCAGGAAAAAGCTGTCGCAAGAACAGCTTGCTGATCTTGCTGGCGTTCATCGAACATATATCGGAATGATCGAACGAGCAGAAAAAAATATAACTCTTGAGAATATAGAAAAAATTGCAAAAGCACTCAACTCAAATATTAAGGAGCTTTTTAAATGAAGCCCGATTTAAAGCTGATTACAATTTCCGATAATATTAAGATGGCAAAAATCCTGTTGACGGAACTTGTTTTGGAACCTCGCCTTAATGCTATAAAATGGTCAAGGATCACGAAGCAAACTCCAAATATCAAAGTTGGGTACCCAGGTCAGCACCTGGCATCAATAGTTACTGGGATAACTGGAGAAAGAACAGGAGCGAGAGGAAATGATCTTCGGGACGGATCTGAAGTAAAGTCCTGCTCAAGAATTGATCAACTAGATTCCTGTTCCAAGTGTAATGCTCCAGTTGCTCGTTTGGAAAGCGAATGCTCGGAATGCGGTTGTAAAGATATTGATCGAAAAAATGATTCAAAATGGCTATTCACTATCAGAAATGAAAATGACTTAAATCTGCTAACAAAACAAATAAGGAGAATAATTTTGATATTGGGTGATTATCCCAACTTCAGCACTGGAGATTTCGAAACGATTAGATTCCAAGTTTTTGAGATATGGCCACAGAACCCACGACAAAAAAGATTTGCTGAAATAATGTCGAACTATTATCATAAAATTTATAGTGAACACAAAAAAGCAAATTCCGATAAGACGCCCGCGCCAAAAAACTTTTGGCCATACCAATACCAGTTCTATTTATGTAACCCCATACAAATATTTTCCTGTTTGGTAAAAAAATCCTTGTCCAGGCCTGAAATAGTGATTGAGCAGTTCGTGGAACCTGGTGCAGACCGCTCAGCCGTGGCTTCCATTGGAATGCCACCCGAAATACTTAAAGACGAAGAGTTGGATATTATAATAAAGAATTGCTCGCAGGAAGAACTGAACGAGTCAATGAAACCTCGATCCACTAGTATTAGCAAGAGATCAATGCTGAAACTTTCAAAGAAGGACAAAATTGGACTATTCGAGTATATCTCGGAAACCCAGAGGAAGTATCTCGATCTCCGCGATACTGACAAGATCTCTAATGCTAAGAATGCTTACAATCGTAGATCTTATTCCTAGATACCCAACGATTCAGCACTCTTGAGTTCTTTTATTCTGGATTTAGTAATCTCAACATATTTCTCATCATTATCAATTCCGATATATTGTCTCCCAGTCTTGATACAAGCAAGCGGCGTTGACCCTGCCCCTACGAAAGGGTCGAGTACAACCATATTTTTGTTAGTACTGGCGTTTATAACCCTCTCGATTAGTTTTAATGGTTTTTGCGTTGGGTGATATCGTTTTTCTTTGTAGAATTCTATATCAGACCAAACATCTGTTATGCCCATCTCAGTATTGAATGTTGGAGCGACCTCTTCGTGGGGCAAGTCGAACTTTAATATTTTTTGTAACCTTAGCCACATCTCTTTTGTAGGAACTTGCGCAAGAATATTGTTACCAGTATAGAGCGACCAAAGTCCACCACCGTTTGTTTTAACCTCAAGTTTTTGATTGATTTGAAACGGTGTCAACCCGAGGGTATTCTGTTTTTCTTTCAGAAATTCTTTAATGAACGGTTTGCTGTCATAAGTAAAGAAAAGCAGACTCTCTGTCACATTCGGAAACATCTTGTAATTCCTTGTTGCTCTCCCCCCCAGAGCCTGAAGGCCTTTACTGATGATGATTTGTTGTCTAAAAATAAATCCTAAATCCAAGATATCTTTGTACAAGTAAAACAAATTTCGCATGTAACCAAAAAGATACAGGCTGCCTGAAAGTTTTATGATTCTCGAGAGTTCAGTAAACCATTCGAAGCACCATTTTGCATAGTCACTTTCTGTTCTCCATTTATAATCCCAATGTTCGTTTACAACTTTCCAATATGGTGGATCTAGTATGATTAAATCCACACTCCTGTCGGGAATCTTTTTAAGTTCCTCTATAGCATCTCCGTGGATTATTGTATTTAAATGGAGGTTGTTTCTCTCTTTTCCCAGGAGCTTGTGTTTTGGCTCTATTTCAAATTGACTCTCGTTATTCATAGAGGAAACTTTTTTGACAACATCAACAACTACACCTTGAATCTGCAAGTTATCCGGTTCTACAAAGAGTGGGTTATATTTTTTATTTGCTGGTTGCAACCGGATAATTTCATTTTCTTGATATATTTTTTTTAGTGTTGCTTCCTGGTTGCCGATTAAAGCAACAACCCTTTGTCCGTTTTCAGCATGAGATTGGCTCTTTGCAACTATTATGTCACCGTCATCAATATTCTCATCAATCATACTGTCGCCTTTCACGCGTAGCGCAAAAAGTGTCCCATTTTTTGGGAGTTTGGATTTTGGAACAGCGATTGATTCTCGCTCAGCAATAGCTTCTATGGGGTATCCCGCTGCTATTGACCCAATCAGAGGAATTTCTACTAATGTCTCACCGAGATTGGTATCGATACTTCTGGGTTGGTTGTCTTCTTTATTTAGAAAACCCAAATCCTTTAGTTTTTCAACATGAAAGTGAGCAGTTGAGACCGAGGCGAGCTCAAACTTCTTCCTAATTTCGTCTAGAGAAGGGGCATAAGAGTATTTCTCTTGATAGTCTTTTATAAAATCCAAAACCTGTTTTTGTCTCTTTGAAATCATAGATTTACCCTCCTGTTGACTTTCTATTTATTTTCTATTACGATTATTGTATCGAAAAAGAATAGAAAGTGTCAAGTTTTTTGAAAACTATTAAGACCGCCCCTGCTTGCCTCTGTTAGCAGTTGACAACTCGCTTGCAAAACAGCGGGCAAGAGGTCGTCGAACTTGTCTAAACATTGGAGGTCTCATGAAAAAGACTTTCCGACCTGGTCAAACCGCCATTCGTTCTGGTCAATATGAAATTATTGGTCAGAGAGGCGGAGAAACTGGTAAAGAGCGCACCGTTGTAAAAGGCGAACCACTCCCACCCACTCCAAAGGCAGGTCAAAAATATGTTTTGGTTGATAAAACCAAAAACTAGACTGGCGCAGGGGCGGCCTTAAATAGAATAGTAATCTGCTACCTGCTTAAAATAACAATTAACAAATGAGGCGATTATGAACAATAAAATAAAATGTCCCAAATGCGGAGAGGAGCTTGAAATCACAGAGGCTCTCCGTTCTGAAATTGAAGCGCAAGTCATCGAAGTCGAAAGAATCAAATATGAAGAGAACCTCAAATCAGCAGTCGTCGAAGCCGAAAAAAGGACATCTGAAAAGATCGCGAGGGATTATGAATTAAAAATCTCAAAAGCTGAAGAAGACTCAATCGCAGAAAAAGATAGAAATAAAAAACTGATTGAAGAGCTCAAAGAAGCACAGACAAAAGCAAGGGAAGAAAAATTTGCGAAAGAAAAAATTGAGTTCGAACTTAATAAAAAATTTGCCGAAAAAGAAGATCAGATAATATATGACACAAAAAAGAGTGCTGACGAGGAACATAGAATCAAAGATTTAGAAAAAGATAAGCAGAATTCTGATCTTAAAAAACAGATCGAGGAATTAAAGAGACGAGTCGAACGGGGAGACCAGCAAAACCAAGGTGAATCATTTGAACTTGAACTAGAAAATATTCTCAAATCAGAATTTCCATCAGATAATATACGACCAGTTCCAAAAGGAATCAGAGGAGCCGACGTTATTCAGGATGTTTGTGACAAATATGGTAATATTTGCGGCTCCATTCTCTGGGAGTCAAAAAATGCAAAATGGAGCGAGGGGTGGATTTCGAAGTTAAAAGATGATCAGCGAGCAACAAAGTCACAAATTGCAGTTTTAATAACTACCATGCCGCCCGATGAAGTTGAAACCTTCAAATTTAAAAATGGAGTCTGGGTTACAAATACAAAATGTTCAATACCTCTCGCGCATAGTTTGCGAATAAATATTGGACAAATCTTTCACGCCAAAAAAACAAACGAAGGAAAGAATGAAAAAATGGAGATATTATTTAACTATTTAACAAGCGTTGATTTTCAGCAGAGAGTAGAGGCGATCGTGGAAACCTTCGGAGAAATGCAGCTCGACATTGAAAAGGAAAAAAGATGGTTCAATTCGAAGTGGGCAAAAGAGGAAAAAAGTATTCGAAAAATTATTGATAACACATATGGCATGTATGGAGATCTCCAGGGTATTATTGGAGCCGAGGGACTTCCACAATTAGAATCATTAAAAATGCTAGATGAGGGCGCAGAAATTGAAGGTATCCCCAATGACAAATGATTCTGAGGAACATACAATATGGGGTTTTCTTTATAAAGAACTTGCCAAACTAAAAGTTATTTTAGATTGCTATGAGAAGTTATTCAATAATATTGAACAGAAAAATAACCGCTACAACGCAATCTTTCAAATAATTTTAGATTCTTTCAGCTCTGTTGTATTCGTTACCTTGAGCAAATTCTTTGATAAAACAAAAGGGACTTGGTCATTGTACAGATTCAAACTTCTTGATGAGAAAAAAGTTGATGCAGTAAGAACTCTAGCACAAGAATTTATAGATTTCAGAAACAATCGAGCTGCTCATTTTTCAAAAAGTATTTCTCATAAAAATAACTTCATATTTTTGACCGATACGGGAGTCGGACAAGTCAGAAATGTTGTCGAGGAAATAAATAAACTTATGGCGGAAATTAATACTCTTTATGGTTATGATGAAGGTTATGTCCTAGTTTGGATTGGCGCTGATGACTCGATTGACAATATGCTTGACGATCTGAAAAACTATGACCATATGAAAGCTTTCGAAGAAAGCTTTAAATAAATCCGCCCCGCCCAAAAAGCGAGAGCGTGCGCATTCCCTCCCCACACCCCTTCCTGCGCACGCCGAGCAAATTGCATTTTGAAAACATTTTGAGCGAGCGCGGCCGTTTCCTCCCCACGCCCCTCCACGGCCGCGCGAGCAAAAATTTATTCATTATTTTGTTCGAAAAAAGTCCGAGCTTCGTTCAAAACACACCACCATTTTTCATTTATTGCTTTTTGTTCCGCTTCGCTCGAGCCAATGGCTCTCGCTTGCGGTGACAAATTCGAGAGTAATTCATATTGTTTTTGAAAATTCATAATGAGTTTTCCGCCTAGTAAAATACGGTTTCTGTGCGAAGCACAGAAAAGAATGAAATTCTTTAGAGCCGGCGGTTTCAAAACAAAATTTCCAATAAATTGTCGGTGAATAAAAGCATTTGGTTAATAGACAAAATTAAGGAGGGAAACATGGAAAAGTATTTTATCTATTGTCGTAAATCTTCCGAAGATGAAGAGCGACAAATTTTGTCTATTGAAGCCCAGCTCCAAGAACTACGAGATTTTGCCAGAGCTAACAACTTGTTTGTCGTTCGTGAGTTTACTGAAAGCAAAACCGCCAAAGAGCCTGGGCGATTAATCTTTAACCAAATGCTTTTAGAGCTTGAGAAAGGCAACGCTTCGGGAATTTTAGCATGGAATCCCGATCGTTTAGCTCGAAACTCAATAGATGGCGGCAAGATAATATATTTGGTTGATACTTGTAAAATCACCTCGCTAAAATTCCCAACCTTTTGGTTTGAAGCAACGCCTCAAGGAAAGTTCATGTTAAGCGTTGCCTTTGGTCAAGCTAAATACTACACCGACAATTTAAGAGAAAACATTTTGCGCGGAATCAGGCAAAAACTTCGCCGAGGAGAATTTCCTTGCAAAGCTCCACTCGGTTACTTTAACGAGCCACGGCTTAGAACTATCGAGCCAAATCCAAAAACTTTTTCGCTAGTTAGGAAAACACTGGAGCTTTTTGCTACCGGCGAGTTTTCACTAACTGGAATTCAAGCAAAAATGTTTTCTCTTGGCTTGGTTGGCAAAGACGGCAATAAAATGGCTTTGTCATCAATTCAGAAAATATTAACAAAGCCATTTTATTACGGCGTCATAAGTTATGATGGAGAACTTTATCAAGGTTCGCATAAGCCAATGATTTCGAAAGAAACTTCTGACAAAATTCAAGTTGCGCTAAAAGATCACTCAAAACCACGGCACAAACGAAAAGAACGAGAACTTCAATTTCTTGGTTTTGCCAAATGCGGAGATTGCAATTACACAATTACTGCCGAGCGAAAGTTCAAGCAATCTGGCCGAGAATATGTTTACTATCGCTGTACTCACAAAAGCAAAACCAAAGTTTGTGCTGAAAGAAAATTCTTACGCGAAGAGAATTTGGCAAAACAAATAGAAGATACTTGTCAAAAAGTTTCTATTCCCGACGAGTGGAAAGAAAAGTATATGCTAAAAGTCCAAGAATGGGAAAAAGAAAAATATCACTCGTCGGTAGTTTTCGCTCAAAATCTAAAAGTCAAAATTGAAACTATTAAAACTCGGCTTGATCGTTTGGCTGACGCGTATTTAGA
>JAPLVG010000018.1:6595-13809 GCA_026397235.1 Candidatus Berkelbacteria bacterium
AATAGAACTTGGCGAATACAAAGAAAAGAAGAACAAACTTATTGAACAAAAAGCCGAGTTTGAGGAAAAGTTAAGAGATTTTGAGCGAAAAGGAAATCATTGGCTCGAACCCTTGAAAAACTGGATAATTGATGCCAACCAAGCTGGAAATTTTGTTAAAACAAAAAATTTCCCACAGATGAGAAATTTTCTTAAAACCGCCGGCTCGAACCGCATTTTGCTGGGCGGAAAACTCATTATGAATTTTCAAAAACAATATGAATTACTCTCGAATTTGTCACCGCAAGCGAGAGCCATTGGCTCGAGCGAAGCGGAACAAAAAGCAATAAATGAAAAATGGTGGGCGAGAGAGGACTCGAACCTCCACGGATTTTACTCCACTAGTTCCTAAGACTAGCGTGTATACCAATTTCACCACTCGCCCAAATACACAAGAATTGTAGCCTAAATTTGATTAAAAATCCAGTCTTGGAAAAAATATCTAGCAATAGTTATTCAATTTGATAAAATAGCATCATGGACGACAACGTTTTAGCAAATAATGACCCCGACGAGCTTCCAGAGGACTACTTTGAGAAATTGGAACAGAAATTACTCGATGAAGCTGACGAGTCGGATCACAAAGATATGCCGGTTTCCGGCAAGAGTGTTTTTGAGATTGAACGACTGAAACGGAAACGGGCAGAAGAAAACCTGGAAGAGTAAAATCAATTGTTCAATTGTTCGATTGCTGTATTGTTAATGTCGCCAACAATAGAACAATGAAACAATAGAGCCAACGTCTTGCATTCGCGGCTCTGTTTTGATATAAAAATAGTAATGCTGATGCAAGGGAGACAAGAAAATAATGATGTTTCCATTTCGGGTCTGGCTGGAAGAGAAACTCGGACTTTCGATGTTCTGGTGGAAGTTTGTCTGTTGGATTTGCTTTGCGATAGGTTCGGCCATGTTGCTCGTCTGTCTGTCGGTCGTTTTTTACCTGATAAGGCTACCAGGTGTTAGCGAAATCTTTACTCAACATCCGCTACTTATCGTAGCGTGGGCTGCTTGTTTTTGGGTAGGGTTTCTCTTAGCTGATGGTGGATACTTGGAAGCCGCTCACGGTTTCTGAGTGCGATTGAAAAAACAACATCCGACCCCGCAGGTCGGACTTTTTTTATTGCGAGGATTTTGCTAAGATTTGGAAGAAATGTAGTACAAGCTTTAGCTTGTTTGTAAGCACGATAAATCGTGGGCTACGACTGTCTATGGAGAACAAACTTTAGTTTGCCAACAAACACGCTAAAGCTTGGTCTACGGGAAGAAAAAATGGAAAAACGTAAAATTATTTGTATTGTCGGGCCTACGGCCAGCGGGAAAACCAGCTGGGGAGTTTCGATTGCTAAAAAATACAACGGCGAAATAATCTCAGCTGATTCGCGGCAAGTTTATCGTGGCCTCGACATTGGTACCGGCAAAGACCTAAAAGATTACGCCGAAATTTCATATCATTTAATTGATATTTGCGATCCAGGTGAAAAATTTACGATGTTTGATTGGTTGGAACGTGCGCAGGCAACCATCGAAGATATTTTTGCTCGTGGGAAAATCCCAATCATCGTCGGAGGAACAGGGCTGTATGTTCAAGCGCTCATTGAAGGATTTGAGCTGGAAAAGCCCAAATTTCAAAGCTCAAATATCAAATATTCAAGGGAAGTATTGGAAAAGAAAACTTTAATTCAACTCCAGAGGATTTATCACAAACTGCAAATTAATGACAGTAACCTTGACCAAAACAATCCTCACCGCCTCATCAGAGCAATTGAACGAGCACAAAGCGGCGAGATGGTCTCGAAGAAAAAACCCAACTTCGATGCGCTGCAAATAGCGATTGATTTACCGCGTGAGGTTTTATATCAACGAATCGACGACCGTGTCGAGAGCAGGTTTGATGATGGAATGCTTGAAGAAGTCCAAAATTTAATAAAATCAGGCGTTGATAAAAAATGGTTGCTATCGCTTGGTTTGGAATATAGAATCATTGGAAATTTTATCATTGAAAATTCATTGAGAATTGAAAATTACAAAATTGAAAATTTGCCGGAGTTTTTAGAAATGAAACAACGGCTAAAATTCGCAATCCATGCGTATGCTCGCAGACAATTAACCTGGTTTCGACGCTTTCCAAAAATCATTTGGTGCTCTGATATTAAATCAGCGGACAAAAAAATTAAGAAATTTTTGAAGTAGATTGCCCACAGGGTCAGTTTCACAAGACCGCGTCGTTCCTCCTCGCAATGACAAAATAAAAAACAACCGACGACTAGGCCGGTTGGGGTTGAGTGAGAGTTTCCATGATGACTTTGGCGACTTTAGAATAACTTTGAGGCTTCAGTAACATCCCGACAATAATGGGTGTATTGACGTGTCGCGGTGCTATTAGAGAAAAACTACTGATGATAACTGGTGTCTCGGTCTCGCGAGCAGCCTCAATGACAATCATTCCCGGGACAAAGCCGGTTGGGCGGTTGCCATAGTATGGCAGTTCGAGCTCCGTCACCACCAGATCGATCCCGCCTGCCCTGATGATTTCTGCTGCGACGTCAGCAACTTCTGCAGTTTTGACTTCGAATCCAAGTGATTCCAGTTCGTCGACAATTGTTTTTCTAGTCAGGTTGGCTTCGTCGACAATCAGAACGGTCAGCATCTTTTTCCACCTCGGGTTGGGTTGAGGAAATCTTAGCAAAAAAATTTCTTGCCGTCAATCCAATTTGCTATAATTGTTTTGTCATCCTGAACTTGATTCAGGATCCAAATAACTATTTGTATAGATTCCGGATCAAGTCCGGAATGACAAACCTGGGAAAATGAAAAAGATTGCCAAGGTTAAAAGTTGTGCGGTGTTTGGGCTGGATGCCTTTCCGGTCGAAGTTGAAGTTGATATCGGACGGGGTCTTCCGTCTTTTTCAATAGTAGGACTCCCTGATAAAGCGATTGACGAATCAAAAGACAGAGTTCGCAGCGCAATCAAAAATTCGAATTTAGTTTTTCCAGATAGAAGATTAACGGTGAATTTGGCGCCGGCGGATATTAAAAAAGAGGGGCCAACATACGACCTGCCGATTGCGGTTTCAATTTTGCTGGCTGGTGAGCAGATTGGACGAGATAAAATTTCCAAAAATGATGTTTTTATCGGCGAGCTTTCACTCTCCGGTGAACTTCGAGCGGTTTGCGGAATTCTGCCGATGATCATGGCGGCTAAGGAGTGGGGTGCGAAGCGAGTATTTATCCCAGCGGAAAATTCGGCCGAAGCGGCGATTATTAAAGACTTAGCAATCTATCCGATAATTTCACTTGAGCAATTAGCAGAATTTTTGCGTGGTGAAATTAATATTCGGCCGGTGAAATATATTGGTCTGGTTGATACAGAAAACATCACATCTGAATATGATTTTGCTTATGTTGCCGGACAGGAAAATGCTAAACGGGCGCTGGAAATTGCCGCCGCCGGATCTCATAATATCCTTCTGTCCGGGCCGCCGGGTTCCGGTAAAACATTATTGGCCCGTGGGATGCCAACGATTATGCCGCCGATGGACGAGGACGAAGTTTTGGAATCATCAAAAATTTATTCGGTTGCCGGGCTGCTCCATCGCGACGAAAATGGGCTGATTACAACTCGGCCGTTTCGGGCGCCGCATCATACAACATCATCAGTGGCGATGGTTGGTGGCGGAACCTGGCCGCGGCCAGGCGAAATCTCGCTTTCTCATCGCGGGGTTTTGTTTCTCGACGAATTTCCCGAATTCCCGCGCTCAGTTCTGGAAGCATTGCGCCAACCATTGGAGGATGGAATGATTACAGTTTCACGGGCGCAAGGATCAATTTCATTCCCGGCCCAATTTGTTTTGGTTGCTGCCCAGAATCCCTGTCCTTGCGGCTATATTGGCTCGAATTACAAGGAGTGTATTTGCACGCCAACGCAAATTAGTAAATATCAAAAACGGATTTCCGGGCCATTATTGGATCGAATCGACTTATATATTGAAGTGCCGCGAGTTAATATTGAAAAATTGTCATCATCGAAAGTTGCCGAATCATCAAAAGAAGTTCGCAAGCGGGTAATGTCGGCGCGAGATCACCAATCAAAACGATTTGCCGGCACAAAATTGAAATCAAATTCGGAAATGAAGAGCAAAGATATTGCCAAATTTTGTCAGATTGATGACGAAACAAAAAAACTGCTAAATTTAGCAGTTGACCGTCTCGGTTTATCGGCCCGAGCATATCACAGAATTTTGCGGTTGGCACGAACTATTGCCGATTTGTCTGAATCACGTTTCATCACATCAGCCCACGTCGCAGAGGCACTTCAATATCGGCCGAAGGAAAAACAGAACTATTAAGCGGAAGAAACCACACAGAAAGTGACACAGAAGAATCACAGAATTGTATTTTCAGTGTCAATTCTGTGTCGTAGGTCAGTGTAGTTTCTACATTTAGAGCGTCTGAATATTGGTGATTTTGTACAGCCAATCACCGAAAGTGGAAATGTAGTCGGTTTTAAACTCGAGAATTCGAACGGCAACGAGTACCAAGGCCAAACCGACCAAAGTGAAGATGATCATTCTGACATCTTTTGAGATTGCTTTGCGAGTTGGCGCGTCGATGATGCTATCTGACTCAGTGGAAGCGTTGTCGGCTTTTTTGTCGCTAACTTGAACTGATTGTTTATCATCAACAACATCATCTGGAGTTTCGGCATCAACTGCAACTTCCGGTGCGATTTGCTCAAAACGCTTTTGCAGTTTTTGTTTGTTCTTCTTTTTTAGACGACTTTTTTTACTCATAATAATTGTATTATATAGTATTGTGTAATTCTGTTATTTTTTATCATCCTGAATTAATTTCAGGATCTCACGGGATTCCGAAACAAGTTCGGAATGACAATTTATATAACATTGGAGCGAGAGACGGGATTCGGACCCGCGACCTCATCCTTGGCAAGGACGCGCTCTACCAACTGAGCTACTCTCGCACTTCGAATAAAATAGTACCAAAACTAGCTTGGATTGTAAAGATAAAAAAATGCTGACGACCGGAATCATCAGCGCTGCTCGAATGGAAACTTGATGTCTAGATCCTGCCGGATCCGGTTTTCTTTGTCGTGCTTCCGTTGTTTCCACCACGGGATCGGATGCAGTGTTGGAACCAGAAGGGTTCGGTACCCATAAAGGATAGCTAACATGTCTGTTCCAAGCTGGTCACCAACCATCATGACATCAGCTGGATCAAACCCTTCCGGGGCTATCAGCCCTGCTGCGGTGTCGAAGGCTAGCTGCGATGGTTTCAGTGCATGTGGCCAGTAGCAGGACAGATATGGCAAGCCACATTGGCTAGCCAAACTGGCTACTCGGCGCGACATAAACCACAGACCGGAATTTGAGACAACACAAGCTGCATCTATCCAGCCTTGCGAAATCGCAGACCGAATGTTCATGACGGCGTCTAGACGCAAGTCATTTCGCATTCCTGGGGCCAGGGTTCCATCAAGGTCGAACATCCAATAACGGCAAGCCATCTCTGCGAAGTCGATTGAGGCGACGGAATCAGCAACGTACATTGGAGGTATGTAAATCTTGCGAGTTTTTAATCGCAAAACCGTCACCCCTTTCGTGTGGTTTGGTGACAATATCGTAGCAGAAAAGATTGTAATTGTCAGCTCTAATGATAGTTAATCATTTACAAAAATAACTAATTGAGCTAATATATTCAGTAGATCGGCCTCGTGGCGGAGTGGTTATCCCGCCGATGAAAGCGG
This sequence comes from Candidatus Berkelbacteria bacterium, assembly GCA_026397235.1. Lineage (GTDB taxonomy): Bacteria > Patescibacteriota > UBA1384 > XYA2-FULL-43-10 > CAINNR01 > CAINNR01. The sequence goes on from JAPLVG010000018.1 coordinate 12,396, forward strand.
GACAGGCTCCGCGGTCCATTGGTCTGATGGTGGAGTGGCTACACAGCGGTCTGCAAAACCGCGCACGTGGGTTCGAGTCCCACTCAGACCTCCAAATTAAAACCGCGCACGCCGGTTCAATTCCGGCCGAGGCCTCCATTGAATATTTGAACTGTTGGTTGTATCATAAATTTATGAGATCTAATAGTTCAAAAAAAGAAGCTGCCATAAAACTTCGCTCGCGAGGTTTAAGTTACAGTGAAATTGACAAGAGAATTTCTGTGCCAAAAAGTACTTTGGCTTATTGGTTGAAAGATGTTTGTATCTCGGAACAGATTAAGCAGGACAACATTACGAAGGCAAAGTCGATTTGGGCAAAGAATATTTCAGATTTCAATCGTAAAAGATCGAAAGAGTACTTTAAAAATCGAGAAGAAACATTGCAAAATTATGCAAAAAAAGTTGCAAAATTATCTGATCGAGAACTTTGGTGGTTGGGAATGGGTTTGTATCTAGGTGAAGGTGAAAAACTCGAGAAACATAAAATTCGTTTTGTGAATTCCGATCCAGCAATTGTTGCAATTATGATGTCGTTTTTTACCAAGTGTTGCGGAATTGAAGTTAATAAATTTCAGGCCAGGATTCATTGCTATAATAATCAGAATTATGATAATATCCTAAAGTTTTGGTCACGGCTGACAAAAATAAAACCTGATAAATTCTGGAAACCTCAAATTGTCGAATCAAAAAATAAATCGCATAAATTGGAAAACGGAACTTTGCATCTAACAGTTTCAGATTCAAAATTAAATCTGAAAATTCATGGTTGGATGCAAGGAATAAAATTTCAATTTATGCCGATGTAGCTCAGTGGTAGAGCAGTGGACTGAATTTTCGGTCCATCGTTGAGTAATCAACGATTAAAAACCGGGTGAATTCGGGGAAACCAAATTTTCTGGTAATCCCGAGCCAAGACTGCAAGGGTTTAAAGTTTGCAGTAAGGTGTAGAGACTAGCGAGTGAGTCCCAACAATAATCTTGCAAACAGCGCCCGGCACCCGCAGCCCTTTTCGAAAAAGGGCTGGGTGATGAGATAGTCCAACCAACTGGAAAATCCTCGTGTCGTCAGTTCGATTCTGACCATCGGCACCATTAACATTAAAAAAATTATGATTACACAAACACTTCAAATCGTTCAGTTAGTTTTGGCGGTCTTGGTAATCGTCGCTATTTTGATGCAACAGCAAGGGTCCGGTCTTGGTGGCGCTTTTGGTGGCGAAGGAAATTTTTATCGCTCAAAGCGTGGACTTGAAAAGGTTTTATTTTACGCAACGATAATTTTAATCGTACTCTTTGTCGCTTCGGTGACAGTACCATTGTTTCTGGCCTAATCTCCAAGGAGAACTATGACCAATTTTGGTGATTTTTGGGGACCG
>JAPLVG010000018.1:13832-34635 GCA_026397235.1 Candidatus Berkelbacteria bacterium
GGGATAAAGTTTCGACCAAGGGCCGATCCGCCTTTGGCGGAAAAAATCAAAATTTAAAATTTAAAATTAAGGATTCGGGAACTATTTTATTGGTCAAAATAAAACCGATATTTTCAATCGTTGGCAATTTTTTTCGCCGTCTTGGCCGAATTTACAATGTTCTAAATCGTGTTGATAAAATCGCCCTCGGAATATTACTCATTATTTTGCTCGGGCTTGCCGGATACAAATTTGATCGCGATTGGTTGTCAAAAACAAAACGCGTTCCGACCACTGGGGGTACATACAAGGAAGTTTTAATCGGTCAGGCGCAATATCTCAACCCAGTTCTTGCCAATTCAGATGCTGATAGGACTATGAATCAATTGATATATTCTGGTCTAACTAAGATTGATTCAGCTGGTAATATTGCACCCGACTTAGCAAAAAGCTGGGAAATTTCTGCCGACAGTAAAACTTACACTTTCCATTTGCGTAGTGACGTGAGTTGGCAAGACGGCGTCGCATTCTCATCTGCAGATGTCGCAGCCACAATCTCAGCCATTAAGGACGATAACATCAAAAGCCCTTATTTCGATGCTTGGAAGGATGTCGTAACTTCGACTCCTAATCCTAACACTGTAACTTTTACCCTTAAAAGTCCATACGGTCCGTTTTTGTACAATACTTCGATTGGAATTATTCCAGCTCATATTGATTCGTCGGCCATCTCTTCATCACCTGTTGGCACTGGCCCGTACCAATTTACAAAAGCTATTTCTGGAAACAATAAATTAATCTCCGAAGTTGATCTGGCACGATATAATAGCTACTATGGTCAGAAACCGTATATTTCTGAAGTTGATTTTCAGATTGCTGAAAATGAGACTAAAGCAAAGGACAATTTAAACAATTTTTTCTCGCCTGCCCAAGCTGTTGCCGGGTTATCAATCAAAGACGATGCAACTAGTTATTCATTTGCTACTTCGCGTGATTTTGGAATGATATTTAACTTGAACGCTGACAAATTTAAGGATGTTACAGTCAGAAAAAAAATTGCTGGCAGTGATAAGTTTGATCCGTCGACATCATTTAAACTTTTAGTTCTGGATAAGCCGCTTTCGGTTTCGACTGCAGAGGATTTGCAAAAAAGCTATGCCAGCCGTGGAATTAACATAATTTTAGATAAAAAAGGTGCAGTTGAATATACCAATTTGCTAGAAAAAAGAAATTACGAGGCAGTTTTGTACGGATTTGACTCCGGTTATGACCGTGATCCGTATCCTTTCTGGCATTCTAGCCAAATTACAACGGGCAATAATTTTTCTGGGTTTTCGAACAAGCAGGCTGATCTACTCTTAGAGTCGGCCAGAATGACAACTGACACAGCCGCTAGAAACCAAAAATACGATCAATTTTTTGCCATCCTTGCCGATCAGGCACCAGTAATTTACTTGCCGCCGCAGGATTTCAGCTTTTCGGTTAAACCGTCGGTTATGGGAATTACTGCCATCAAAGGTTTCGAACCCTGGGACCACTTAAATGATTTTGCTAATTGGTATTTAAAAACCAAGCGAGTGCGGCCCTGACGGGCAATTTCTAATATCTAATTACTAATTTCTAAAAATTTTGGTCATCTCGACATCAAGCCTTTTTCCCAAAAAAAGCTGGACGAGAGATATACAAGTTAGCATCATGGTTTATTTTTCAAATAACTGGTAGATTTCTCGTCATTACATGATGTCGAAATGACAATTGAATAATGGGCGAATGGTGGAATTGGTAGACACGTAGCGTTCAGAGCGCTATGGCCGCAAGGTCGTGGAGGTTCAAGTCCTCTTTCGCCCACCAACCAGTGACGACAATTTTTTTGCCGTAACTGGTTGGTGCAGTTATAATGATGACAGAGGTGAAGCCATGCGATTCGCAATTGCCCGTTTGATGGTCAACATCCTTTGGCCGATTCTGGCATTTGGATGGGCGAAGGAGATCCGTGAAGGCAGGATCGAATCCTCTGGTGCACCTGCCCAGTTGCTGACGAACTGGGGCTACACCGGTATAGTCACCTTTGTGGCGTTGGTTCTTTCACTGATCTTTCGCGTGATGTATTTGCGCGAGACCTTACTGATTGCGTATGGCTTAGAGCGTGTTGCATTACAATGTTTTGTCCAGCCGTATCAGGTTCGTGGCAAGCTATGATGGCTTGCCTTTTTTTATTCCATCTGCTACAATCAAAACAGAAAATCATTAAACCAGCTTGAATATAGACGCGGAAGAATGCGGACAGAGAAACGCGGACTAACGCAGAATTATCTCGGGCTGGTGCCGAGATTTTTTGTAAAAAAGTGTATGAAACGAGCATTTGTTTATATTTTGGAAAGACTAGCTAAAACGGAGTATTACATCGGCTGTGCTTGTGACCCACAGTTCAGACTTTTACAAATAACGGTGGCAATGTAAAAGCAACAAGATATAAAAGACCATACAAACTGGTTTTTCAGCAAGAATTTGAATCACTTAACATTGCCAAACAAATAGAGAGAAAAATTAAAAACTGGAAAAGAAAAGATTGGATAGGAAAAATAATTAGAGACAGAGAAATAAAATTTACCAAGGACAATTAGCAGTTGGTAATTCTAATATTTGGGTGGTTAGCTCAATTGGTAGAGCATCTCGTTTACATCGAGGAGGTTACAGGTTCGAGTCCTGTACCACTCACCAAATAATCCTTTGGACGAATTAGCTCTCCGACGATCCGTTGGAAACGGATGTCGGAGTCCCGACTGAAACGTCGGGGCAGTTGGTGGAGCTACTCATTTACACTGAGAAGGTCGGGGGTTCTCCGACGCCCGACAAAATTGTCGGGGTACGGAGTCCCGACATCTGCAAAGTAAATCGTCGGGGCGAATCCCCCAGCGCCCACCACCCCACGCCGCTCAAATGCAATTTGAGCTATGCGGGGTGTCCCGCGAAGCCTTGGCGAAGTGGGACAATATCCATAAAAATATGCCGAGGTGGCGAAATTGGCACACGCGCTACCTTGAGGTGGTAGTGCTCGCAAGAGCTTGGAGGTTCGAGTCCTCTCCTCGGCACCATTCGACCTCGCTTCCTCCAGAGGCGGACAAGCATGGCAAGCCAAAAAAAATATTATGTTGAAGAATTACCTTACAACTTCAAATCTTTTTTCCACCAGCGCGATGCAAAATCATCGCTTGCATTTAGTTCAGGCTGGAATTTTTGTTTTATGCATAATCGTTTCTGTTTTATTAAGTCTAAACAAAACGATCCACAAAGGATTAAAAGATCGATTGTTCAATTTTTTTCTGACAATCGGAATTCTGGGCATTTTCATTTTATTTTTTCAATATGAAATGATTCCGTATGTCGGCTATCGGGTGATGATGTTAGCGCTAGTGGCTGTTGCGGTTATTTGGTATTTTGTTATCACAATTTATTCGCTGACCAAAATGCCGAGAGAAATCAGAATAATTAAAAATCACGAAAGGTACATTCAATATTTACCAAAAGCTAAAAAGAAATAGCTTTTGGTCAGCAATGGATGACTAATAATCCAAATAACTAATGACTAATAAACCCCATTCGTTATTCGTCATTTAGATAAATTCGTTATTCATTGGTGGAAATTAAGAAAGGAAAATAAATGACCGAAGAAGTAAAAATCAGGAATATGAAGAAGACCATGGATGACAGCATGGAGAGTTTGATCGAGGAAGCTGGCGATCAGCTTTTGCCGTATAGGGAGGGCGAAATTGTTGAAGCTAGAATTCTATCGATGTCGCGAAATAAAATTTGGGCCGATGTTGCCGGATTGTCTTTGGGCTACGTTCCGGAAAAAGAGATTACTTTGAACTCCGATGTCAAAGTTGGTGATACGATCTTTGCCTATGTAATTTTGCTTGAAGATGAAGATGGCAATGTAGTTCTATCTTTGAAACGCGCTGACAGAGAACGTTATTGGAAAGATATGGAAGAGCGATATAAAACTGGTGAGCCAGTTGAGATCACTATCAATGAGGCCAATAAGGGTGGGTTGATTTCAGAAATTGGTGGCATTCCTGGTTTCTTGCCGGTGTCGCAACTTTCACCTGAGCATTATCCACGAGTTTCCGGCGGCGATCGCGAAGAAATTCTAACAAGGTTGAATAAACTTATCGGCGAAAAGATCGCTGTTAAAGTTATCAACTGCGACAAAGCAGCCAACAAACTGATTTTTTCGGAAAAAGCGGTTGATGCCGAAAAATTGGCATCCAAAATTGAAAAATACAAAGTCGGCGATGCTTTAGAGGGCAAGATTTCCGGAATCGTTGATTTTGGCTTATTCGTAAAAATTGATCCATTGGTTGAAGGCTTGGTTCATATTTCCGAAGTTTCCTGGTCGCGGGTGACTGACCTGAATAAATTATTCAAAGTTGGCGACAGTGTTAAAGTTATGGTAATTGCAGTTGAGGATGGCAGATTGTCATTGTCTTTGAAAAAATTGGCTGCCGACCCTTGGACTGATGCAGCCAAAAAATATAAAGTTAGCGACATCGTCGCTGGATCTGTGACAAAAATAACACCTTTTGGCGCTTTTGTTTCGCTTGATGAAAAGATTGACGGACTGGTTCATGTTTCGGAACTGTCAGACCAGCACGTCGTTGACCCTGGCCAAATCGTTGATCTAGGCCGTGAGTACCAATTCAAGATTATCTCCATCGAACCGGATACCCATAGGCTAGGATTGAGTTTGAAGGCAGTAACTACACAGAAAAAAACACAGAATGACACTGACGAAGAAAAATCCTCAACCACACAGACGGAAACACAGATTGACACTGACAAGAAATTAGATATTAAAAAGGAAAAACCCAAAAAAGCAAAACTTAAAAAGAAAGTTGAGGGAGAATGATTATAACCTATCTGGGTGGCGATAAATTCAGAATCAAAACTCGTGACGCAAACATCACATTGACATCCGGTTCTGTAAACATTGACGGTTTTGTAATTGATGGTCCTGGCGAGTACGAACGAAAAAATGTTTTTGTTGAAGCACCATTTGAACAAAGTGTCTTCAAAATCTTAGCCGAAGAAGTGACAATGCTTTATTCGGGAAAATCAAAGAAACTTTCTGATAAGCAAATTGAAGAACTTGACGGCGTAGATCTTCTTTTTCTGCCGGCTGGTGAAGAGGATTCTATGACACTAAAAGACGCACTCGAGCTCTCTGCAACTCTTGAGCCAAGCATGATTATTCCGATGCTTTATTCAAATATCGAAGCGCTAAATAAAGAAGGTCTCGAGGGCGAAGTTGCCAAGTCAGTAAAGGTTGTTAAATCAGCTCTGCCAGAAGAAGGGCACCAAGTAATTTTCTTGGAGAAAGTTACTTAAGTTATTGAGGTAAGTCCACAGATCTATTACACAGATCCAGCACAGATTATCCCCATCAGTGACTTATCAGTGTTATTATCAGTGGGTTTACTTCCTTAATAAATATGGCAAGTTATACAAAACTAATTACCTTTCTGGAGCGGGATGATAACCAGAGATTTCTTTTAGTTGCGCACGAGCGACCTGACGGTGATACAGTTTCGGCAACTTTGGCCATGGCACGATCATTAAAACTCCTTGGGAAAAAAATTACCGTAGCATCGTCACAAGGAGTGCCAGAGGTTTTTAAATATCTACCTGATTGGCGTGACGCAAAAGATGACTTTTTGATCGGAGATTTTGACGCTATTATTTTGATTGATAATGGGGATTTAAAACGGACTGGCTACTCTGACAGAATTATTAAAGCTCGCGATCGTGGAATTCCGATTATCAACATTGACCATCATCCGAAAAATGACATTTGGAAGTATGCCAATATTAATGTTGTTGACGAAACTGCATCTTCAACTTGCGAAATAATCTTTGGTTTATTTCGGAAAATGAATATTGATTTAGAAACTGATATTGCGACCATGCTTTTGACCGGCATCTACACCGACACTGGCGGTTTCCAGCACGCAAATGTTTCGGCCAAAACTTTTTCCGCTGCGGCAGAACTAATGAGTCACGGGGCTAAACTAAAAAATATTTCTACAAACATTTCTAACCACAAAAGCTTGTCGATGCTGAAGCTTTGGGGGATTGCACTTGATCGAATTGTTAAACTTGATGACATCAAACTGGTTTATTCGATCATTACTTGCGCGGATATTGAAAGTGTTGGTGCCAGCGACCAGGATTTGGCTGGTGTTGTTAACCTCATAAGTACAATTCCTGATGACGTTGCCACACTCTTGCTTTATGAGACTCCAGATGGTAAAATTAAAGGCAGTTTGCGGACAGAATCGGCAAAAGTTGATGTGGCGCGAATCGCCAGTTTGTTTGGTGGGGGTGGGCATAAACGTGCGGCTGGTTTCGTAATTGAAGGGAAGTTAGAAAAAACAAATGGGGGATGGAAAATAGTGTAAGTAAATTAAAAATTCAAAGATCAAAGTTCAAAATTACGGTGAGCATTTCATGCTCGAACTATTACAAGCTATAAATAGCTGTTTTATAGCGTAAAAAGCTTTGCTTATAATAGTTAATTCCTTTATTTTACATTTTGATTTTTGCATTTTGCATTAATGTCATGCCCGAGTGGTGGAATTGGTAGACACGAAGGACTTAAAATCCTTTGGCCTAAAAAACCGTATCGGTTCGACTCCGATCTCGGGCACCAAAAATAATATGGAAAGTGAAAATAAAATTGCAATTTTCCGCAGGAAAGAAATTCGCCGAGAAATATATAAAGGTGAATGGTGGTTTTCTGTCATTGATATTATTGAAGTATTGACAGGATCAGATAGATCCCGAAAATACTGGAGCGATCTAAAAAAGAAACTTGCCGATGAAGGAAGTGAAGTGTCCGAAAATATCGGACAGTTGAAATTACTGGCGCCAGACGGGAAAATGCGAGAAACTGATTGTGGAAATACGGAAACTATTTTTCGTCTAATTCAGTCAATTCCATCGCCTAAGGTTGAACCATTAAAGCGCTGGTTGGCGAGAGTCGGATATGAAAGAATCCAAGAAATTGAAGATCCGGAATTGGCAACCAAAAGAACTCGAATGCTTTACAAACTCAAAGGTTATAGCGAGGATTGGATAGAAAAACGGATGCGCGGTATTGCGATTCGTGAAGAATTGACTGATGAATGGCGAAAACGAGGTGCCAGAGAACAAAGAGATTATGAAATATTAACGGCAGAAATTTCAAAAGCAACTTTTGGTGTTACTCCCAGTCAGTATAAAAAACTCAAAGGCTTAAAACGACAAAATTTGCGTGATCATATGGATGATTTTGAATTGATTTTTAATATGCTTGGTGAAAGATCAACTACTGAAATTCATCGGATTGAAAAATCACAAGGTGTACCAAAACTTAAGTCTGACGCTAATCGTGGTGGAAAAATTGCCGGCAATGCCAGAATTGAATTGGAAAAAGAACTGGGCAGATCGGTAGTATCGAAAAATAATTTCTTGCCGAAAAAGAAAAAAGAAATCAAATAATTCAAGTTTTTTGTTTCGCCACACCAAAATAATAATCAATTTATGAAGAATGTAGTGGTCGGGATTATTTCAAACGAGGGAAACCCAGTAAAATATTTGCTGGTCAATTCAACCAGAGATTTCGGTGAGTTTACAGGATTTTATTATCCGCCGGGCGGTCATTTGGATAATGGCGAAGACGAAAAAACGGCACTTATCCGGGAAATAAAAGAGGAGCTAAATCTTGATGTCACACCCGTTGAAAAATTAGCAGAGACCGGAAGCGATCTGCCCGATCAAATTACCCATTGGTGGCGCTGTGATGTTGTAGGTGAGGCAAAAATTCAGACTGATAAAGATGAAATTGGCGAGGTTAAATGGTTTAGCAGAGATGAAATTATCAAATCGAATGTTGTTTGGCCGGCAAGCAAAAAATTCTTTGAAGAGTTTGTTTATTAGCTTCATTTCTACCGTTAAATATGTAAACAGAAGTAATTCTGTTTTTTTGATTTTCAATATGTTACAATAATTCTAGATGGCGGATAAAAGATCCCGAACTAAAAAGGTAATCATCTCGATTGCCATATTAGCTGCGATAGTCGCAGGGTATTTTTATTTGCCATCAATTTTAGGTGACTCGGTTTTTCCGCTGAAATATCAGGATACGATCAAAAAGTGGTGTAAGGAATATAACGAAGACCCATTTTTAGTCGCCGGAATTCTGATGTTGGAATCCGGTTTTAATCCGCAGGCTCAGTCGCCAGTCGGCGCGCTCGGGATCGGGCAAATAATGCCACCGACCGGAAGAAGTATTGCCAAAGGTGTGGGTAAAACGGATTTTCAGACCAGTGATTTATACAATCCGGAAATCGGTATTCAATTTACAACCTGGCAAATTCATGTCTTAAAAGAAGAGTATAGTGGTAATGAAGTGGCGGCATTAGCGGCTTACAATGCTGGCGGTGGTAACGCTGACAAATGGTTGCGAATGGGACTTTTGAAAGATCCGAGCACCAACAGTTATGCTAAGAAAGTCTTAGATTTCAAAGCGGTTTACCACAAACTCTATCAGGCACAATTAGATTTGAACGGCCCGACAGTCGACACTAGTAAACCGATTGTTAAAGTTAATGATTCTCCGTCGCGAAATGTTGTTTGGGGACAAGCGCTGAAAAACTTAGTCTCGGTGTTTTATGGAACAAATCAGTAAATCAAGCACGAAATACTAAATTCGAAGCACGAAACAAATAGAATCAAATTCAAATGTTTAAAAATTTTGAAAATTAAAATTTAGAATTTGTTTCGAATTTCGATATTCGAATTTAGAATTTTATTATTATGACTTCTTCTGAATTGCGAGTAAAATTTCTAGAGTTTTTCAAGGAGCGGGGTCACAAGGTGATCCCTTCGTCTTCTTTGGTACCGGAAAATGACCCTTCGGTTCTTTTCACGACTGCAGGGATGCATCCGTTGGTGCCATATCTCTTGGGAGAGAAACATCCGTTGGGCAACAGGCTATGCGATGTCCAGAAATGTTTGCGGACCGATGACATAGATGAAGTCGGGGACGCCCAACACTGTACTTTTTTTGAAATGTTAGGTTATTGGTCTTTGGGTGATTACTTCAAGAAAGAATCAATCCACTATACTTTTGACTTTTATACCGAGGTTCTTGGTTTCAACAAAGATAATATTTCAGTCACAGTTTTTGCTGGTGATGATACCGCACCGTTTGATCAGGAATCATTTGACACTTGGAAAAATGAAATTGGAATTCCGGAAGAACGTATCTATAAATACGGCAGAAAAGAGAACTGGTGGGGTCCTGTTGGTGCCACTGGTCCGTGTGGCCCGGACACAGAAATGTTTATTGATACCGGCATTGATCCATGTGGCCCAGACTGTGGCCCAAGTTGTAATTGCGATAAGTTTATCGAGATTGGCAATAATGTTTTTATGGAATTTAATAAAATCTCTGATACCGAATACGAGCCTTTAGCACAAAAGAATGTTGATGTCGGTTTGGGGCTAGAACGACTAGCGATGTTTTCGCAGGGAAAAACAGATGTTTTTCAAATTGATACTTTTGAGCCAATTATAAAAAAAATCGAGCAGTTGAGCGGGAAAACATATCAAGGTAACGAAAAAGCTTTTCGAATTATCGCAGACCACTTGCGTGCTGCTAGTTTTGCAATTGGAGATGGAGCGATTCCTTCGAACAAAGGTGCCGGTTATGTTGTTCGCCGGCTGATTCGCCGAGCAATTAGATATTCTTGGCTTCTAGAGTATGAGGGCTCACTTGAATCAATTTTGGAACTGATCATTTCTGAAAGTCCATATGAAATGAGAGACAAAAAGATCATCACAAGTAAATTTAAAGCAGAGGAAGAACAGTTTTCAAAAATTATTGATAGCGGCCTAAAACAAGTTGAGAAGGTTTTCGCTAACAAAACACCGATTTCTCAAGAGGAATATTCTAAGGTCATGCAGTTTCCCGACAGAAGAGAGATTTTACGTGAGATCCATAGCCAGGAGCCAAACGATCAGGTACATCCAGAATTCAAAAAAGCTGGTATCAATATGACCAATCGACAGATGCATGAGGCCTATGTTTCAGGCAAAGAAGGTTTTGATCTCTACCAGACTTACGGATTACCTCATGAGATTTTGCTGGACTTGGGCCAAAAAAGGCATCTCTTCGTCAGTAAAAGAAACTATCAGGCCGAAGTTGAAAAGCATCAAGCGCTTTCCCGTACCGCTTCAGCTGGTATGTTCAAGGGTGGGTTAGCTGATAATAAAGTTGAAACTACTAGATTGCATACCGCGGCACACCTATTACTTGCGGCGTTGCGCCAGATATTATCACCGGAGGTTTCACAAAAAGGCTCAAATATCACAGAGGAACGTTTGCGATTTGATTTCAATTGGCCTGAAAAATTAACACCAGAACAAATTGCAGAAGTTGAGAAAATTGTTAATGAAAAAATCAAAGAAAATATTCCAGTTGAAATGGAAGAACTAAGCTTGGAAGATGCTAAAAAATCTGGTGCCAGCGGTGTTTTTGATGATCGTTACGGCGAAATAGTGAAAGTCTATAATATTGGTCCTTCGACTCTCGATGGTCGCTCAGGATCTCGAGAATTCTTCTCTCGAGAAATATGTGGTGGCCCACATGTCGCATCCACTGGTGAACTCGGGACTTTCAAAATCACCAAAGAGGAATCATCTTCGGCCGGGGTAAGAAGAATAAAGGCAATTTTGGAATAAAAAATGCTATAATTGAAACATAAATAAACAAAAAACTATGAAATATCGCCAATCACTTTTTTGGGATACTAAACCGGAAAATATCGACAAAGAAAAACACAAGCGCTATATTATCGCCAGAGTTTTGGAGTTTGGTCGGGATGATGAAGTGCGAGATGTTGTCAAACAATATAGTAAAAAAGATATTAGCGAAGTTGTGAGCAATTCTAAAGTTTTGACTCCGATAACAAAAAATCTATGGATGCATCTTCTAAAAAAATAGCTTGGTGTTTGGATGTTTTACCGCCAAAAACCGCTTCGGCTTTTGAATATCTCGCCAAAGAAAATTGGTTAAAAAATTCCACATGGTATCTGGCTGGCGGAACGGCGTTGGCGTTACAAGTCGGATATCGCCGATCGGTTGATTTAGATTTTTTTACCGTGGAAAAGGAAATAAATAACGAAATATTGCTGCAAAAACTGAAAGCTGGCGGAAATTTTGTAACCGATGTTGACAAAGAGGGCACGATTTATGGCGAATTATTGAATGCCAAAATCAGTTTTATTTCCTATCCATTCTTTCAGCCGGTGTTGCCATTTTTAAATTACGGAGCGGTAAATATTCTCCGAAAAGAAGATATCGCTGTAATGAAAGTTGTTGCCATCAGCCAGCGGGGAACGAAACGAGATTTTTTTGATTTGTATTATTGTATCCAGAATATTATTTCGCTTGAAGAGATTTTTGTTCGTCTGAAAAAACAGTATCCGAATGTTGCTCACGACTACTACCATATCATCAAAAGTCTGTTTTATTTCGCTGATGCCGAAGATGATCCGGAGCCGGATTTACTGATTGATTTGGATTGGAAAACGGTGAAAAAATATTTTGAAAAAGAGATTCCGATTTTAACCAAAAAGTTATTAGGGCTGGATATTTAATTTGGTTGGAACTTTCAAAATCACCAAAGAGGAATCATCATCTGCAGGTGTTCGTAGAATCAAAGCTATTTTGGAGTAATAGCATACTGATTTTTTCCATTCAGTTCAAATCAGTATGCATTTTGCTTCAAATGAGGTGAGCGGAAATGTCTTGCACGACTGATGCTGATTGGTTGCTGGTTGCCTCATTGATTTCAGCGCGACCGAAAAGGCGATCGAATCCTTGGAGCGGGTTTAACAGTTATGTGCCGGCTGATTTCGACCGGAAAGCGCGTCGCAGAAGGGCCACAACGGCTGGAAAACCCAGGCAAACCCCTGGTAAGCGAAAGCTAACGGTTACCGAGATTCAAGAGTTACAAGCGGCGTTGCATCGAAAGCACCCCGACATTGATCTTCAGCTGCCACCGGCGTATCAGCATCTCGTCGAAGACAAGCCAGCCAAGAATAAACCCAAGCGATCACGCGTCCGGCCATAGTGTCGGCGCTTTTTTTGAGATAATTTTTACTTTGCAATCTAAAAGCAGAAGTTATATAATTGTATAAAAGACGCGTTGCGTTATTTTGGAAGTGAGGGAAATGGGACTTTTTGGAATTGGCAAAAAAAAGAATTATGCTCTTGCTCTCGACATCGGGACTGAATTTGTTAAGGCCCTTATTTTCCGTATTGATGACGATCAAGCCTCGGTTATTGGCGTTGGCCGCCAGCGCCAAAAACTTTCCGATATGCAAGGCGGCCGAGTCACTGATATTTCCGGTGTCATTGCTAATTGCGAAAAAGCTCTTGACCAAGCGGCTGAAGAATCGGGTGTTGCGCCAACCCAGTGTGTTGTTGGTATCGCCGGGGAGCTAGTCAAAGGCACTACTACCACGGTTCATTATCAGCGCCCGGCGCCGAAATCCAAAGTTACAGTTGGCGAATTAAAAACAATTATCACCGAAGTTCAGAAAAAAGCATTTGAAAAAACGCGGGCCAATTTAGCCTGGGAGACCGGTTATTCAGAAATTGATGTTCGATTGGTTAACTCAGCAGTAGTGGATGTGAAAATTGATGGCTACAAGGTTACCAATCCGGTTGGCTTTCAGGGCCGCGACATTTCAGTCGGAATATTCAATGCTTTTGCGCCTATTGTTCACTTGGGGGCGCTGCAAACTATTACTGAAGGATTGGGGCTTGATCTGCTGGGTGTTGTTGCTGAACCATATGCAGTAGCTAGAAGTATGGGCATGGAAGAATCGGTTGAATTCTCTGCAATTTTTATCGACATTGGCGGAGGTACAACTGATATTGCTGTCGTTCGTAACGGCGGTGTTGAAGGAACGAAGATGTTTGCCCTTGGTGGCCGAGTTTTTACCAAAAGATTAGCCAATGAATTTAATTTGAGTTTCCAAGAGGCGGAAAAATTAAAGATTGATTATTCTTCTGGAGAGTTGGAAAAAACTAAGACCGAAAAAGTAAGAAAAGCCCTTGACGGTGATTGCCAGACTTGGGTTTCAGGCGTACAATTAGCATTAGAGGAGTTTGCTGGTGTCGACCTTTTGCCATCAAAAATTTTGCTTTGTGGTGGTGGTTCGATGCTTGTTGATATCAAGAAAGTACTTGAAACTTCTGACTGGGTTGCGGACCTGCCTTTTGCCAAAAAACCAAAGGTCAATTTTATTCGTCCACGAGATGTTGCGGCTGTGCTAGACGAAACAGAGAGTTTGGACGACCCGCAAGATATTACACCGATGGCACTGGCGAATATGGCAATTGACCTTGCTGGTACGCCTTCCGTCATATCGGGGACAATTGATAAGGTAGTAGATTCGCTCAAAGAGTAGGCTATCTAAGAATAACTAATTTGTCCAAATGACGAATGACGAATAAAAATCAGCCGAATCTTTCGCAGAAATATAAAAGCCCTAGATCCTTGGCTGGCAAAACTATCGATCAGAGCTAGGGCGTGGCAAATAAAATTTATAATTTGATAGTAGTATAATTGAGTCAGGTTTGTCAAATGATCAAAAAATTTAGTCAGCACAAGGAATAAAATGAATAATGAAGATAAGATTCTAAAAAAACTGAATGATCACGACGAGCAGTTCGAAAAAATTGACAAGAATTTTGATCTGATTGGAAAAAAACTTAAAGAACACGATAAACATTTTGCTGAAGTTGACAAAAAACTTGATAAACACCAGGTAATTTTGGAGAATTTGGTTGCGAAAGCATTGGGACATGATGACAAATTTGTTAAAATCGAAGAAAAAATTCAAGCATCACAAGACAGAATTTTGGAGGCGATCGATAGTTATGCAAAGAAAACAACTGATGTTGAAATTGAACAAACGGCAACTAGCGCAATGTTAATTCGCCACGAAGATGAAATTATTAAAATTAAAAAAGTAGTAAAATTAGCTTAATAAATTTATTATTCTTCGAGCAAAGCGAGAAGTTAAGAAGATAGTTCTCGACTCTGTCTCGAACAATAATAGTTAAGGATGGAAATGTCTAATTTCTGGAAAATCTTCATCAGTGTTGTAGCCACAATAATTATCATTGGTGGCGGAACTTATTATACAATGCAAAAAAGAATTAATTCGATGAAATCTGACAATCTGGCAAGTGAGTTAAATAATTTGCCAAAACCCCCAAGCATTGATGGGCAAGATACACCAGGATGGAAAACTTATAGTGATAAGGCAGGCGTTTATAGTTTTAAGTATCCAGCCGATTGGACTTTAAGCGAGAATAGTAATAATAGCGTGACGCTGGAGACGCCGGCAGAAAAAAAAGCAGGTGATCAATGCGCTGCTGACGCGATCAAAAATGGCGGCGGTGATTGTTCGACGCTAGGTAGTGAGCTTTTTGCGGTCTATACATTCCCAAATAGTACAAAACTTGAATCATCAGAAGAAATATATGCGCTCCAAGACTCGTCTATTAATGGTGTGCCAGCAAAATTTTTTATTGACCCGGCAATTGATGAACACTATGTTTGGGAAATTCAAAAAGGTGTCAATTCTTATGAAGTAGAGGTGAGAACGCCGGGGAATTTGTTCGTGGGGTCAAATCTGATTACTGCTGACGATTATTATAAAGCGCTTACATCAGCTCAAAGTTTTAAATTAAATTAATATTATGTCCAAACTGATTTATTTAGAAACAGATGAAGAGATAACCGATGTCATCGACAAGATTTCCAAGGTCGAAGACAAGTCGGTTTCGCTTGTAATACCTCGAGGCTCAACGCTTGCGAACAGTATTGTTAATTTGAAACTTTTAGTCAAGCGTAGTAAGGCTTTGAAGAAAGAAGTTGCCCTTGTCACCAACGATAATATTGCTCACAATTTGGCATCACAAATAGGGCTCCCTGTCTACGAAAGTCTCGACGATGCTAGAAAAGGAATTGAAGAGAAAGAAGTTGAAGATGCCCCGACGATTCGCAAGGCGAATGTTGGGACTCCGACCGAAAGCGTCGGAGGTGTAAAAGTCCATCAGTATGACAGAGATGGCAGTGAAGACATGACGGAAGAAAATTCGAAATTTGAAATCCAAAATCCGAATGAAAGGGAAATAGCGGAATCACCAGAAGTTATTGAGGCTGTCCGTGATGCAGACTCAACCACACTGGCAGAAACACAGATTGGCGCAGATAAATTGCAAGATGAGGATGAGATGATACAAGAATCCGATATCTACCCGAAGCCAATACCAGAACCAATTAACGAAAAATCAGATTACAAATTAGTTAAAAAACCAATGGAGCCAGAAATGAGACATAGAGAATTATCTCATGGCGATATGGGCAGCAATCAGGTATTTGGAAAAATGCGTGGCGCAAAAAATCGAAGGAGAACGATTATTGGGGTTATTTCTGGCGTTTTAATTCTGCTTTTAGTTCTTGGTGCCTATGTTGCATTGCCAAAAGCAACTGTTCGGCTTTCAGTTGTTTCCGAACCATTTAATTCAACTGCTGATATTAAAGTTAGCAAGGATGCGACAGTGGTTAACGCCCCAACTTCGACAATCCCTGGCAAAATTACCAGCGATGAGCAGGATTTAACTAAACCTTTTGCTGCAACTGGGACAAAAAATATCGGTAAAGCTGCTAGTGGGAAAGTCACAGTTTATAATAATTGGGACCAGAACGCTGTTAGTTTGCCATCTGGTTCAAAGTTTGTCTCCGCTTCTGGAATAAATTTTGTTTCCACTGCTGCTGCCAGTATTCCTGGTGCTACTGTTGGTTTGCAAAATGGCCAATTTGTAATTATCTCGTCTGGCACTGCAGACGTTAATGTCCAGGCGACGGAAGTTGGTGAACAAGGAAATATTGGGGCAACCAATTTCACTATCACTAGTCTTCCAAGTGCCCAGCAACCTAAAATTTATGGCAAGAGCACAGCTGCGATGACTGGTGGCACCAACCAAGTTGTTAAAATTGTTACCGATAAAGATATTGCTGATGCTAAAGCTTCGACTGAGAATGAACTAAAAGACACGATAACAAACAAGATTAAGGCTGGCCTCGCTGGCAGTGAAAAACTGCTTGATTCGGCAATTTTGCCTTCGGTAACTTCTGAAAACGCTTCAGCTAAAGTCGGTGATCAGGTTGACACTTTCAATTACACAGCTAAAATCAAAATTAATGCCTTGACATTTTCCGAGGATGATTTTAAAACAGTGCTACTTGAAAATGCCAAGTTGAAATTGGCAGCAGATAAACAAATAGTGACAAATAATTCACAGAATGTTAAATATGAAGTGGCGAGTGCGGATGTTGCCACTGGAACAATCACGCTTAAAGGCACATTTGACGGTTTTATATCCGGCAAGTATGACACTAACGCAATGAAACTAGCTATCAAATTCAAATCAGTAACCGCCGCAACTACCAAACTGACAAGTTATCCTGGTGTGCTTTCGGCCGATATTTCCACTAGCCCAAGATTTTTACGATCTTTGCCTGCGCTAGCAAAGAGAATTACAATAGAATTTAATTATGGTTCGACTTCGCTTACCACAAGTGGTACCAAATAATGTATTTAGGCATTGACTTTGGCACAAAGAAGATTGGGCTAGCGGTTGGAAAAGAAATTCCCTATGATTTAGCGACTCTTCCGAATTGCCCAGACGTTTTTGACAAAATTACTAAATTTTGTCAACAAGAAAGAATTGAGCGAATTGTTATTGGTATGCCGGTTTTTGCCAGTGGCGACCAGGGAAGCATCGCTCCAGAAGTTGAAAAGTTTGCTCAAAAATTAAAATCAGTAACAAAGTTGCCAATCCATTTTGAGCCGGAAAATTTAACGACTCAAACTGCGCTTGATCTGCTGCAAGAGGAAGGTATATCGCCGGATGAAATTGAAAATAAAGTTGATCAAACGGCTGCCCGGCTGATTTTGGAACAATATATTGCCAACGAGGAGGACGCATCGCAAGAGGCACTGTAAGAAAAACCCTTTTGGTTTTTCTGTTTATTTTTATTGTCTTGGTATTTGCTTTTCTTTTTTATTTTCGCCAACAAATTGATAAACCGGCAAGTTCGAGTAATACAAAAGAAATCAAAATTACTGACGGGCAATCATCGGCGCAAATATCCGATAATCTTTCATCCAAATATTTAATTAACTCCAGTTGGTCTTTTAGACTTTATTTAAAATTCAAAAAACTGACGATTAAAACTGGCGACTATCTAATACCTGCAAATTTAAATGAGGTCCAAATTGCGGAAATTTTGTCCAAAGGCGATCATCAGGTGATCAAAATTACTATTCCGGAGGGCTGGAGAGCCGAGCAAATCGCAGCATATTTATTTGATAAGGCAAAAATAGATCCAACTGAATTTTTAGCAAAAGTCAAAGATTTAGACGGCAAGCTTTTTCCTGATACTTACGAGCTAACTGATAAGCCGACGGCTGATGAAGTCATTGCCAAAATGACTGATGATTATAATGCCAGAACGGCGGGTTTGGATCCGTCAGACAATGTTTTATCAATCGCTTCAATTGTTGAGCGGGAAGCAGCCAATGACGCTGATCGGGCGGTTATTGCTGGCGTATTTATCAATCGGCAAAAAATTGACATGAAATTCGAGTCTGATGTCACTGTTCAATTTCAAAAAGATTCAAATAATTATTCAAGCGTCGGAGTTCTAAATTATAAATTTTGGCGAGCTTTAGCCTCCGGCGACACAAAAACTATTTCCGGATCGTATAACACCTATTTATATGCCGGAATTCCCGGGCCAATTTGCAATCCCGGTTTGGCTAGTATTAAAGCCACATTAAATCCCGCTACACATAATTACTATTATTTCATCTACGGTAAAGACGGCAAATTGTATCTGGCCAAAACCCAAGCCGAACAACAAGCAAATGTAAATAAATATTTATAATTAGATTTTATTAATCAACCCAATTTGACTAGGGTTGATTTTTTAGCTCACATCATTTAACCTGATTATATAGCAGGGAGGGAGACCCTCTTTTTTAGCCGTAAAATCACGGCTCCTTACAAAATTACGAATAATTTCCCGAAATTACGAATAAATCGTGAAAACATAAAAAACTTATGAAATCGCCACTATCATTTATCTTCAATCGTCTTTCGCATGACATTGGTATCGATCTTGGTACCGCTAATTCTTTGGTTTATGTCAAAGGCAAGGGAATTGTAATTTCTGAGCCATCTGTTGTGGCAATTAATAAAAAGACAAAGGAAATTCTAGCTATTGGTGAAGAGGCGAAGAGGATGGTTGGCCGAACTCCGGCGCATATTGTAGCTGTCAGACCGTTAGTTGACGGCGTGATTTCCGATTTTGAAGTCACTGAGCAAATGTTGAAATATTTTTTTGAAAAAGTTCACAGAGAAAAGTTTTCGTTATTTCCACATCCGCGGGTGGTAATTGGAATTCCTTACGGCGTAACTGAAGTTGAAAAACGGGCGGTGGAGGAAGGGGCAATCAACGCCGGTGCCAGAGAAATTTATCTGATCGAGGAGCCGATTGCAGCAGCCATCGGCGCCAGACTTCCGGTTCAAGATCCGTCTGGTAATATGATTGTTGATATTGGTGGCGGAACTACAGAGGTGGCAATCATCTCCTTGGGCGGTATTGTTTCATCACGGTCGCTGCGAATTGCTGGTGACGAAATGAACGCCGATATCATCGAGTACGCACGAGAAGAATTTAACCTACTTTTGGGCGAGAGAACAGCTGAGGATATTAAAATTGCTGTTGGTTCAGCTATGCCGTTGAAAGAAAAACTTGAAGCTCCGATGCGTGGCCGTGATCTGGTAACAGGTTTGCCAAAAGAAATAATTATTTCCAATGAACAAATTAGCCGAGCGATATCAAAATCAGTTTTGGCAATTGTAGAGGCAATTAAAGTAACAATGGAGGAATCGCCGCCGGAACTGTTGGCCGACATCATGGATCGGGGAATAATTTTAGCTGGTGGCGGAGCATTGCTTCGAGGTTTGGACAAACTGATATCAATCGAAACTAAAACTATTGTTCATATTGCAGACGACCCGCTGACTTGTGTTGTTCGTGGTACCGGAATTGTTTTGGAAGATATTGATTTATTGTCGGAGGTGTTGGTGCCAAACCGGTTTAAGAGGTAAGATTAAAATGTAGAAACCACACAGAATTTTGACACAGAATAAACACGGAAAATACATCTTCTGTGAATCGTCTGTGTAAATATCTGTGTAGTTTCTTCCTTATTAAAGTTATGAAAAAACAAGGCATATTAATTTGGTTTATTTTGATAGTCGTTTTGAGCGTAGTTTTTGTAATTCCGTCAGCCGTTAGCAGATCATCAACCGGTTTTATCCGGGAAATATCTCGTCCAATTTCCAGGCCTCTTGTTACTTTTGGCTACAATACTCACGACTTTTTTTCGATGATTTTTGAAATTGGCAATCTTCGAAGAGAAAATCAACGATTAGCCAATGATTTAGTAGCTTCGCATGTTGATGAATCCAAAATGTTAGAATTGACAAAAGAAAATGAAGATTTGAAAACTCAACTGGCTTATAAAAATGCACACCCGGAAATGAAAATGGTTTTAGCTGATGTTATTGGGCTGGATCCAACAAATTATTCCGCTACGCTGGTAATTGACAGAGGGTCAGATGATGGCATTGCTGTTGGCCAAGCGGTTATATCACTTGGTGTTTTGGTTGGCAAAATTGACCAAGTTTCAAAAAATAATTCCAGAGTAATACTTATTACAAGTAAGGATTCAATTGTTCAGGTAATGCTGCAGAATTCCAGGACCATCGGAGTATTATCTGGCGGTATTGCCGGAATGAAACTTGGAAGCGTTCCGCTTGATACCGCTATTGCGCCGTCAGAAAATATCATTACTTCCGGTTTGGGCGGAAAATTACCAAAAGGAATTTATGTCGGTACCGCTGGAAGTGAAGTCTCAGTTAAGTCAGAAATTTTTAAAACGATTGAAGTCATATCACCGGTCAATTTTTCCAAACTTGAATACCTTTTTATTGTGACTGGAGTTTGAATGTGGATATTAACCATAATATCGGCAATTTTTGTCGCCTTTCTTTCTTCAACTCTTACGCCGTCGTTTGCAATTAATGTCGGAACATTGGATCTGAATTTGATAATTGTTCTAATTTTTCTCTTTTATGGTTCATTTCGCCAAGCCTGTATTTTTTTATTAATTTCTTCAATCGTTCTCTCTGTTTTATCGGGAACTTTGTTGGTCTATTTGCTGCTACCAATGTTTTTGCTCGTACTGTTGTACCTTTTTTTCTCCGCCAGAAGAATAGTTGTTCGGCCATCAACAATTTCATCGCTTTTAATATTTTTTATCGCGTCAATTTTTGTCGGAATGCTTAAAATGTTAGTTATGCAGCACTGGTCATTTTCGCTAGCAATTCCGCTTATTTCGTCATCGGTTTATAATGCAATTGTTGGAGGAGTAATTTACCATTTTTGTAATAAAATATATTATTTCCTTAATCCACAGTTATTACGAGAAAAGGTTAAGATCGGGAGATTTTGATACCATCAAGCGGAAGTAAGCCCACAGATAATGACACTGATAAGACACGGATGGAAAAATCTGTGCCGGATCTGTGTAAAGATCAGTGGACTTACCTCAATATAAA
>JAPLVG010000018.1:34665-43842 GCA_026397235.1 Candidatus Berkelbacteria bacterium
TTTAAAATGGACATTTTTGGTAATTTTTCTAATTTATCTGGGGACAAAAAAAAGCGCAGAGCGCAGGTTGCCAACGACTCCGATTTTCAATATACCGATCAAGTTTTAGAGGGTCAGTCGAAGATTGATGAACATCAGCAAAAAGGCTCTTTTTCACTGGTAAAAATATTTTTGATAATTATTTTCTTGCTTCTTGCTTCCAGATTATTTTTTTTACAGGTTATTTCTGCTTCAAAAAATCAGAGTTTGGCTTTGGGAAATAGTATTAGACCCAGAAGTATTCTCTCAAGTCGTGGAGTTATAACTGACTCTAACGGTATTTGGCTAGCTAGAAATAAGCCGAGTTTTGCTCTTGGCGTTTACCCATCGGATATTCCTAAAAAGAGTTTTGATCGTCAGATTTTTTATCAAAAATTAGCCGAAATCTCTGGTATTTCAGCTGATGAGATTAAAACCAAGATTGAGGCCAACGGTTTAACCTCAATCGAGCTTGTTGTAATTAAGGCGAATTTGCCGCGAGACGAAGCTTTAATTTTACAAGAAGATGTTAAGGGTTTGCCAGGGGTGGTTGTTGATGCCAGAGCTGTTCGGGAGTATAAAAGTGATTTTGGCTTGTCGCATATATTAGGTTATACCGGTTTAATTTCCGATGATGAATTGACGAACAATCCTGACTATCTGCGCAATGAAGATACCGGCAAATCCGGTTTGGAAAAAATCTATCAAGACGAGTTGCGGGGAACTCCTGGTGTTGTACAAGTTGAAGTTGATTCTCACGGTACTGTAATTAAGACTTTAAATGATATAACTAATCGTCAACCGGAAATGGGAGATAATCTAACCTTAAATATAGATTGTAATCTTCAGCAAGTGATGGCGTCTGAACTGGCTAAAGGAATCGCTAATTCTGGTACAGGTTCTACCTCTGGGACAGTAATTGCCATGAATCCGCAAACAGGAGCGGTGCTGGGGATGGTTTCGCAACCCTACTATGATGGCAATATATTTGAAGGTCAGCTAAATAAAGATGCCTACCAAAAACTTTTGGCTGATCCGAATTTCCCATTATTAAATCGTGCGACGATGGGGATTTACCCGTCCGGTTCAGTAATAAAAATTGTCATGGCTGCCGCTGGAATAAATGAAGGAGTAATTAGCCCGAATACTTCAATTGAGACTCCGCCGGCGATCACTATTGGCGATTATAATTTTCCGGACTGGAAATATCACACCGGGATGACAGATGTCGAGCGGGCGATTGCCGAATCAAATGACATTTTTTTCTATGCATTGGCCGGTGGCTACGACAAGATTAAAGGTTTAGGAGTCGACAAAATTGATAAATATCTATCGCTATTCGGTTTTGGATCAAAAACAGGGATTGATTTACCATCTGAAGCTACTGGTTTAGTCCCGACACCGGCTTGGAAGAAACAGACTCGCGGCGAAGGTTGGTATATCGGCGATACGTATCACCTAGGAATTGGTCAGGGAGATTTATTGGTTACCCCACTGCAAATGCTGGGCGCTCTGTCGGCAATTTCTAATGGAGGTAATATTATCACTCCACAATTAGTAAAAGAGATTACTAATTCAGATGGTAAAATCATCAAGACTTTTATACCGCAAATTCGGAAACAGAATATAGTTTCAGCTGCCAGTATTACAACTGTCCAGGCCGGAATGCGGCAGGCTGTGACGTCATCTTCTGGGTCTGGGCGCTTATTGCAAAATTTACCAGTAACGTCAGCGGCAAAAACCGGAACGGCTCAGTTTATGAATAACCAAAAAGAGCATGCCTGGTTTGAAGCTTACGCGCCGTATGATAATCCGCAAATTGCCATTATGGTAATGATTGAGGGTGGTGGTGAAGGCTATACTGCATCTGAGCCGGTAGCAGATGATATTTTGCAATATTACTTTTCGCAGCCACACTAATATCTATTGACATTATTTGTTCAATCACATAGTATAATGAAGTATTATTAATAAGATTCCCGATGGGGGATTTTTTGTAAGGTTGCCATTTTCAATCAGCAATATGTTTGATTTGATTGGACCTTACAACCCCGCACCGAAAGACAAAAATTGACCAACGTTAGTTTTTGTTTAAGCCTCGCTGGCTTTCTGGTGCTGGGGTGTTTAATTTTTAGGAGCTCGAAAATTATGGAAGAAATCATTCTTACAACCGAAGGACGAAGAAAGCTCGAAGCTGAACTCGTTAAGTTAAAAAACGAGGATCTTAAGGATGTCGCTGAGGCAATAAAGTCCGCTCGTGAACTCGGAGACCTTTCTGAAAATGCTGATTATCATCAAGCGCGTGAAAGACAGGCATTTATCGCCGGCCGCATTGCTGAAATTGAGTATAAACTGTCTCATGGTCGCATGGCTGATGCTGGTAGCGCAGGAATCGTCTCAATTGGCTCTCATGTTGTCTTGAAGTCCGTTGATGGCGACGAGAATTACGAAATTGTTGGCGCCACTGAAGCTGATCCAACTGCCGGCAAAGTTTCTGTTTCTTCGCCAATCGCCAAAGCAATCATGGGCCACAAAGTCGGGGACAAGGTTGAAGTCGAAACCCCGGCTGGAGAAATGAAATTCGAAATTAAGTCTATAAAGTAGAAACTACACAGATAATTACACAGAATAAACACAGAAAATAAAAATCCGCCGGGGAAACTTGGCGGATTTTTTTATGATATAATCTCCTTTGAGGTGATTCAATTGTACGAAGAATCTATCAGAGTTCTGCGAAGAGAGATTAATAGGAAGTTTACTGGCCTTTTGGCTGACGACAATGGTGGTAAGCCGCCAGATGTTGGTTCGCCAGATGCAAAGTTGGCGGCATATCTGCTTTGGATGTGTGACCGGATTGAGACCTTTGACGATCCACGAAAAGCAACAGCTTGGATCTCTTGGGCTCAAGGTCGGGCAGAGGATCCACTACGACTTTTCGTTAATGACACCACTCGCGATTGCATCAGGGCTGATGTTCCGGGGTATGAGCAAGCTGCCGTGGCTTACTACTCCAAGTGCTCTCGCATTTAGGTGACTGTTCGTTATTATTACGCCCGCGAGGTCTGGGTTGCACCGACCTCTTTTTTATTGATTTGTAACTTGTTCGGTTTTTGTTCTATACTATAATAGTTAGAAGTTGAAAGTCTTGGAAGCTAGTATGGGCAAAGTTCAGGTCTTGGTTGTTTGGCCTTATAACTAATTCCTTTGACTTTAACTATACTCACTTCTACCCCTTTAACCCAATAACCATGAGCCTTACAGCAAAACCAAAAGATTTTCAAACACTGTTTTTGGATATGAACTCTTTTTTTGCGTCGGTTGAGCAACAAGTTCAACCGACTTTGCGTGGATTACCTATCGGCATAGCACCATACGTTGGCGGCACTGGCTGCATTATCGCTGCGTCTAGAGAAGCGAAGAACTTGGGTATCAAATGCGGCTGCCTAGTAAAAGAGGCGAGGCGGTTGTATCACGACATCAAAATTATCGAATCACGGCCGGCACTTTATATGATCTATCACAAAGAAATTCGCAAAGTTATCGAAAGTTTTACTCCGCATTACCAGGTGCTGTCAATCGACGAATTTGTTATCAACCTAACATCTTATGAACAAAATCTAGCAGCTGCGACGAAACTGGGGCAGGCGATAAAGGATAAAATCCGCTCTGATGTCGGTGATTTTCTCACTTGTTCGGTTGGAATTGGGCCGAACCGATTTTTAGCCAAAATGGCGGGGGAGCGGAAAAAGCCAGACGGATTAACGATTGTAGAGCTTAAAGATTTGGAAGAGTTTTATAGCAGTATAAAATTACGCGATATTACCGGAATAAATCACGCACTCGAGTTCCGCTTGATAAAATCGGGAATCAACTCTCCCCTAGATTTTTTTCAGTCAGACTTGCCAAAGCTGCGAGTGGTTTTAAATCACTCTGGTCGGCTTTGGCATTACCGCTTGCGTGGTTATGAAGTTGATGATTATGCGACATCTGCCAAGACCGTCGGTCATTCGCATGTTCTGGCGCCGGAGCACCGGTCACCTGCTGGCGCGAAATCAGTGCTAAGAAAATTAATTTATAAGGCCGCTTCCCGGCTGCGAGGCGATGGATTTTTAGCCGGCGGAATTTTTGTGGCGATTTCTTTTTACAATGGACCGAGCTTCAAAAAGAGTCGGCGAGTCTCCCCTTTTTCTGATACCCATAGTTTTACGTCAAACGTTTTTGAAATGTTGAAAGACTGTAGTTGGTACTGCAGTCCAAGTTATGTTTCGGTTTCGGCATTTAATTTATCAAGCTCGCGCACTACACAAATATCAATACTGCCGGAAATTGAAAAATCCCGAAAAATATCGGAGGCCATGGATAAAATTGATGATGATTTTGGCGTTGGTTTCATTCACCCGGCATCAGTATTCGCCGCACGTGATTCCGCCCCAGACCGTATCCCCTTCGGTAAGCCAAGGTACAACATTCGGCATTAGCCCGTCTTGTCATTGCGAGCCATTGAGTGAAACGAAAGGCACGGCAATCTCTATTGAAAAGATTGCCCACAGGGTCAGCTTCGCAAGACTTTGTCGTTCCTCCTCGCAATGACGGGAAAAATGACAATTAAAAAAACCTGACGGACGACGTCAGGTCGGCAAGCTGCCAGCGTGGAGCTAGGCGGTGAATTGTTAGCGGTCGTCCATGTCTTCCGGAGCCATTGAGTTGAGGTCGCCCTGGAAAAATTGGACGAGTTGGATCTCGACGTCCGGCGAGCCGCGGAGACAGGACATGGGTTTCTGCAGCATGTCCTTGATCCGAATTGCACTCTCCGGATCGCTGTCGCGAATGACGATGTATGGTGCCGAATCGCCAGTTGTGGCGTAAACCGGCGCGTCTTCCGTTGATTGATAAACAGTGTCATCCATTTCTGCTGGCAACAACTTGACCAAACCTGCGATGACTTCGTCCGCAAGTTTTTCCGTAAATCCGAAGAACTGAATATTTGGCATTGCGATGCCTCCTTAGAGTGGCTAGTGAGGTTTATATTAACACAATTAACACGCCAGTGTCAACGTTCCATTTCAAAGATATTTTTGCTAGTATCAAATAAGGAAAGGAAACCAATATGGCAGAAATGGGAAAAACTGAAGAAGACCTAATCAAATCACGGAAAGACAAACGGGCGAAGCTCGAGGAATTTGGTATTGATTGTTATCCGGCCAAAAGCGATCGCAACTACACCGTAGAGAAAGTTTTAGCCTCAAAAGAGGAATTTATCGCTGGCGCTGAAGAACTAAAACTGGCCGGCCGAATTACGGCGCTTCGCGGTCATGGTGCAATTATGTTTGGGGATTTAGTTGATGAGAGCGACAAACTTCAACTTTTATTTAAATCTGACAACCTGGTTGAGGATTTTAAGTTGCTAGAACTTCTAGACGTTGGGGACTTTATTCAGGTCGCTGGGAAACTTTTCATTACCAAAGCTGGTGAATATACACTTGAAGTTTCATCATTCAAACTCTTAACAAAATCACTCCGCCCTCTTCCCGAAAAATGGCACGGACTAACTGACTTAGAAACCCGTTATCGTCAGCGCTATGTTGATTTAATCGTCAATCCAAAAGTTAAAGACTTGTTTTACAAACGGTCAAAAATTATTGCATCTATCAGGCAATTCTTAGTTGGAAATGGTTTTATAGAAGTAGACACACCAACACTGCAGCCAATTGCAGGTGGCGCAGTGGCTAAGCCATTTATCACTCATTACAACGCTTATGACCGAGACGTTTTTATGCGAATCGCCCCCGAGCTTTATTTGAAACGACTTATTGTCGGAGGATTTGAGAAGGTTTTTGAATTCGCCAGATGTTTCCGAAATGAAGGAGTAGATGCAACACATAACCCAGAATTTACCAACTTGGAATTTTATTGGGCATATACCGATTATGAAAAGTTGATGGAATTTACCGAAGAGTTAATGCGCAATTTGGTTAAAGAGGTTTTTGGTAAAACTGAAATTGAAATTAACGGCGAGACGGTAGATTTTAGCAAAGAGATACCTCGAATAACATTTGATAAATTTACTGGTGGTAAAAACGATGAGGAATCATTTAAGTCGGCGGTGAAAAAAACAATTCAGCCAACTTTTATTACTAACCATCCAACTGATCTTTTACCGTTAGCAAAAAAGAATGAGAAAGATCCAAAAGTTGTTGATTCATTTCAATTGATAATGGGTGGCCTGGAATTAGTAAAAGCTTTTTCAGAATTAAACGATCCAATCGACCAGGATTCTCGTTTCAAAGATCAAGCGGAGAACAAAGCCAAAGGTGATGAAGAAGCGCATGACTACGACGCCGACTTTATTAAATCACTGGAATATGGTATGCCACCAACGGCCGGCTGGGGAATGGGAATCGACAGAATGGTTATGCTCTTAACCGGGTCAAAAACGCTGCGAGAAATATTACTATTCCCATTTATGAAACCAGAAGATAAATAGGCTTGTCATCCTGAGCTTGTGAAGGATCTCATGAATTACTCAACTTATATTCTGACAAATAAATCAAACAAAGTTTTATATATCGGCGTCACAAATAATCTGGAACGAAGAATTTACGAGCATAAAAGCAAAATCATCCCAGGTTTTACAGCAAAGTATAATCTGAATAAACTAGTTTGGTTTGAAAGTTTTGCTAACGTGAAGGATGCGATTTCAGCCGAGAAGAAGATTAAAGATTGGCTTCGAATTAAAAAGATTAATTTGATAGAATCAAAAAATAAAGAGTGGAAAGATTTGTCAGAAACAGATTCTTCGTTTCACTCAGAATGACAAAACTAAAATAAAATGTCATCCTGAACGAAGTGAAGGATCTGCACCACTCAGAATGACAATAAAAGAATGGAGAAATTATGTTAGATATTGAAATTATTCGAAAAGAACCAGAGGTTATAAAAAAAGCTATCGCTCGAAAAGGTGCTGATCCGGCACTAATCGACGAGGTAATTTTAATCGATCGCAATCGCCGCCGGGTGTTATCCGAACTGGAACGGGCGCAAAATGAGCTAAACACATCATCAAAAGATATTGCCCAGCTTCATGGTCAGCAAAAAATTGATGCAATAAATCAGGCTTCAATTTCTTCGGCAAAAGTTAAAGAGTTAAAACCGGAGGCTGATGCGGCACAAGCCGAATTTTTGGACATCATGTTGCAAATCCCAAATCCCCCACAAGCAGATGTTATTGATGGCGCTTCGGACAAAGAAAATAAAGTTAACAGAACGGTCGGCGAAATTCCAAAGTTTGCTTTCAAGCCGCTTGATCACGTTGAACTTGGCGAAAAATTAGATCTAATCGACATTGAACGTGCCGGGAAAATTTCCGGATCACGTTTTTACTTCTTGAAAAATGAATTAGTTCAGTTGGAATTTGCCTTGGTCCAATATGCGTTGGAAATACTAACCGCAGAAAAATTTGTGCCAATGATTGTGCCAATTCTGTTAAACCGAGAAGCCATGACTGGTGCCGGATATTTGCCAGCTGGCGAAGACGAGATTTATAAAACCCAGGACGATTTATTTTTAGCCGGCACATCGGAACAGCCACTGGCCGGATATCATACTGGAGAAATTATTGATGTGAGTCGTTTGCCACTGCGATATGCTGGGTTTTCCAGCTGTTTTCGCCGTGAGGCTGGCAGCCATGGCAAAGATGTTCGAGGAATTCTGCGAGCACATCAATTCGACAAAGTCGAAATGTTCTCGTTCACCACACCGGACAAATCTGAAAAAGAACATGAATATTTGGTATCTTTGGAAGAAAAAATTGTTTCCGGTTTGGGATTACCATATCAAATCATCGATATTTGTGCCGGAGATTTGGGCGCGCCGGCAGTGAAAAAATTCGATCTGGAAACTTGGATGCCAGGGCAAGACCAATATCGCGAAACCCATTCCTGCTCAAACTGTACCGATTATCAAGCTCGCAGATTAAATATCCGCTTCCGCGATAAAGATGGCAAGGTTGCACCGCTTCACACATTAAATGGCACCGCAATTGCGATTGGCCGAATGCTTATTGCCATTATGGAAAACGGCCAGCAAAAAAGCGGCAGCATAAAAATTCCGGAAGTTTTGCATCGTTATTTGCCTTTTACAGAGATAAAACGTAAGTAGGCGGAGCCAGGTAGTAGAAATTTGACGATTATTCAGCTTTTTAATGCCACTTAAATACAAGATAGATTTAATCAATAATAATAGGAGAAGTGAAAGTTGACACGAATAATCTAGAAAGCTGTCAATTTTTCACTACCTGGGAGGTCAAAGTGCAAATTAAAGTCGTAACGCGTGATGTAATCATCACCGCCCGACAAAAATCAGACATTGAGAAAAAAATTGGCAGATTAAAAAAATATTTGAAACATGAGAGTCCGGTAGCAGTCGAAGTTCACTTAATCGACGATTCCGGCCCAAATAAAAATGGTGTAACGCAGTCGGTAAAAATTGATGTTACTTCCGAACATTACAATATTCATGTTGAGGAAAAAAGAAATAATATTATGAAGGCTTTCGCCTTGGCTCTGGGTGCGGTAGATCGGCAAGTTCGCGATCAACACAAAAAGGAAATTGATTCCACCCGCACCGGAACAAACCGGCTGGAAAAGGTTTATGGGTTTTTGGGAAAGTTCCGACGAAAGAAATAAATATTTGATTCTTGAATAAAAAAGCGAGCGGCGGCCAATTATGGCCCCGCTCGTTTGGGTTCTGCAAGTGTTCGTAATGTAGCCAACGGTTCTTGCTCGTAGTCGTGGACTTCCAGACCACCACGTGCGGTGTCTTGGATATACCAGACGCAGCCGGCGAAAACCACGACGGTGATGATCCAGTGCCAGATCGGTCCTGCCAGTTGACTGAGCATGAAAGCTACCCCCATTGGCAAAGTGCACATCACAAGCGTCACATATATGCACATAGCGATTCTGGCGCCGATAAGCTGGCGCTGCGTTGGCTTCTGATGCCAAACCATGAATGGTCCGTGGCCGTGCATGGATGTCACCTTTCTTCCATCAGAGTTGTGTCAAAATTATAGCTGAAAATTTTCATTGTGTCAATGGATGACGCGGCATTGAGAAAGTGGGTGATTCATGATAGAATAAGTACAAATTATGAGTATATTTT
>JAPLVG010000005.1 GCA_026397235.1 Candidatus Berkelbacteria bacterium
AAACAGCCCAAATTAAACTTTTGCTAGCATTTGATATTTTCGAGCACAGGTTATAAGCCAACAAATACATTCCGAGTGCTGAGACAAAGAAAAATAGAAAGTAAACCAGTCTATCAATAACCAAAGATGTCAGCCCAATTAAGTGTAAAAAATTAATAAAGCCAATATGAATTAAACCAATTGATGCTATAACATTTGGTCTGCCAGGAAAATTATATGAATCCCACATACTGGTTGCCAAATTCCATAGGGTCGACGGGAAATGATAAATTACGCCTGCATCATCGCCAATGAATGATTTAACTAAACCAAGATTTGCGTAAGTGACAACGGCAGCAAAGAAAAAAATTATCATTACGCTAAGTAAATGATATCTATTGCCTTGAGACAAGAAAGTTTTAATCCGATCTAAAAGCTTCATTTTTTGGGGGCAGTTAATTTCTCAATTTTTTTGACAGTCGAAAGTAAATTATTATCGCTGTAATATTCCTTCGCAAACTCTCTTGGTTTCTTGCCAATATATTCCTTTTTCTCTTGGATTCTAAACATTACTTCTTTAATCTCTTCCGGATCAAAAGGATCAACAAGCCAGCCAGTAGATTTTGGTACCAACTCAGGGTTGACTAACTCATCCTTACCAGTAATAGCTGCATATTTCGGAACAACAATCGGTGTTCCTGAGGCTAATGCCTCGACGGCAGGCAGTGCCAAATAAGTTGTGTCAGCAAAACCCCAAACAACATCAGCCTCCGAGTACAATTTAGCCAGATCTTGTTTATTATTAACATAGCCACCATATTTTATCTGTTTGTGGGTTTTAGGAAGATTCACAACTTTATTCACATCAGCGCCCGAGCCAACAAAGGTAAAAGAAAAATTGGTATTGTTTTTCATTTTCTTAGCAAAATCGATCAAAGGAAAGCATCTCTTGTCTTTATCGATTCTACCAGCATAAAGGACATTTAGACTTTTGTGAGGTTTAATTTTCTTTGCAGGCAGATCAAAGAAAACTGATGCAGCATAGTGTTCATTAACTACAAGCTTTTTTTTGCTTACAACTTGCGATAAATCATTTAATGAACCAACAGAGTTAACGACTACCATATCAACCGGCCGAAAAAGCAGTTTCAATATTGCAGCAGTAGTTGCTCCCGGTGTTCCGATGATGCTGTGATACATTATAATATTTTTTCGACCGAGTAGTTTAAACAAAGGGGAAAGCACTAGTCCAGAAGTTAAACCATTGTAAACAATAGTTTTGGGCCAGTGAATTAAAACCAAGAATACTGCTGAAAAATACAGTGGCAAGTACCAAAGCAATCCAAAAATAGGGCTCATGCAAGTGATATTGCCAAACCGAGTGTAAGCGAGAAAAGGAATCGAATTATACTTAAATTTGCCCAGACGTTCTGATGGTGTACCAAGTCCGAGAACTCTAACTTTATAATTTTGACTTTCTAACTTCTGAAGAATTTTTTCAATGCAAAGCCAACTGCCACAAGGAAAACATTGTGTTATTGCTAAAATCTTTTTCATTTTTTTCTTTGGCCTATTACTTTGGCTGGATTACCAGCGATAATTGAATAATCAGGAAAACTTTTTGTCACAACTGCACCAGCACCAATAACAGACCCTTTACCGATGTGGGCTGATTTTAATACAATTGCCTTCTCGCCAATCCAGACATCATTGCCAATGACAATCGACTGTTTGACATCCGCCATTCCCTGGTTGTTAATTTTTTTGTTAGCATCTGAAAAATCATGATCGCCAGAAATCAAGCTAACATCCTTGGCAATAATTACATCGTTTCCAATCTTAATCCCATTGTGTGCGTACAGGGCCACATTCTTGCTGATCCAAACATTGTCTCCAATTTTAATAGCCCCAGGATTTTCAATAGTTGTAATTGCCAATGTTTTTAAATTCTTACCAAACTTAACACCAAGAATCCGGAGTGAAAGACGGTTCATTCCGTAGCTAATACCAAAAAACACAGTTTGTAAAAATTTGAGAAATTTATAAATCATTATTAGAGTCTTTGCAAGTTTACTTCATTTCTTTAATGATTGCCTTTACGATTTTCCCGGTCGCGCTACCATCGCCGTATGGTTTAGAGACAAGACGATTGAAAACTTTGTTAATTCTGTCTGAATCACGACAAATTTCAGGCAAAGTGCTAATTACCTTTGATTCCGGGTCAAGCAAAACATTAGCTTTCAATTTTACTGTGTCCTCCCACTCTGTTGATTTTCTAAGCGTGACACAAGCTCTGCGAGCAAAAAAGGCTTCCTTCTGCAGTCCACCGGAATCAGTAATAACCATGTCAGCTAACTGCAATACCTTTAATATTCCAAAATATCCTAGTGGTGGAATAATTTTAATTGATTCTTTATCCAATAATTTGCTTAGGGCGAAACTGTCAATCATTTTTTTGGTTCGAGGATGAATTGGAAAAATTATCTTATGAGAATCAATTTTACCAATACCGCGTAAAATATTCTTAAGACGGCTTTTTTCTGATTCTCTAAAAACACATCGTAAAGGGGATCTCCGTAGAATATTGATTTACCATGAACTTTTTCACTGGACAAATTATTCAAATCATTTTCAGATAATGGAAAAAGAATATCTGACAAGTGATCAATTAAAATTCGATTATACTCCTCCGCCATACGAAAATCGTGGCTTCTGCAACCTGCTTCAATATGGCAAAGTTTGGTCATAGTTTTATTGGCTGCAATAGCAACACCTAAACTTGAGTTAGTATCACCCCAAACACAAATAATATCTGGTTTATCTTTTTCAATTACTTCTCCCATACCGCTGATAATCTTGCCCATTTGTTCATTTGGGCTGAGCCCACCAACACCGAGATTAGCATCGGGTTTGGGCAAATTTAACTCGCGGAAAAAAATTTCATTCATGCCTTCAGAATAGTGCTGTCCAGTATGAATCAGCGAAAGTTTGATATCTTTGTTTTTGACAAATTCATGAATCAGCGAAGCAAATCTAATCAGCTCCGGTCGAGTTCCAACAACTATAGTTACTTTCTTCTTTACGCTCATAATTATTTTTTTCT
The DNA here is from genome assembly GCA_026397235.1 of Candidatus Berkelbacteria bacterium. GTDB lineage: Bacteria > Patescibacteriota > UBA1384 > XYA2-FULL-43-10 > CAINNR01 > CAINNR01. The sequence goes on from JAPLVG010000005.1 coordinate 3,083, forward strand.
CCGAGAATTAATCTTGGAATCAATTTTTGACACTATATTTCCTGCTTTGTCGACTTTGCCGCTAACTTTCGCCGGATTTCCATATACTAAATCATAATCGCCGACATCTTTAGTAACAACACTCCCGGCACCGATCATGGCATAACTACCAATGGTAATTCCGGGCAAAATTGTCGAATTGGCTCCAATCGATGCCCCTTTTTTAACCACAGTCTTGGCGACAACCCAATCGCCACCCTTTTTGGCACTTCCATCTACATTGGTCGCTCGTGGTACTTTATCGTTCGTAAAACAAACATGTGGACCAACAAAAACTCCGTGTTCGATAGTAATACCATGGAAAAGTGAAACATTATTTTGAATTTTTACATTGTTGCCAATTTTTACCTGAAAATCAATATAAACATTTTTTCCAATAACACAATTACTGCCAATTTTTACATCCTCACGAATATGAACGTAATGCCAAATCTTAGTTTCTTTACCAATTTTCGCCGTCGAAGAAACATCAGCAGTGTGGTGCTGAAAATGTGCTAACTTTTTTTCTTCGGTTTTACTTGGCTTCTTTTTCATATACTCGCTCGATAAATTCAATAGAATTAATTGCTTCTTCGATTGCAATGCCACGACCTGCAGCAATCTCGGCATAAAGTGTTGGGTGATTTGGACATGAACCAGCATGGGTGCCATAAGAATTTGGTTCTAGCGAATTGCCATATTTTTTAGTCAGATTGTTCCACTTATCCTCAGAAATCTTGCTAGCAAATGATGCTCGCTCAATAGCGTCCAGCGCCCTGCCACCAATTTTAATAAATCCCTCTGATCCCATAATCGATAGCGAACACTCCAGGTTTGATGGTTCAGACGCAATTGTAACTTCAAGTGATCCAGACGCACCAGATGGAAACTGAAAAATTGAAAATACTGTATCTTCAAATTTAACATGTTTGTGTTTATTGTTAAATGTGGCAGAACCCAAAACTCGTGGTAATCCGAACAATAATTGGACAATATCAAGGTAGTGAATCCCAACTTCATAAAGTGTTCTACCACCAACATCCAAATCAGCTCTCCAAGAATCAAAATATGATTCAGGTCTTTGCCATCTTTGGGTTAAACTAACGGAACGAATATCACCAAGAAAACCTTTGTCCAATGCTTCCCTGACCATACCAACAGTTGGATTGAATCTAACCTGCAAAACTGCGTAGGCCTTTTTACCAACTTTTTTGGCAAACTCACTGATTTCCTTAACCCTCTGATGTCTAAAATCTATTGGCTTTTCAACCAAAATGTTCATACCGGCAGCTAAACAATCCATTGCCTGTTGATAATGAAGGCTGTTTGGGGTTGCTATTGCAACCAAATCCATTTTCCCCTTCATTTTTTTCAGCATCTCTTTGTGATCAGTAAATCCAGAAACATCATATTCTCTAGACCGAATATCGAGCTTTCGCTTATCGCTGTCGCATAAAGCAACTAATTTATAGTTGGCACTGTTAGTTTTTATTGCCTCAATATGACGATCAAAAATCGTACCGCAACCAATTACACCTATTTTAAATTTTTTTACTGGCATAAGGATCTCCAAAATTTATTTATTTTTTGTTTAATTTTATAGCAGCAATAATTTGTTTAATATCTTCTGCACCTACACCCGGATGAACCGGTAGCGACAGAACCTGGCCAGCTAGTTTTTCAGCTACTGGAAAGTCACCTTTTTTGTATCCCTGTTTTTGAAAGTGACTATGCAAGTGCAATGATTTTGGATAATAGATTCCGCAGCCGATGCCTTTTTTCTTCAAAAATTCTATCAGCTCATCTCTTGACTGTCCATATTCGTCGGTCACTCGAATTGTATACTGATGAAAGACATGGACAGAACCAGCTTTTACCTGAGGTAAAATAATTCCAGGGATACGGGCCAAGCCCTTAGTTAAAGCACTGGCATTTTTAATTCTTTGTTTGTTAAATTTATCAGCTCTCTTTAATTGCTCGAGTCCAATTGCAGCACAAATATCAGTGGTTCGGTAGTTGTATCCTAAATCCAAATATTCGTATCGTCTCTCTTCTGACTGACCATGGTGACGAAACATTTTTGATTTTTTATAAATTTCTGCATTGTTTGTCGTCAGCATTCCACCCTCTGCACTCATAATATTCTTTGTTGCATATAATGAAAAGGCCGCTGCATCACCAAAATTTCCAGCCCGCTTACCATCTTGCTCCGCACCAACAGCTTGGCAAGCATCTTCCAAAATTTTCAGATCATTGTCGCGAGCAATCTTTTTTAAAGCTTTAAAATTATATATTTGACCATAAAGATCAACCGGAATAATTGCCTTGGTCTTTTTGTTGATTTTCTTTATAACTTCCTCCGGGTCGATATTGAAATCCTTTTCCGACACATCGGCAAAAACAACTCTGGCACCCTGCATCAAAATTGGATTAGCAGTGGCAACAAAAGTAAAAGGCGTGGTAATTACCTCACCACCGGCTTCAACACCGAAAGCATACAGACCTGCATGAAGTGCTGCAGTTCCAGAATTAAAAGCCACAGCATATTTGCAGCCACAGTATTTGGCAAATTTCTCTTCGAGCTTGGCAGTAACCGGACCTTGAACAACTTGGCCAGATTTAAGAACCTTGACTACTGCGTCAATCTCTTCCGGGCCAATATATGGTTTTGAAATATTTATCATCCGATATTACTCACGCTTATTTAAAACATACCAATAATAGCCTTAAATTCGACTTTTAGCAACCCCGTGTGTTAACTCCAAAATAAAATTGCACTTGTTTCTAAATTAAAACTGCACTTACTTTTTTCCGATAAATCGAAATACCTGTTTGAGTTGGTTGTTGTGCCAAAGTCTGATCTCTGGTGTTGGTAATTCTGGAATCAAATGC
>JAPLVG010000028.1 GCA_026397235.1 Candidatus Berkelbacteria bacterium
AAAATTTATTCATTATTTTGTTCGAAAAAAGTCCGAGCTTCGTTCAAAACACACCACCAAACAGCTTAAAGGGCTGTTTTTTATTTTGAAAATGTGTTAGAATTCCATCACTTGGAGGTGAACCAAAAATGATCGCTTGGGGCGAGCCGATTACCAATAAAAGCCGAAAGATCAAAGGCGAAATATGCCTTGATTGTTACTACAACTACACGATAGAAGCCACCGACCCGCTCGATTTCATCATCGGATTCACTGATACTCCACCTTTTACATCAAACAATCCGGCAAACATCTTTGCCTGCGTTTATCAGTGTCCAAAATGTAAACAGCTTTTTTGGGCACACATTGGCAAAGAGGCCGTGAAATCTCTCGTCGATCGTCGGAAGTGGCCCAAGAATGTACCATTGCCAGAGTAACCCTCTGGCTTTTTTAAATCGTTATCAAATCTTTAAACTTGGCGAAGGTTTTGGCGCCGATACCTTTGACATCCTGAATTTTATCGATTGAAGAGAATGGACCGTTGGTATTTCTATAATCAACAATGCGCTGCGAATAGGTTGGGCCAATGCCTGGCAATGAATCCAGCTGAGCAGCAGTGGCAGTATTGATGTTAATTTTTCCGCTTGGCGTGGCAGATTTTGCCGCCGAAGACGGGGAAGTTGTGTTCTCCGAAACTGGCACCGCGGTAACAGTTTTTGAATCCACAATTTGCTTCTCTAGATCCGATATTTTACTCTTGAGATCAGAAATTTCCTTGTCTCTATTTTCTATTGGCTGATTCTGCGTCTCCCCGCTCGCCCAGGCCCCTTTTTTCACCATCAGCAAAACTCCGCCGACCAACGCCAGCACGATCAGACCAACACCGATCCAAGTACTGTACTTTTCAATCCAGATTTTCATAAAAATGTAGTGTCTTGCCACAGATTTTTACCACAGATTTACACAAATTATTTTTCTATCTGTGATTATTTGTGGTGTAGATTTGTGGCTATACACTTCCTTATTATTCTAAATGTTTCGCCCTCTCCCCAACCTTCTCCACCAATTCCGGATACTTATCGATTGACTGTGATACAACCTTGGCTGCCTCCGTTGCCTTCTCTATCATAATTCTATCACCGATGTCTGCGAAACGAAAATCCCAAAATCCCGACTGAACATAACCATACATCTGCCCCGGACCGCGTGACTCCAAGTCTTTCTCGGCAAGCTCGAAACCAGAGGAGATTGATTCCATGTAGGACAATCGCAAACGAGCAGTCTCTGAATTCGATGATGAGAAAAGTAGGCAATATGATTGCAAATCATTGCGCCCAACTCGGCCACGAAATTGGTGCAATTGCGCTAGTCCAAAACTCTCGGCATTTTCGATCATCATCACCGTCGCGCCCGGAATATCGATCCCAACCTCGACCACCGAGGTAGAGACCAAAATATCGGATTTTTTCGCCTTGAAATTAGCCATTATCGTCTCTTTTTCCTTTGATTTTAATTTGCCGTGGAGCATGGCAATACGCAAATCTGGAAACACTTCTTTCTGCAATCTGGCTGATTCTTTGGTCACAGTCTTTCGATCTTCCTCAAATAAGTTTTCTTTAACAGTTTCTGTTTCTTCAATCAGCGGACAAATGACAAATACCTGATGACCTTTTTGAACCTCGTCTTTAATAAACTCATATGATTTATCCCGACCTTGTGGAGGGACAGTTCGCGTAATAATCTTTTTTCTATCCGCTGGCATTTCATCAATTACCGAAACATCCAGGTCAGCAAAAACCACCAGTGACATTGTGCGCGGTATTGGCGTCGCCGTCATCGAAAGAAAATGTGGTCGGAGTCCATTTCGAACTTCAAGCAATTTATCCCGCTGATTCACGCCGAATCTGTGCTGCTCGTCGATAATTACCAAGCCAAGATTTGTGAGTTTAACTTTTTCCTGTATTAGAGCATGGGTGCCAACGATAATATCTGGCAGATTGTGATCACTTTTATTCGCCAAGGTTAAAAGTCCAACCGAAATCCCGAGTGGTTCTAGTATTTTTGTCAATGTTTGAAAGTGCTGATTGGCCAAAATCTCCGTTGGTGCCATTAGCGCCACCCGATAGCCATTTTTGATTACAACTGCGGCAGCAAAAGCAGCAACTACAGTTTTTCCACTACCAACATCGCCGTTTAGCAACCTATTCATTGGCTGATCCGATTCCAAATCTTTAATAATTCGCCAAGCTGATTTCTTCTGGGCGTCTGTTAGTTTAAATGGCAATGATTCGACAAAATCCTTAAGAAATTTTTCATCGATCTTCATTTTTGGCGCTTTGTGAATTAGAATTTCCTGTTTTATCAACTGTTTTTGCAACGAAAACAGAAATAATTCATCAAAGGCCATCCGCTCTCTGGCTTTTTCAATCGACTGTGAACTTTCAGGAAAATGCAGGAGTTTAATTGCTTCTTGGATAGGAAGTAGCTGATTTTTCTTAATAATTTCTTCTGGAATGTATTCCCTAACAGCTGATAGCTGATAGCTGATAGCTTTCAGGAGTTTCCCAATGTATCCGCTGGTGATGCCAACAGTTTCCGGATAAATCGGCACAATCTGCGGAAAATTTGTTCGCGTTGGTGATTCCATTTGCAGTTGACCTGAAAAATTATCGTAGGATATTTTGCCATTAAGAATAACCTCCGACCCAGATTTGAGCATTTTTTCCAAATACGGCTGATTAAACCAAACAACTTTCAACGATCCCGTATCATCAGCAACAACTGCTTCGGTTACAGTGAACCGCCGCCGGCTAGTCCGCCTGTTGGCAATATTTATGATTTTGGCTTTGATTGTGTAATTGTCATTGCGAGCCTCGCCGTAGGCGGGCGCGGCAATCTCCCCGATCTTGGTAACTTTCGTATAATCAAGATAAGTTCGCGGGAAATAGTAAATTAAATCACGCACCATTTTAATGCCGAGTTTATCGAGGCGCTCGGACATTTTCGGTCCAACCCCGTGAACAAATTGTACTTTTGTATCAAGTCCCATAATTGCATTATATCCACTATTCTGCTAATTTAGCTATAGAATAGCGAGGTGAGCGATTTGCTAACTAAAGATCAAATCAGACAACTCAGAGATTTTGAGCGGCGATCTTATGAAATCTATACTCACTCGAATACAGGACATAAGACGACTGGCATCCCGCCACCACATTCAATCTCCGGTGGGAAAGTGTCGTGCTCGAAAAAACATCAAAGTTTCGTCGAACTCATCGGCGACTAACAGCTCCGGCAAATATCCGACCACGACCAACCACAACGGTTGGTCGCTTTTATTTGCTTGCAATTTGTTTTGGTTTGTGTTATGGTAATATCACCTTAATTCTTGTGGAGGCTTGTTATGCATGTTCTACTAATCACAGACAACGAGGAATTTCGCAGTTCAAGCACTGATAACGTCGAAGTATATGTTGTAATCGGTCAAGACGGAATAGGCATGGCAGTTGCCATGGCAACCAATGAGCTAGCGCGCGGTGGAGTAGTTCTGATCCAGCATCAAATGGGTCGCGAGTCAGACCTAGTTACTGCCCGAGATATTGCGGACAGAATTCCCTTCGGTAGAATCCCAGACGAAGCTATTTCTCGCATCAGAGTTTTGACCGATGGGAAAACCACCACTGGACTTGAAGAAGATATCCCACACATCGTCAAAGATCTGTATGACTTACGGCAAACCTAAGTGGTTAGCCGTTTTTTTATGATACAATAAATTTATGAATGAATTTGCGCAACAACCAAAGGAATTTGACCCAGAAAATGCTCTCCTGGATCAACAAAGTCAACGAAGACTCAATGAATTGCGTGCCACCGGAATTCAAAGGAATTTAACAACAGAAGAACAAGCCGAGAGACAAGCATTACAACTAGCTGCTGATGAAGCTCTCGAACTTCGGAGAAAAGAGCCGGAATCGCTTTAACTTTCGATAACTCCGCCACCAACAACTTCATCACCAACATAGAATACCGCAGATTGTCCTGGCGTCACCGCCCGCTGCGGTTTTTTGAATAGTACTTTAATCTTGTCATCCCGACCGACAGCGGAGGTCTGCGAAGTGACCCTGCGGGGATCTTTTTTAAGATTTCTCGGCTTCGCTCGAAATGACAAAGGAGATATTTCACACGGAAAATCAGGATGACGATAGCGGATTTTAACGCTTAGAGATCCTGAATCAAGTTTAGGATGACAGCCAGAAATCCAGCGCAAATTTCCAACAATCATTTCCTTTTTATAAATTTCATCATCTTTGCCAACAATTAGTTGATTTTTTTCTTTGTTAAAACCAATTACATACAGCGGCTCTTTATCTCCATTAGATATAAGCTGATCAATCAACCGACGCTGACCAATTGTGTAGTTAAGCAAACCGTCATGTTTACCAATCACTTTTCCATTAGCATCAACAATATCTCCTGACTGAAAATATTTTGGATCGAGATAACGCTTCAGAAATACCCTATAGTCTTTATCAGCAAAGAAACAAATTTCCTGACTTTCCGGTTTTTCTTTGACTGGAAGATCCCACTTCACCGCTAATTCGCGAACATCTTTCTTTTTCATTTCACCAACCGGAAACAAAACTTGTGATAATTGATCATGATTCAAACGATAGAGCATGTAGCTTTGATCCTTAGTTTCGTCAATACCTTTCAGTAGATGGAATTCATTTTTGCATTTTGAATTGTCATTTTGATTTTTGCATTTTGATTTTTGCATTATTCTGGCATAATGTCCTGTTGTTAACTTCTCGCAGCCAATTGAAATCGCCTTCTTCAACAGCAAATCAAATTTAATCGTTTCGTTGCAGACAATACAGGGGTTTGGCGTTCGCAAATTTTTATATTCTTCGAGAAAATAATCAACAACCTCTTTTTTAAACTCAACTTTGGCATCAATGACATAGAATGGAATGTCTAGTTTAGCTGCCACCATTCGCGCGTCTTCGAGTGCTTCATAATCACAACAACGATTTTGACTATTTGTCATCCTGAGCGGAGTCGAAGGATCTGATCCGATTGGTTGAATCGAACAAGTCGGATCACTCCACAACTTCAAAAAGAGTCCGACGCAGTCGTGACCCTCATCTTTTAAAATTTTTGCCACAACAGAGGAATCAACTCCGCCGGACATAGCGACCGCCAATTTCATTGGCTTCTCCTTACTAATTTACGAATCTAAACGAAATTATCTTCCGAAGGTGACCCTGTGGGCCAATAAATCCAAAACCCTATTCGTACTTTCGTTCTTGGTTTTATTAGTAATTTGGTAGGGGACGCAACCTTTCATTAAAAAGTTCGTTGCGTCGAACCATTGAAACCAAAAGATCATGCAACAGCAAATATCTAAGCTGGGATTTGTACATATCCAAGGAAGTTTGCTTCCGATCTTCCTCGCCCTGAGTCAAATCAAACCTCTGCCAATTATGGGAAAAATCAAGTAACTGAACAGGCGGCGTTATATGTTTTTCAGTGTGCAAACCGACCGGCTGTGGAAAATACTTCCAGTGAACCAAATATGTATAAGCATATAGATCCGTCCGGTTTGCTAACATATCGTTCATAGTCTGGCCAATGTACTTGTGATCCGGATTTTGATCATATGAGTCCGGATAAATAATAATAGTTGGCTTAAAATTATCAACCTGAGATTGTAGTGTTTTTGACAAATCTGCCTGACTCACCCGTTCTCTTAAGTAGAACTCGGGTAAATTTAAAAAGACAAGTTTATTCTCTGCTACCCCAAGTGATTTTGTTACCGCAGTAAATTCTTGTTTGCGCTCTGCCCCAACTTTTCGACGATTTCCATCAGTGACAACAGCAATTTCAACCGCGGCTTTGTTCTCCTCAGCTCGCTCAATGTAACCGCCTGCCGCGATTGTTTCATCATCAAAATGCGGCGAAACGATCAGAACTCTATCAGCCGATGTCGGCTCATGCACAGTCGACAAAAGTTGGGCGGCTCCGTCTGGCAACATTGAAAACTTTCTAGTATATAAATAATAACCACCTGCGGCAAGAATTATTGCGACAATGATTATTAGAATAATATTTCGTTTTGTCCAAAATTTCTTTTTCATAATGTCATCCCGAACTTGATTCGGGATCTTTTATTTGTTTTTGGGCTGCTACTAAAAGATTTTTAAATAACACCGCCACCGTCATCGGCCCAATTCCACCAGGCACAGGCGTATAAAATGCTGACTTTTCGTAACACTCCAGATCAACATCACCAGCTAACTTTCCGCCAATTTCTGTCGTGCCAGCATCAATTAAAATTGCGCCTGGCTTAATCATATCAGGCTTAATCAACCCAGCATGACCAGTGGCCGAAATAACTACATCGGCGTCAGCCGTTAATGTTGCCAAATGCGGAGTTTTGCTGTCAGCAATCCGCAAATCGGCGACCTCTGAACGTAAAACATTGATCAGTGGTTCACCAACTAAAAATCCGCGACCAACAACTGCGACAGTTGAATTAGCTAGATTGATTCCGGATTCCTTCAGCGCTTCCAAAACTCCTAGAGTTACCGGTGGCCGAAAAGTGCATTCAATATCAGAACAAAATCTAAGTGCGTCGACATCTTTTTCCGGCGCAATAGCAGAAACTAATTCAAATTGATCAACAGTTTCTGGAACCGGTAGTTGGATCATTATCCCGGTGACTGACGCATCAGAATTTAATTTTTTAATCTGCTCTTCGACAACTTTGGTCGTCACTGATTCCGGAAATTTACAAATATCGAAACGAACGCCAACAAATTCTGCCGCCCGCTGTTTCTGCTCGATATAACGGGCTGAAACTTTGTCATCACCAATCCAAATAACTGCCAAAGTCGGCTTGGTCGACAAAGCAGCGAACTTAACTTTCAGCTCACTTAATATTTGATCTCTAATTTTTCTGCCATCAAACTTCATAATATTGTAGAAACTACACAGATTTTATGACACAGAAGTAGCACAGAATTTTCAGTGTTTTTCTGTGTGATTATCAGTGTGGTTTCTTCCGTTTAAAGTCAGCTATAGCTGACCTGATTCCCTCTTCAGCCAGAATTGAACAGTGATATTTTGCCGGCGGAAACTTGCCCATTTGCTCGGCAATTTCTTTTGATGTCAGTTTCAGCGCTTCTTCGATTGATTTTCCCTTGACTAATTCCGTTGCGATTGAAGAAGAAGCAATTGCTGCACCACATCCTAAAGTTTGGAATTTAATGTCAGCAATTTTGTCATCTTCTACTTTAATGTAGATTTTCATTACATCCCCGCAATTGGGATTTCCGACTGTTCCAACGCCATCTGCATCTGCAATCTCCCCAAGATTTCTCGGGTTCCTGAAGTGATCCATTACTTTTTCTGAATATAAATTATCCATACAGCTCCTTGACTTATTATGTCAATTAGTTTAATATAATATTACTTCCTGCAGAAAAGGAGTCTGCCATGTTTGAAGACCATGACATCAAGACCCAAGGTTTCATTTTCCTCGCTGTTGTAGTCGTTATAGTCGCATTCGGTGAATTTCTGGCGTATGTCTTATCGCTTGCGCCACAGTAATCTACCCTGTCCGTCCGCGCTTTCGCAGGCGGATTTTTATTTGCCTTGAGGCGAATAACCCTCCGGAATAAGCATTCGTTTGCGAGGGTTGCAATCCTCGAAACGAATTCGAATGAAGGATGGGTATTCCTTTTTCTGTAGACCACGCTTTAGCGTGCTAATTAACAGACTAAAGTCTGGCCTACGGATCAAGAAAACGGGCTCATTTTTCTTAATTTCTCAATTATTCCGGGCATGACTTCTAAAACTTTATCAATTTCTTCCTCGATAGTTTCGCGACCTAAAGTAAAACGGATTGATCCGTGGCATTGTTCTGGTTTTAAACCAAGTGACAAAAGAACGTGTGATGGAGAAAGTGAACCGGAAGTGCAGGCAGAACCGGTTGAAGCGGCGATACCTTCCATATCCAAGTTTAATAATATCGCTTCGCCTTCGGCATTGATGAAAGAAATATTTGCATTGGCTGGCGAACGCAATTCTCTGCTACCATTCAAAAATGAATTTGGGATTTGTAGCAAACCACTGATTAATTTATCACGAAGCACTTTTGTTTTGTCATTCCGGACTTGATCCGGAATCTCGTTTTTATTAGATCCTGAAACAAGTTCAGGATGACATATCATTTCAACTGCTTTTGCAAAGCCGACGATAGAGGCAACATTTTCCGTGCCAGCTCGTTTTTTGTATTCTTGGCCACCACCGATAATTTGATGCTTAATCGGGACGCCAGATCGGATATACAAAAGCCCAATTCCCTTTGGCCCGTAAATTTTGTGCGCCGACATTGTCAGCAAATCAACATGCAAAGTGTCAACGTTCATATCAAAATACTCTGCAGCCTGCACTGTGTCAGTGTGAAAATAGATTTTTTGTTCTCGGTTTTTATTTAACTTCTCAATTGCTTGTCCGATCGCCCGAATTGGCTGCACTGTGCCGATTTCATTATTTACATACATTATGGAAACTAAAATTGTATGATTTTTGATCGCCGTTTCAATGTCCCTCACTTCGATCAAACCCTCCTTATTCGGCTTAATAAATGTCGCTTCGATTTTCCCATCACGCTCCAACTCTTTAACAGTTTCTAAAACCGCGTGATGTTCAAACGCTGATGTAATGACATGAGGTAAAGTATTTTTGTCATTCCCATTTTTTTTGTCATTCCCGCGAAGGCGGGAATCTACTATTAGTTGATCCCCGACTAAATCGGGGATGACAGCTTCAACAACGCCTTTTATCGCCAAGTTATCCGACTCACTTCCACCTGATGTGAATATCACCTCTATTGATTTGCAATTCAAAAACTCAGCAATTTGGTGGCGCGCATTATCTACCGCGCTTCTCGCCTCTTGGCCAAACGAGTGGACGCTCGAGGCATTGCCAAACTTATCAGAAAAATACGGCGTCATGGCCGCCAAAACCTCTGAATCTACTGGAGTTGTGGCTGAATGATCTAAATAAATTCTTTTCATTTTTCCATTTTCTTAGCTATTTTACGTAAATCTTGCATGCAAGATTTACATCCACTCCCAGAAACTGCGGCTTCATACTCGCTCTGCGGTACTAAATAAGCTACCGGCTTGGAATAGCGGCTGACTTGATAAACTTCTCCACTTTCAACTTCCCGCATAATCTTAGAAATTTGATTCTGAAGTTCGTTGACATTTATATTTTTCACAAAACCTCGCTTTGTTTTGCCTGTCCCGCACCGAACTTGTTCTGGTGCTGGGGCAATTCATTAACGTTGATTTGTTTCATCGATCTTCCTTTTTTGTCATTCCGAACTTGTTTCGGAATCTTGGTTTGTCATTCTGAACGAAGTGAAGAATCTGTTTTGATAAGATCCTTCGTCTAACTCAGGATGACAATATGTAATGTATCATTTAAGGTAACATTGTGTCAATGGAGTGGATTAATTTTTAAGGATATGATATAAACAAAACACCACAGCAAACCAAAAGGAGACTTCATCGTGTCTGCAATTGACCCGCGCACCATTCACCACGGCGTCCTTGAGGTAACCGTTGTAGAAAACGGAGTACAAAAAGTCCATGGCGGGGCCAGTGGAGTAACTCTGATGATGGCATCCGTCGTTGCTATCGCTTCCCTAACGAAGCGAGGAGTAGTTGACTCCCAAGTCGAACTGATCAATTATGACAGTGACGCAGGCAAACTAATCGTCAGGAAGAAAAACTGAACAACAGACAGATCTGATCCGACATCATTTCAGATGTCGGTCTTTTTATTTTAGTTCAACTTATCCCAAAAAGTGTCGCTGCTTTCTTGCTCGTCTGTTTTTCGACTTCGGCCAAAACCTTTCACTTATTTTAGCATCTTTTTATTTCGTTTTAATAAAAAATTTCTGCCAGTTACGACTTTTTTTCCAGTTTTCGATTCGAGTTCTTTGCGAGCATTTTTTGCAACTCGACCGCCTTTTTTGCCAGCAGATTTATTCGGAATAAAACCAACGGCGATTTGACGAGTAGAAAGTTCAGCCAGTGCAGTAAAAACCAACTCGGCATCAGACATATGGTCGCGAAGATTTTCAGTTTTTAGACCTTTGATATTTTTGTGTTTTTTGACCGTTAATCCGCTCCACTCTTCATGTATTACATTAGTCAAAATTGCAAATTCGTCTTGTTTTGTAATTTCGTGATCTTGCCAATAATCAGTGAGTTTATTTCTAATTTCCTGCCCCATCATCCGCTGCTGAATCCATTTTCCCGATCTGCCTAACCGCTGCCAATTTTCTCTGGCGCGATTTAGCGACCGTTCCGGATCCTGAATTTCTTGAACACGTTCATGACCAACTTTAGCCAGCCAAAGTTTAAACGGCTCAGCTTTTTTTGATGGAACCGACTGGATAATTCGAAATAAAGTTTCGACATCTGCGACATCCGTTTCGTAAAATTTACCGTCTGATGCTTGTAATTTCAGTCGGTGACAATTTGTCACCGACTGACTTCCCTCATTTCGAAGTCTTTCTGCTAATTTGTTCCAGTATTTTCTTGCCTTCAAATCATCAGTCTGATCAGTTAGCACTGCCACAACATCAACAACCGAAAACCACCATTTTTCTTCCGCCTCGTCCCAAATTCGGCGGATTTTATTTCCTTCGAAAATTGTTAGATCTTTCTTTTTCATGGTGATATTTTATCAACTAATCCCAAACAATGTCATCGCCTTTTTTGAAGTTTGTTTTTCGACTTCGGTAAGGGAAACATTTTTTATCCGAGCGATTTCCTCCGCCACACGAACAACCATCGCTGGTTCGCAACGCTTTCCACGGTATGGTTCTGGCGCCAAATATGGGCAGTCGGTTTCAACCATCATGCTTCCAAGAGGAATTTCGGCAATGATGCGTTGTATTTCCGAACCCTGTTTGGCGTAAGTAATATTACCAGTGAATGATATTGCCAACCCCATTTCTAAAATCTTTTTAGCAAAATCCCAGTCGCCAGAAAAACAGTGAACAACACCTCGAATGTCTTTTTGATAGCTTTTCAAAATAGCGTAAATGTCGGCGTCGGCTTCGCGCGAGTGTATAATAACCGGTTTGCGCAGCTCGATTGATAAATCGAGCATTTGTTCCAAACAAAAAATCTGTTTTTCTCGGCTCGGATATTTTGAAAATTGAGAAGATCGCTTGAGATAATAATAGTCTAGACCAATCTCACCAACGGCAACGACTTTTGGATGGCTGGCCAAGGTAAAAAGTCTTTGTTTGGTTTCAATATCTAAATCATTGGCCGAATGCGGGTGAATACCAATTGAAGCAAAAACCTCCGGGTACTTTCGAGCCAAATCAACTGATTTTTTCGATGAATCAAAATCGACGCCAACGTTTATTATCCGCCGGACGCCAACATCTATCGCCCGACCCAAAACTTGGTGAACTTCGTTCTTGAATTCCGGAAAATCTAAATGTGCGTGAGTATCTATAAACATAATATTAAATATTCACTATTATTTTTAATAATCACTTAACCCCTGGTCTTTGTCGAAAACTTCAAACGCGGTTAAAATTGCCATCGTGAATAATATAATCCAAAATACCAACTCTTCAATTGGAAATCTGACGCTACTGACTTCAACCCAACCAACAAATTTGTTACTTGGAAAATTCCACCAATTTAATTTTAGCGCCGTTACTTCATAGAAAAATGTCAAATAAAAAAAGTATGCGGCAGCTTTAATAAATCGCGGCACTATCCCCGGGTGGTTAATTAGCTCCCAAAGTATTGGAAAAATAATGACCAACAAACCGAACCATAAATAAAAATAAGAAATATTTAGAATATTTGGAAAATAAAAGACTAATGCTATAAAAGTCGAAAATAAAACCCCAATTAGTAGTAATAACTTTTTTATGTTTTTTCCAAAAAGCTCCTTTTTTAGATGATGGTCTAAAAACCACTCGTAATACATTATTACTGCGTAAAAATTCATTATTGCCCAAAAAATAACTTCGATCGGCACGACCCCAAATAATCTTGTCGGTAAAATCGAACCTGGAATTAACCACTGACCTGTCGATTCGGCAATATAATCAACAATGATGATTACCGGTACGCTTGCGATGATTGAAAAAAGTAAAGATTTTAAAATATACGCCGGGCGGCGAAAAGAAAGCAAAATTGATGGAAGGCCAAAAAACAATATTACTGACCAAAAGGCATTTAGATTCAAAAAAAGCGCAACAAGAGAAAGAACAATAGGTAATGTTAGTAACACTATCAAATCAATCTTCTTGTTTGTGTCAACAGCCATTTATTCTCCACTAAGTAGTTATGTGACTATGGTTATTCGTTATTAGTTATAAACTATTCGTTTTCATTTAAAGAATGAGACGTAAATAATAGCTGCCACCACAACAATAGTAGCGATAATGTCGCGCTTTTTGATGTTTTCCTTAAAATAGAAGGCGCTAAAAAAGTATACCAGAAACGGGCCAAGGACCAGAAACATTGTCGTTTCCGCCACACCAAGTTTGGCAAAACCATAGAACTTTAGAACCATCTGCAATACGCCAAAAGCTGCCGAAATAATTGTGTAAGCAAAACATTTCGCTGGCATGGCTAGGAGTTTTGGCCGCCACATAATAAGAAAAACCACCGCCATAACCGCCGTTCGAGCAAAATATAGAGACACCGGGGACATGGAATCAAGTAAAAGCTTGATAATGATTGACTCCGCAGATGACAGAAGCATGGCAAAAACAATAACGCTGGTGTTCTTAGATATTTGCAAATGGTTGTGACGAAATCTTGAAGCGATTAGGGCAGTGGAGGCGACCATTCCGGCAATGAAGATCGACAAATTCCGCTCACCTGGAAGAAAAATTTCCGACAAAATAATCGTCGTGATCGGCGTCAGCATCATAATAAATTCCAACTCATGAACTTCGCCATCTTGAATACCGCGGTAGTAGAGCGAATTCCAAGTTAGGGCGGTAACAATCATCAAAACAAAAAGCCCGATATATTTATAGCTTTCAAAAAGTGGCAAGTTGATGTGGCCAAAAACCGGTAAAAGTATTGCTGTGATAACTGCCAACCATATAAAAAGTAGCGGTATGAAACGTTTTACCGGCAATCTGTAGCGGGAGAGAACAACTTTGTCGACAACCACCCCTCCGGCATATCCAATTGAAGCCAAAAATGCTTCGATCATAATTTAATTGAGGTAAGTCCACAGATCTATTACACAGATTACACACGGATTTTCTTTATCTGTGTTTTATCAGTGTCATTATCAGTGGGCTTACTTCCGCTTTATTAATTAAATTCGTGGAAATAATGGATCTGGTTCTAAAGTTTCCAACTGTTTTTTCATTTTTTCTGCAGTTTCCGGCATGAACGGCGCAATTTGTGGAGTAATATCAACCAATCCGGAGTGAACGTGTGATAAAACCTCTGCCAATTTTGTCTGATCAGTTTTTGTCCATCCAAGGGACCCCTTTGGGGCCAATTCCCACGGCTTATTCTCTTCGATGTATTGGTTTAGTTTTGTAATTTCACCAGCAATTTCCTGCAGAGCTTGATCAAATTTTAGATCTTCGATAAGTTTTGATATTTTCCTCGTTTCTGATTTCGAATTTGTTTCGGATTTCGATATTCGAATTTCGTATTTATTGATCATGCTAATCGTTCTCTGCACCAAGTTCCCTAGCCCATTAGATAATTCCGACTGATAGCGGTTGGCAATTTTTTCCTCTGAAATATCACCATCTTCGCCGAAAGGAAATTCGCGCAAAAGTGAATAGCGAACCGCATCAGCACCAAATTTTTCAACTAATGTGTTAGGATCGAGCACATTTCCTCTGGTTTTGCTCATTTTTTGTCCGCCAATGGTAAAAAATCCGTGTGCAAAAACTTTCTTTGGCAAAGGTAAATCTAGCGCCAAAAGCATTGCCGGCCAGATTATGGCATGAAACCAAAGAATATCTTTAGCCATTAAGTGAATGTCGGCCGGCCAAATGTTGTCTTGATTGAAAACTTTTTGGGCTGACCAATAATTAATTAAAGCGTCAATCCAAACATAAATGGTTTGTGATTCATCCCCTGGAAACAGGATCCCCCATTCAACTTTCTCGCGCGAGATGGAAACATCTTCCAAGCCATTTTTTATTTTTCCAATAACTTCATTTTTTCTTGATTCTGGCAGAATTTCATAGTCGCCGGCCTCAATTGCCTTGGATAATTTATCACCAAACTTTGATAGTAGGAAAAAGTAGTTTTCCTCCGAGTGTTCCTCTGGCTTTGTTCCGTGATCCGGGCAACAGCCATCAACTAGCTCATCTGGCAAGAGAAACTTCTCACAGGCAACACAATATACTCCGGTATATTTCTTCTTTTCGACAAAACCCTTGTCTTTAAGCTCTAAAATTAAATCCTGAACAATTTCTTCATGTTTTGGGTTTGTTGTGCGAAAAAATTCGGAGTAATTGATATTTAAATTCTTCCAAGCTTCCTGAAACCGCGGCACCAAAGAATCAGCAAAGGCTTTTGGTTCAACACCAGCTTTTTTAGCAGCCTCAGCGATTTTCGCTCCGTGTTCATCAACACCGGTAAGAAAAAAAACATCCTCATCTTTTGACTTGTAATAACGCGAAAGAACATCAGCCGCGACGGTGGTGTAAGCGTGCCCGACATGCGGCACATCATTGATGTAATAAATTGGGGTTGTGATGTAAAATTTTTTCTTCATATACTTTGATTCTATCAGACTGAGCTTGACTTAACAACTTTTTTCCGCTATAAATTGTTTATTCCCGTGAAAGCAGGTGGAGCCGATGAATCGCGTAGAGGTGATCAAACAAGCACTAGAAATCGCTTACCGTACCCTCCAGACTAATAGCAAGATGCCGATTGAATATGTTTTACCGGTTATGGTTATTTCTGCCGATGAACGCCTTGTCGCGACCGATCCGATGCCAATCAGTCCAGCTGTTTTTACACCGTTAGCAGAAATGATGGCAAAACTAACCGCTGACGAGTCGAAAGAAATTCATGCAGTCGGTTTGAGAACTTTCCGTGACGACTGCAGCGGCTACAATGAATTCGTCATCGGCTTCGAAGATCCAATTTAGGAGGTCATTATGGCCAAAACAGTCAAGGGACAGCCAATGCGAAGTTGTCCCAAAAAACCCAAACCTGCCACCGGTAAGAAGAAAACCGGTGGCGTTTTATTTTCTAACAATTAGCACAAATTCACCTTTAATCGTGTGGCTTTTTAGATCATTAATAATTTCAACAATATTCCCTCCCCAGTTCTCCTCAAATTTCTTGGTCATTTCGCGAGCAATGAAAACCTCTGTATTATCACCAAGAAATTTTTTAATATCTAATAGTGTTTTTTCTAAACGTTGTGCGGATTCATAAATAACAATTGAACAATCGAGCAATTTTAACCATTTAAATTTAGTCTCTCGGCCTTTTTTCTTCGGCAAAAATCCAACAAAGTAGAATTCTTTTTCAACTAGCCCCGAAACTGAAATTGCCGCGGTCACCGCACTTGGACCAGGAACAGGGAGAATTGTTAAATTGCTATATTGCTGAATTGCTTTGACTAATTTCTGTCCTGGATCAGAAATTCCCGGTGTTCCATTATCAGAAACATAGGCAACTGACTTGCCAGTTTCCAATTCTCGGATAATATGGCCGATTTTTTCCTCCGATGAGTGCTGATGAATCGAAACCAGCTCTTTTTTTATATTTAGCTGATGCAAAAGCCCACCTGCAACGCGGGTATCTTCGCAAGCAACAAAATCAACGGTTGACAATGTTTCAACCGCCCTTTTTGTTATATCGCCCATATTTCCTATCGGTGTCGCCACGATGTAAAGTGTTCCTTTGTTCATAGCGCCAATATTGTAGCAGAATCTTTCGCTTTATGCTATTCTCAATTCGTCATCAAAGGAGGTGACGGTAATGTCAGAGAAAGTACTGCATGGCACCGTCACTCTTCACAGGGGAACTGGTGCCAAATATGACTCGAGGTTAACCATCGAGATGATCACCACAGAAATCGGCAGAATTACATCTGCCGACGCCGGAAAGATCTCTGAAACACTTGTTGGCAGACTGATCTATTTGAAACCCGGAGTGATATACCTGGAACCGGAAAACGCATCCTGGAATGATGAATTTAGCCCCTAGCTTAGTCGCACGGGGCTTTTTTAATGAAACAGTGCCCAAATGGTTGCGACGCCAGCAATCAACATCAAAAGAGTTGCGATTCCGCCAAGAATTTTCGCCGGCCAGCGATTTGCTCGCTGGCCCATGACTTTTTTAGATGATGCCAAAATCAATATTAATATCAATACAATCGGCGCCACACAACCATTCATTATTGCCGAATAAACCAAAGCTTTCATCGCGTTTAATCCGAATAGGTTCATCAGTACGCCTATGATTAACGATATGATAATGATGCCATAAAATGCATAGGCTTGACGCAGTTTGTAGTGCAATCCCTGTTTCCAGCCGAAACTCTCGGCAAAAGCGTAAGACGAGGAGCCAGCCAAGACCGGAATACCCAGCGCACCGACGCCGATAATTCCGACGGCAAACAATAGATAGGAATAATCGCCTGCCAATGGCCGCAGCGCCGTCGCCGCTTGTGCTGCCGAACTGATATTTATAATTCCCGCCGCGTGCAATGTCGCACCACATGCAGCGATGATAAAGAACATCGCTAAATTGGAAAGGAACATCCCCGACCAAATATCAATCCGCATGTCGGTAATGTCGTCGCTGGCAACCGCATCAATTCGCGACTGAATACTTTTTTCGCCAGACTGAATTGACTCCTCGACTTCCTGCGACGTCTGCCAGAAAAATAAATATGGCGAAATTGTTGTTCCCAGTGCGCCGGTAACGATTAGAATTTGGTCTTTGGTGAACGAGAAAGTTGGTTTGATTGAGGCAGTTAAAATTGCATGCCAATCTAAGCCCTTGATAAGTAATGTGGATAATACATATGAAAATAGAACCAGCGCCAACCACTTGAGATATTTGGCATAGCGTTCGTAGGACATGAAAATCTGCATAATAAGAATGACAGCCGCGATGACAACGATCAGAAAGAAGTAGCCGAACTGCGGCCAAAACAATCGCAAAGCTTCCGACATTGCACCAAGGTCAGCGCCGATGTTGAAAGTATTGGCGATGAACAATAGGATAGTGCAGAGTATCAAAACCCAGCGCGGGAAAAATCGTTTAATGTTACCAGCCAGACCGCGGCCGGTGACCAAACCGATTCTGGCGCACATTTCCTGGACAACTGCCATCAACGGGAACGAGAAAGGTGCTAACCAAAGAAATTTAAAACCATACTGCGCACCGGTCTGAGAATATGTACCAATACCGGAAGAATCATCATCAGCAGCGCCGGTAGTTAGACCAGGCCCGAGCATTCGCCAATAATTTTCCAATTTTCTTACTGGCCCGCGTTCTATAACAGCTCTTTCGACGGTTTTAGAAATTTCGATAGTCTCGTCCAGTACTTTGGCCGGCGATTCGACAACACGCTCCATTACTGACTCTTCTGTCCGCTTCTGCAAGTCCTCGGTGATCGAGACTTTTTTCTGAATTTTATTTAATTCTTTCTTATTCGACATTCCCCTCCCAAGTAGTGAAAATTTGACAGCTTTCTCAATAATTCGTCAAAAGTTCACTTAATTCGTTTAAATTTATTTAGCCAAAAATTATCTGATATATTTGGACAAGAAAGCAGAATTATTAGTCAAATTTCTACTACTTGGCCTCCTCGATAATTTCGTAGAGTTTTATCCAATCGTCAATATTCAGACTCTCAGCCCTAATTTTCGCGCCTAAATCCGCTTTTTTAATTATATCAGAAGCTTCGGTTTTTGTGATATGTAAGCCGGCTGATAAATTATTCTCCAAAGTTTTTCTCTTGGCGGCAAATCCGAATCTAACCACACGGAAAAAATCAGACACAGAAAAAGACACAGAAGATTTAAAGTTAGAAATTTTTAATATGGCGGAGTCAACTTTAGGTGCCGGATAGAATGAAGTATTTTTAACCAAACTGATAATCTCCGCTTCAGCATAAAACTGAACCGATACTGCCAATAGCGACATGTCGCCAGGTTTGGCAGTGATTCGCTCAGCCACTTCCTTTTGTACCATCAAAATCATTAACTGTGGTTTATTCTGGGTCTCCAAAAATTTACGAATGATCAGTGAAGTTATGTTGTACGGAATATTGGCAACCAATTTGTATTCCCCGATAGCGACTGGATCAAATTCCAGCGCGTCCTGATGTAAAATTTCTACATTTGTTCCAGAAAACTTATTCTCCAGCATTTCTGTTAATTTATCATCTTTTTCGATCGCAATGACTCTACCGGCTTTCTCAGCCAATCCTTCCGTCAAAACGCCAAGTCCCGGGCCAATTTCTAAAATCGTGTCGAATGATGAAATATCGGCAGCGGCGATGATTTTAGCCAAAACTTCGCCATCAACCAAAAAATTCTGACCCATGGTTCGCTTGGCCCAAATTTCATTCGCCCGCAGAAATTGTATTAATTCACTTTTGTTCACAAATCTAGTATATCAAATTGACACAAAATACTGTCAGCATAGAAGCCGACAGTATTTCTTTTTGTTTAGACACTGCCGAGACAGCCGCCCGAACGCTCGGATACCGATCCACAGGATTCCAGCTCCGATCCAAGCTGACGCCATCGTTCCAAAGCTTGACATTCAGAGGGTAGTCGCTAAAGACGGTCTTCCTTCCGGAGTCACTGCGCTTTGAGTTGTCCAGGCCGCCCACGGCACTCTTTCACACAAGCAAATGCGCTGTATATTATTTGGCAGCAAATGCGCTGTATATTATTTGGCAGCATCCAGCCTTTTTTCGAAAAAAGCTGAAACCTGCACCAGAAAACCGGCTCGGAGTGTCTAAACATTTTTCGCACGCTCCCGAAAGCCGTAACCGTCGGGACTCTGGCGATCTAAAATATTTAGGATTTTGGTGCCGCAGATCCAAAGATTTCTCTTTGCTGCCTGTGGGCCGGCGATGTTGACTTGCGATCATTACCTACTCTCATTTTTAATATTAACAAAACATTTTCAAAAAATAAAATGCGGCCTCGCCCCAAAAGGGGCGGGCCGCGAAGTCAAAGGGAAACAAGTTTCCAAAAGG
>JAPLVG010000009.1 GCA_026397235.1 Candidatus Berkelbacteria bacterium
AACAGCCGGTTCAGTTTGTTTTGGGTCATTATGTATCGGAACTCCAAAGGGCTGGCCAATAAATCCGGCAGTTGCGATTCCGCTCTTGGCAGCTTTGCTTTTGGGACTGGCAAACCCAGAAAACTTGGTTGTTATTAGCAACACATTATCAAAATTATTTGGCTTCTTTGTTAAAAGCAAAGAGAAGAAACATCTGCCAGGAATCACCTATGACGCGGCAAGTGGTTCGCCAGTCGCTGGTGTTCTTATACTATTATATAGAGCTCGTGACAAGAAACTAATTTCAACAGTAAAATCCGATAAAAATGGAAGGTTCGCGCTTGAAACACCACCGGGCGAGGAATACTATGTTGAAATTAAGAGACAGGGATATGACCTGACAAAAAATCAGGGCTGGGCAAATACACAACTGGCTTACGATCAAAACTATTTCGCCAGCCATATTTTCCATCCAAGCGAAACAGAAAAATTATTTGACAAGGCACTGCCACTAATTGCTAACGATGAAGCGCTATTGGAAGTTAAAAAAATCAGATTGTTTGAATCAATGTCAAAAATTTTGCGCATTGCCAATATACCGTTGGTTATATTCGGTTTGGCAATGTCGGTAATTGCCTATTACAAACATTACTCTTTACTCAATTTAATAGTTTTGTCTTTGTATGGTGCCTTAATTATATATTATATTGCCCGGTGGTTTGTCTTCAACGGCCGGGGATTTGGCAAGGTTTATGACATAAGCAACGGCCAGGGGGTGGAACTTGCGACTGTTAATATGATTTCCGAAGCTGATGGTAAGCTCAAAGCAACATCAGTTTCCGACGCCAAAGGCAGATTCATCGTAGCGCTGCCAAAAGGCTTTTATAAAATTGTCATATCCAAACCTGGTTATAATTCCCGGATAAATCAGACAACACGGATTAAATCCTCTTTCACACCGGCCAGAATTCAGGTCGGTTTGGCACAGACTCGTTTGGGTTCGGAAATTTCCTCCGAAGCAGTAAATGTTTCTCAGCCGCCAACAAAAGAAAAACAATTTTCCGATTCATCAGAAATTATTAACAATTTTAACCAAAAACGAGCTAAATTCGGGACAACAAACTTGGCCGATGCCGGCATTCATCATTTGATACAGGAGAATGAAGTAAGAAGAATGGAGCAAGGAGAAAATCAATTAAAAATCCCAACTGAGAAGGATTTAGCTGAAAAAAAGCATCCGAATTGGAATCTGCCAAATTCCGGTAATCCGCTTTAAAAAAAACTTTTGATTTACTTACTATCTAATCTTGATATAATAGAATGGTAATCAAAGAATTTGGAAACCAGGTAGTGAAAATTCGACAGCTTTCTTGAAATTTTCAACGCCTTTAGGCCAAACTTCGTGAGAGTTTTTTACTGTCAAATGTAACAACTGGTAGCAGAAAGCTGAAATTTCAGTCGAATTTCTACTACCTGGGAGGGGTTTAGATGGGAAAGCTCCCTAGTTGGGATATTCTTATTGCATTGACTTTTGTCCTAGGCGTTGCCTATGGATTTATTCTTAAACGCGAAAAAGTCATTACTATTTTATCGTCGATTTACATTGCAATAGTAATGGCAACCAGTTTTACCGAGTATGTTTTTCAATTCTTCCAGGGCAATAAGGTAATAGCAAATTCAGTTTTTATAAAGGGCAACATGTCCTCCGGCACGGTGGCAATTGCCTTATTTTTATTGGTAATTTTCTTCGTTTCCGGCGCCATTAATGCCTCATCATCCAGAAGCGGCGACACCTCTGTTTTTGAAGTCATTGTTTACATGGCACTTTCAATGGCGCTGATAATATCTACTATATTGGGATTTTTGCCGGAAGCAACAAGAGAAATGATAATTGGAACCTCTAAAGTTGCTTCAATTGTTTACGGCATGCGAACACTTTGGATTATTGCCCCACCGATATCATTGGTAATATTAAATTTTAGGAGGAGATAATGTGGATACTCCGCTGGTTACTTAATACTTTTATTTTGATGCTTGTCGCCTACATTGTTCCGGGAGTTAGTTTTTCCGGTTTTTGGCCTGCCCTAATTACATCTGCAATTTTCGGGTTGGTTAATGCAGTAATTCGGCCAATCATGATTGTTTTGACATTACCGATTAACATTTTGACGCTTGGATTATTCACTTTAATAATCAATGCGCTAATGTTTTGGTTAACAGCAACAATCGTTAAAGGTTTCGAAGTCGCCAACTTCTCGGCCGCCTTCTGGGGTGCTTTGGTTTATTGGTTAATAATTACATTCATAAATTACTTGTTTGAAGACCGCCCAACCAAAGTTAAAGTAAAATCTAGAAAGTAAGCAAAGCTTTTAACGCTTTGTGTTCGCCTTCGGCGAAACTATTTGAATCTTGTTATAATAGAATTGACCTCAGTTTAAATTTCTGCTAATATATTTTCGTTATGCACCGCTAGCTCAATGGTAGAGCAGTGGCCTTTTAAGCCATTGGTTCCGAGTTCGAGTCTCGGGCGGTGTACCATTCAAGACACTAGGATTCTTAAGGTCCAGTATTGCCCTGTAGAACGGACTAATTACGGTGTTTAAGTAGGTAGTACCGTCCCAATGCAGTCCAGAGGGGTATATTGAACACAGGAGGCTGCGCTTCCCCGTTAAGTCGGATTCTATGAAGGTTTGAGTGATATTTTCCAGTTTAGATTTTACAAATAAAGTGATGGCTTCCAAATTGTACTTTTGGATTATGTCATCATTTTTTGTTATCTGAACCGTCTGTATCTTCTCCTTTACGATTTTGTTTTGTTCCTTGAATATCTCGTCTGAATACACCCCTGAAATATTCTTTTCTATTAGCGACTGGCGAAACTCATATAAGTTTTTCAGATTGATGTCAGCGCTATCACGTCTTTTTTGCAAAGACCCTGAACGCAGATTATATTTTTGGCGCAACCAAGCAATAAAATAGTCAGTTGCTTTCTCTAGAAGAGCAATCCGGTCTAATTCTTCAATTGTTTTTTCGTCGATACTAGCCACTTTAGTGTTTAATCCTTTGCATTTATTTAAGCAGAAATAGTAGGCGTAATGTTTACGCTTGCCTTTGCACCAGCCACCAGTTAAAGAAGCACCGCACTTCGTGCACTTTACAAAGCGACGCATTGGGAAATCAGGATTATCTATATTTCTTCTGGCCAGAGGTGCAGCGATGTTCGTATTCCGACCATCAAGAATGGATTGCACTTTGTAAAACTTTTCTTCGCTGACCATTGCCGCGTGTTGTCCTTGAACTTCTAGCCCGTATTTTTTAGAGACGATTTTGCCAGCATAGAACTTATTGCGAAAGACGGTATTTAGCATTTGACGACGAAGTGGATACTCCTTTGCGCATCCCCTAGGTCCGCCCTTGATTCCTTGCTTTGTTAAGACTTCAGCCATACCTCTAAGAGATTTTGTACCGGTTGCCATTAAATCCCAAGCTTTTTGCATAATATCGAATGTCTCAGGATCTTTAGCTGCATAACCGTCCTGGTTAAGATATCCCAAAGGAACAGAGCCATTACTAAGTCCGGCTTGAAATCTCGCCTTCATGCCATTTTTAGATCGCTCACTTCGGACATCATTATCCATCTGTGCGAAACTCGCCAGCATTGTCTCTACAAACTTTTCTGTTGGTGAGTTGCCAGTTGGTTCAGTCGCTGAAACAAGCGTGATATCACACTCGGCTAATTTTCTTCTAATAGCTAAATAGTCTGCAGTTTGTCGTGAAATTCTATCAAGTCGGTAGATGATCACTGTACTAATCTCTCTTTTGTTTTTGCGGCAAAATTCCAACATCTCAACTAATGCTGGCCGTCCAGTAATAGTTTTTGCTGATCGTCCCTCCTCTCGAAATATTTGCATTATTTCAAGATTTTTTCGCTCTGCTTCTTTCTTGCAAATGTTTTCTTGCGTTTCGAGCGAGTAATTATCAACCTGTTCTTCGGTCGAAACTCTTAAATAGAGCACTGCCTTCCCCGAATCAGGGGATGCTTTAGTTGATAGCGAATCATTCATTTAACCCTCCTTTAATAATTGTATTAATGTTTTATTATCAAAAATTTTCTTCTCAAATTCATCCATCCATGAATCTATAAGGTATTCAAATTCAGTTAAAAAACTTTCAAGTTCCGAGTCAGATAATGAGGTCGCTATGTCTCCGAGCATTCTTCTGGCTCTTTGAAGATTGTTCTCCTCTCTTGTAGTAGGAAAGATGTTGTTGAGCGTAGTTTCCAGTTCTTTGATGTGCGGGTTGTGATGTTTTTGTGCTGTCTCATCTTTAGTGCGATTTGAAAGATCAACTGCAAATTTAACAGCCTGGTTGCTTTTGGCAGCCATGCTCTGCGGATTAATTAATTGCATTTGATCAAACATTGAACACCCTCCTACTATGCCTATAGACATAGTGTACTATGGCGATAGGCATAGTGTCAAGAGGGTTTAGAGAACTTTCAATAACAAATATGTAGTCTAGTGCATCATATTATGATGGGTCACCAGTTAGGAAAACTCTCGGGTTTACGGGAATGCCGAAGATATTGATCTGAAAATGTAGATGCGGGCCGGTTGACCAACCGGTGCTACCTCGCGTGCCGATGACGGTTCCTGCTGGGATAGTGTCGCCGACACGGATGTTTGGGTCTATGGTGTCTAGGTGAGCGTAAGTTGAAGTGATGAAGTGTCCGTTATTTATATTGACGTGTCTACCGAAACCCCAGTTGACTGTGTCCGCATAAGTAACCGTGCCGTCCATAAAAGCGATAACAGGATCACCGACAGGTCCTGCAATATCAATTCCGGTATGAAACGGCTGGTAGGGCGAGCTTTCGCCGTATTCCAAGCTCACTATACCTTGTATAGGCCACGCAACGGATTGATTGATATGATCTACCACTTCTCCGGTTAGCGGGTCTCTAATGTCAACTACGAGGTCTTGAGGATTATATTGCGCTAGAGTATTTGAAACTATATTGATACCGGCCTGAGTCAGAATAAGTACTGAGAAGACCGGCACCATAATAATTGCCAACATAGTGAAAAAGAGATACTTGATCTCTTTTTTCATCGAAAATGCCACTGCAATTATCTTTATAGTTTGCGGATTCATTTTCTTTTAGTTCTCTCGGATGGGTCGGTTGTGATAAGCGGATGCTCGTCTTCGGAAGCAGTAATCTTAACGGCCACATGATGTTGATCGGCAATTATTAAAGCTTCACCTCGCTCGCAGGTTAGAAGAAATCTTTGTTCGTATTCGGAGAGTCTGAATTCCTGGGCAACATTTCTAATAGTAGTCGTGTCCTGTCTCATTAGAATTCGCAGAGCGCTTTGTGAAGCAATTGCCCGGCCGTGAACGTTTCCGAGAAAGTCGTTGGCTTGCTGAGAGATGATACTTACGCCTAAGTAATATTTTCTAGCCCTCCTGACCATACCGGCAATAAATCGAGCACTCTCTTCATGCTCGAGCATCAGCCATGCTTCGTCTATAACAAAGATTCTCTTGCAGATGTCGCCCTGCACTTGGTTTTGAACAAATTGAGCGATTATCAAGTGCATTATTTGTCTGATTGATTCCGGTAGATCTTTGGTATCAAAAACCACCAAGCGGTTATCAAGTTCAATGTTGGTGTGCTCATCAAAAACCTCTGAAAGCGAACCGGTGGTATATTTTTGCAATCGCTTTACCAGTCTGGGCTGTTTTAGTGACCTTAGTGTCGCATAGAAATCAAACATTCGCGGGTAGTCTTTATTTCTCTTTACTTTGTTGTCGGCTTTCTTCCCAAAGCCAAACTTTTTGTAAGTTTTCAGAATCGCTTGATCAACAACCGACTTTTCCTCTGAAGATAGTCCATCGGCCATTAATGAGATGATTTCTGTCAGCGATTGAACATGATCTGCAAAGCTATCCGGATCGTTGACTGATATATCAAACGGATTAATTTTTTCCTTTGAATGAACAGATAGTTTAATTCTTGTTCCGCCAACCGAAGCGGCCAATTGCTGATATTCTCTCTCCGGATCAATAACAATAACTTTAGTTCCTTGCATTAAGTGGCGCAGAACTTCAACCTTGGCGGTGTAGCTTTTACCGGCGCCGGATTGAGCGAAGAGAATCGAGTTGGCGTTTGGTAGCGAAAATCTATCTAGTATCACCAGCGAACTATTAGAGCGATTAATTCCGTAAAGCACGCCGGATTCATGAACTAGCTCGGACGAGATAAAAGGAAAGGTTAAAGCAGCTGATGAACTATCTAAATTTCTTTTCTGCGCCAACTGATTGTCGCACCTTGGCAGTGCCGACTGGAAGCCCTCGATTTGCTGATAAAGAGCGGATTTTGTGTAGAACAATCTGGTGGCGAGAACCGTTTCTAAAAGCTTTACCGTTCGATTAAGTTCGGCTAAGGTTTCGCACGATAAAGTTACATAAAGTGAAATTTGAAAAAGATTTTCTTGACCCCGCTGAATTTTATCGCGCAGTTCAATGGCCGAATCGAGCGGGTCTGTTAGCTCGGCACCAATTATCTTACCGGCTCGCTCCATGGCCCGTTTGGTTGATGTCAGCTCAGTAATTTTTCTGTTGAGCTTCGGCAAGGCCAGCATCGCATCAACCGGTTCAATATGATATGAGATGTCGGCATTGTGGTTAAAGTTAATCAAATGATTGAGCCAGCCGCTTGAAGCGGTGTAAGGAAAGCCGGAAACAAATAAGGTCTTTACATAGCGACCGTCAACTATCAGATAGTCCGGGTACTCTTCAAGTCCCGAATAGGTAATAAAATCAAGCTGGTCCTGCGAGCCGATATGAAAAGACAGGGCTTTTTTCTGCTCTTCGACCTTATCTACCTTTTGTCGTCGTCTTCTTTTAAATATAGTCCTGCTCATTTGTCTGCCTTATTATTTGTTTCATTAGCGGTTGCGTTTTCGCTTGGTCGGGACGATAGAAGCTGTAAAATAGATCAAGAACTTCTAGGGTATTCAGCGGCTTTGCGTTCATGCCGAATTTCTCAAGTCCTTTGATGATAATTTCTTGTTCTAAATTTAGCTGTTCTTTTACTACTTCGAACTCGACCGGAGTTTTTGAGTCGTAAGGAATTACCAAATAGAAACGGCGAGACAGTATCTTGTTGCCGGCTACCAGTTTCCTGATAAATTCACTGTAAGACTTTGATTGCTCGACATAGATTTTCTCTTTTTCACCGGCGCATTTCTGCTCGAAGTCCTCCAGGTAGCGGTCTATATCCAATTCTCTGACGCGAATCAGTATTTGAATTGGAGAGTTCAGAGAGTTTAAGAAGTTTTGAAAAGTATAAACGATTACATCCTGCTCCTCTTCACTTTGCAACTCGAAATTAAGCGATGAAGTTGAAAGTATAGCGCGATAGCGATTGAATGGTAGAACCAGTATTCCGTCTCTAACCTCTTTTATTCCGACTTGACTCCTTGCTGAACCGAACTTTTCACGCTTCTTGGTATTCAACATCAAATCCTCCTTTCTTTGACGGCTTGATTGAAACGATTGATCCTGAACTGGCAATTATCGGTCGTTCAATCAACTTATTTTTCTTAATCCTTTTTTTAACGGTTGCCGCCAATGGTGTTTTTTCTTTCTGCATAATTTTAATATCAGCAAATTGCTCACGGCTCTGGGGATCATTTTTGGTGAAAATGTAGATTCGGGGGCGGGCTTTGTAGCGCAGATAAATTACCAGCCAATCTGCCAGAATTCGTCCTTTGTAGCGAAGAGCCAGTAAGCCGAAGATTGCAAACTCCCCAATCATCAAGATGATTTTCAAAGAGCTCAAATGAAGTTTCGGTGGTATTAATCCGTAAAAAGCGGTGCCGATGATCAAAGAAAATACTAACAGGATTATTTGTATGAAATTTAATGAGCCGGCAATTTTATCTTCGACAGTAGTTATTTGGGCCGGTACGACTGTTGATTTCATTTTGCCCTCGCTATTTTAGTAGCTGCTCCGGCAGTTTTGCCGGAATTCGAACTGATGACATTGATTATCTGCGTTGAGAACTTCTTCAAGGTGTTGCCGGCTTGCGAAGACATGGCTAACTGAACTGTAACCGAAGTGCTTTTTAGAAGAACCGAGAATAAGGCGACACCGACCAGTATTCCGATGATCGGGTTTTCGCCGATTTGGCCGGGTACTGTTAGAAATGCCGAAGCCAGTTGAATGATTACCACATGAAGAAAAACGGTAAATATTGTTACTATATAAATCTTTATGGCATTACCGACAAAGTCTGACATCTTAGAAGAGAGGGATAATAAACAGACGAGCGGAGAGATGACGGCGCCAAAAGCCAGTATCATTAAACGGCTGATGTAGAAGATCAACAGGACTACTGCCAGCAATATAAAAAGAATCGCAAATATTAATGTTATCAAAGCGGTTGTGCCGGAGAGAAGTGCTGCTGGATCAAAAGCATTTATAATCCAGGCACTTGAGAGTCCACCAGTTGCATGAAGAACTGCATTGACCATTACTTGGCATAGCTCGATTATCCAATCGATCCAGAAGATTGAAGTATTCGCCAGCAAAAAAGCCAATCCGATTCTCGGCAAGAGTTCTTTTAGCGGGACATCATCAAATCCGAATGATGATGCGCTCATTACCCTAAATCCTAACAGTGCGATCGCTATAGCAAAAAGCGAATCGGTAATCCCAACTATGATCAACCAGAAGTTAAACACA
Organism: Candidatus Berkelbacteria bacterium; assembly: GCA_026397235.1. GTDB lineage: Bacteria > Patescibacteriota > UBA1384 > XYA2-FULL-43-10 > CAINNR01 > CAINNR01. Next base: position 8,732 of record JAPLVG010000009.1, read on the forward strand.
ACCGAGTTGGTTGAAAGAGACGGAGTGGAAGTCAAAAACCAGAGAATACCGTTTAGTATCGGCTTAGTTACCGAGCCGACAATGTTTTGCAAAAAGCCTGAAACCGCATCAAGAAGTATCTGAGTTAATGTTCCGGCCTGCTGAGTCGGTTCTATTGGTGCCAGTTGCAATGCTGTAGCGGATCCGCCAGACGAACTTTGCATCAAAGATTCGCTAAGAAGATTCGACATAAATGCGGCAGCGATTACTATTACCAATCCGATCAGAGCATTTCTAATCGTTCTTTTGGCATCCTCAAGTGCCGCTGGATCACCGGATGAAGTGATGTATAGGTAACCGCCTCGAACCAGAAAAAAAACAACTGCTGTCCCCGCAAGAGCCAGAATTGCTGTCATCGCGTCAGAGGCAAAATGATCAACCTCGGCGTTGGAAGCAGCAAAAGCGACTCCGGGAATTAGGAGCGGAACCAATATTCCGATTCTAATCAGTAGTTTTTTCATGGATCCGACTATTTAAATGATTGACTGGCTAAATCCGAAACTATACCGCTTAAAACCAACGCTCCGATACAAATGGCCAAGCCGATAGATGAATAAACCAGGATCTTTTTTGACCGGTCAAGATTTTCCGGATTTCCGGAAGAAGTAATGTAGCCGATACCTCCCATAACAAAAAAACCGGCTGCGAGCAGACCGGCGATGGTGACGAGAACCTGGATGACATTAGTTGTGAAATTTTGGACCTTAGAGAGGTCGGGGGCGGCAAAGGCCGTTGAAGCCGACAACAAAACAATTAGTACGGAGACCCAAAGAGAACGGAGACGTTGCATGGTGACAACTTTCTCCCCTCCCTACTGAGGATGCTTTCGGCATCACTCAATTAATTTTTATATTAATTTGATCTCTGCCTTACGAACCAGTTTTATCACTCCTAGTAAGCGCTTGTCAAGCATTGCTGGGTTTCAAGCTCAATCAGGCTCGCTTTCCGCGACTCATTGTATGACAAGCTCATACTTCGCTAGACATTTATTCGTCTTGAAAGCTTGCCT
>JAPLVG010000002.1 GCA_026397235.1 Candidatus Berkelbacteria bacterium
TCCACTATCTTTCATCGCTTGGATTCGATCCCTGTCGAACTGTTTTAGGTGTCCTTGATAATTTTTCATCGGTCTCCATTTGAGGTTTTTCAGACCTCTATTTTAACCTAGAAAAATTGCATTTCAAAACAGAATTTTCCGCAAACGTAAAAACCCAACGAAAGATGGTGTTTCGATTGAAGGAATTGACAGGGCAACACTTGGCACTCCCAGCTGGTCACGCCGATTGGAGAGAGAAACTCGAGTGGTTCAACTGGGACGAGTTCGCACGAGCAAAAGTCGCAGGCTTCAAGCCGGCGATCGAGTGGAAGGGCAAACCACCCAGCTCCAAGATCGTCGAGGAGATCAACTTCCGCGACATCTACTGGGGCATTCACGCCCGCAACAACTTGACCGATATCGCCTACAACGACTGGGACAGTTATGTCGAAATGATGAAGGAGATCGCCGGTCTTGAGCCGGCGTACATCGTCGTCCACGGCGGGCTCGACACGCTGATCGATGTCAGTGCCATCCCGCTCGACGATCCGATTGAGCGGTATCGGTCGCCAATCGGCGCCGAAGAGTACCTGCTAGCCTGCCAGTTTCAGCACAAGCTGTTGCGGGACATGGCCTCTCGGGCGCCGAAAAGCCAAATCCGAGTCGAGAACACCGGCGTCACCGAGTTTATCGGCGGCAATAAGCTGCCAACTTACACTCACCCACGGGTGGGCAATTGGCTCGAAGTCGCCAAACTGGCCCGCATAGCCAAGGTCGGGGTACTCATTGACTGGGAGCACGCGGCTATCAGCGACAACTTCTTTGGCCGATTGGAGGATTACAGCCAGCTACCCAGAGCTAACGAATTCAAACCAGCGTCTAATGCCGAGCGCTTCCTATGGCAACAGCTAGGTCTGGGAATCCGCAAGGGTGAGTTCCCAGCCGCCCGCTACTACGCGACCATGGCCGAAGTGGTTGTCAGGATGAAAGGTAGCCACAATCACCTCTCCGCTGGCTACAGGGAGGAAGACCACGGTGTCATCGCCACCCACCCGCCGATTGAGATCGGCCCCACGTTCGCCAGTCAGCGCATCCGTAGCATCATCAATCAATTGCTTCAGCAAGAGAACTGCCTAATGTGTCTCGAGGTTGATGGCTCTCGCGCCGACGGTTCCGGCCCGTTCCCCGACCGTCAACCGACAGAAGTGTTGCAGGCCGAGTCCTGGCGCAACCTCTGCACCATCGCCACCGAGCTGACACAGTAGCCAGTTCACCAACTGAACACAACGCCACCGACCCTTACGGGAAGGTGGCTTTTTTTATCTATTTTTGATTTCGAAGTTTTTTTCTCTCGGCCATAATCTGTCTGGCCATTCTGAGCCCGTCTTTTATCCGCATTTTAGATCCCTTGCGCGGACTAATGTATTTAACTGGAATTTCCACCACCTTGAGACCATGACGTTCACTTTGCAAAACCAGTTGTGACTGGAAAAAGGCATCATCGGAATCGCAAAAACGTAACAATTTAATAACTTTCTCTCGTTTAAACATTGCACTTCCCTGAGGATCGCGAGTTTTAAGCCCCAAAAAAACCCGCAGCAACAATCTTAAAAACGAAGATGAAATTCGTCTTTTAAAACTGACCTCAACTTTTGACTTCGAATGAGCTTTCGAGCCGACAATAAAATCGCACTCTTCAATCTTTCGGTAACAGTTCATAATATCTTTGCAACCAAAAGGCAAGTCAACTCCAGAAAAATAGACAACTGGGTATGTTGCAGCCTTGATTCCTGCACGGTACGCGTTACCAAGTCCCCGCTTTTTTAAGAAAATTGCCTTGAGTTCTGGTTGCTTTAGCTGTTTTAAAATTTCTTTGGTGTTATCACTACTACCGTTCTCAGCAATAATTATTTCCGATTTTATGCCCTGTTTTTTGCAATAGTTAAGTAATCTATTGACGCTATCTTCAATAATCGCTGACTCATTGTGAACTGGGAATACCAGGCTAATAACTTTTTTTGTCATTTTTTTCCTGCAAAAAATAATACAGCGGGCTAAATTGAAGCAACGCAAACAAAGAAAAGATTAAAAAAGTTTGAAGGGGCCACTGGAATTGGAAGGAAAGCTTGTCACTAATTAACTCCTTCTGGACAACAAAATTAATAAAGAATGATTCAGCTAAAACTAAAAATCCAATAGTTGTAATATTTTGAATAGAAAATTTGCTAATAACCTGAGCAATTATAACTAGTAGCAGAGGAATAGTGGCAACTAAGTAAATATGCATGCCAAAACCAGAAGTAAAGTTTGCATCGGAGTTAAGAGCCAAGACAACAAGCACCAGCAAATACAGCCAAATATGCCCATACTTTTTAAAATGCTTGATAACAGCCCAAATCAGAAAAGGAAAAAGTGTGAACGAGGTCAAAGAATAAATGGTTGATCTGAATAATCCCTCTGAGCGATATGCTATCATCGGCGCTGGGTCAGCGATAAAGAATCCTTTAAAATTCATTAACCTTGCAATGTAGGGCGCAATAAAATTATAATTCTGACCGTATTTTTGCCTAAAATACTCCATTGAGCTCCTGGTATCTTTTGTCTCTATAACATCTTTAATCAGCAGAGCCCCAGTGTCAAAATAAGAGTTAATAAGCCAGACGGCAAAAATGGCTATTGGGAATAACAAAATCAGTAGATCGACAATTTTCTTCTTGTTAAACCACAATAATATATTTGGGCTTAAATATATTATGCCAGCGATGACATAGATTAAGGTAAAATTATGGATTAACATAGAGACCGCAGCCAGAAATGACCCGGCGATTATGTAGATTTTTTTATTATCCTGTTTGTATTTGAAAAGGAAATAAAAATAGGCTGTAATCAACACCGTCACAATTATCTTAAGTTGAGTAATATTTAAGATATAAATCAGATAAGGAGAAGTAAAAACAAAAAATACAGCCAGATAAGTTGCCCGTCTATCTTTTGTCATCTCGCTAGCCAACATATAGGTTGACAACGGTAGCAATAGAACGCAAACTATTCCCAATATTTCAAATATTAGCAACCGATCTCCAAAAACCTTTAGAAATGGGACAGCAACATACGAAAAAAGCTGAGTTCTAGACGAAAGAATATTTGTTCTAACTAGGCCATAATACTCCTTGCTATCTTTTTGAATTCCGTAGAGTAATATTTTTGCAGATCCGTACGGTACAATTTGATCCGAGCTGTAACTGCCGGGGGTGATGTCGTAGCTCTGCTGATTGTCAAAATATACATCATTTTTATAAAGCAAAGCATTAAATTTTTGTCCCCCGTCAAACATAAAAACGTAAAGAATAACTAACACCGCGTATAAAATGCAAATTTGGGTGACACGAGAATTTAGTTTAATTTCCGAAACAAATTTACTTCTGTAAAAATACATAAATGACAAAAACATAGCTATTAAAGCCAGCGTAAATCCAGCGTTGGAATTAACCAGCGTCAGAATAAATCCAATCAGTCCCCAAAATACCAAAGCAAAAGCAAAAGCAAAAAATGCATTTTCTAATCTGGAGAATTTTTTTCTAAACAGTTTATCAACCACAAATAAACCAGCAGAGGGGAATAATACAATAAACAAAATTGAATAAAATAAATATGACAGCGCGGATCTCGGGTGGACTGCCAATAAATTGAAGATAAACTTTGGAGTACTTAGAGCTTTTTTCTGATAAAAAAATACATCGTATATAGATATCATTCTCTCCTCTTTTGGAGGTAATATCTTGATGCTAATAGAATCAAAAGTTCCGGAAACATAACTTGCATAATATGGCCTAACACCTAAGTTGTATTCGTTGTATCTAAAGTTTGGATTATATTTGCGCAAATCATCGAGACCCCGAGATTTGTCAACGCTATCCAACAGAGTGCGCTGATCACCATTGGCACCATAGATTTCAAAAGCGTCTGGTGCTTCATTGTAGTCGAAAGCAAGAAAAATTTTATCAATATGTTGTTGGTTCAAAGCGAAATTTAATTCACAGCCAGATTTTGAACAA
>JAPLVG010000014.1:0-58076 GCA_026397235.1 Candidatus Berkelbacteria bacterium
TCTCCACAGGCCCCGATGAGGTCGGCGAGGTCATACCTCGCCCCCAACGCTCCCGCCGACACGAACTCGCCGACCGGGGCCCAGCAACGCGGCCCGGCAACGGCGACATTGCTGAGCGCCATGAAGCCGGCCGGCACCGGCTGACGCTGCCACGGGTCCTCGTTGGTGTGGAGGCTGTTGATGACCCCGTATTTCTCAGGGTCGCCTCCGTACCACGAACCACTGATGACAACAGGGCCGCTGGGCGTGGCCCAGATTGCGGCCGAATAGTCCTCCTCGACTCTTCGGCACTCGCCGACCCAGCCCGACTCAGTCGCCAGGTACACAGTCCGCCGGTCGGCGCTGATGTAGCGCTTACCGACCGCGACCGGCTCTGGTGACTTCTCATACCACCAGTGGCAAGGTTGCCCCTGATAGTTACAGATGCCGCACAACTGGCACGGCTCTGTATCGACCATTACGACGCCGATCTCCTCCGCCTTTTGCTTCGCTGCTACTGCATTCATCCTAATCACCTCCCAAGGTGTTCCCCGAAGGGCGCGGTGCTAGGATAGTGCACCGTCTTTTAAGATTCTCCCGCAACGAAGGCGGGGTTGTTTCTCTGTCTTTCGCCTCGAGTTAGACTCAAGACGAAGGAAAAGAAACATTTTTTTGGCATCAAGAAAATAGGCATCGGCAATGCTTTGGTTAATATTTATTTTAAAAAAATCTAAGGTGATTGAGCTCCCGCCAAGGCGGCGGGAGCTCCGGAATGTTGATGTCGCGCGGGGAGTGCAGTTCAGATCGAGCCCATTGGCTCTCACCTGGTCCAACTCCTTCAAAGAAGGGGCTGGACGACAGAGGATTGGAGTCCTCTTACACTCCCCGGCCGGCAAGACGCTGGTGCCGGAACCGTGACTGCGCTGGCGTGCTTACTAGAGTAGCAGGCGATCCTCCAAGATCCCTGAAACCCGGAGTAAGTTCACCACAAGCCAAGCTGAAGTAAAATATTTACTGCAATTTGGCTCGTAGAACCTTCGCGGTCTTTGCTGCCAACGTGATGAAGCGGAATATCCGCTCCATCTACGCTGACAACTATAAGGTGAATGTCCATCTCATGTCCTGGCGGCAATTATGGCGTTTGCTGATCTTTTACCCACGCACCACAACAAGTTAGGGTGCGGGGCATGACTCAGCAGCCAATAATTGTTTTCCCTCCAAATAGGCATTTCAACAGACTTATCTAAATACTCCTGAAACTTGGATAAATCTACATTCTTAACTACACGGATCTGATACACAGATTGACACTGATCAACCCAGGAAAAAAACATTTGTATGGATTCCGGATCAAGTCCGGAATGACAATCGGGTATACGCCAGTTATGGCGTGTATTCTGGCGAGATCCTTCGCTAATCGCTCAGGATGACATTTGAGTGAGCTCAATGGGTTCATGGTTTTGACTCCTGATCAAAACTCCGGTCTTGCGAGCTCATTCGCGCCAGTTTAACTGCTATTGGCAGCTAAATGGTATTTATCTATATGTTGTTAAGGTGCGAAGGCGGTTGGCTGATGTCCTGGGTTTCTCTACCGCTCTTCATCGTACACAGGCATTATAGCACAGGTCTTTTAAAATGTCAATAGTATAGTGACTAAATTAGCTTATTATATAAAGTTGACAAGTTGCTAATTATTCTTTATATAACGCTCGATGTTTCCAAAAACTGCATTATCAACTACATTTATTAAACAATGTGTATAAATCTATTTGACAATATACTTAACATATGATAGAATTAAACTATGACAGAAAATAAATATCAACAACTTTTCACCCAATTGGGTCTGACTGAAAATGAGGCTGTGATTTATGAAACACTCCTCAACCACGGCCAGCTTCCTATTATTGAGCTTCAAAACTTTCATCCTGAGCTCAAGAGAACTAACCTCTATGCGCTTTTGTACTCACTTCGAGACAAGCAGTTAGTTGTTCAATCACAAAAAGGAGCGAAAACGGAGTTTCGCTTAAATGATCCTGGGCAGCTTCAATCCTTGATCTCAAAGCGCCAAGAGGAAATTGAGAGTCAAAAAGCCTTGCTAAACGCTTATCTTCCAAACTTGAACCAAACCTACCAACTCTCGAGTGAGAAACCGACTACTCGGATTCTTGAGGGCTATGAAGGCATAAAAGAGTTATATATGGATACTATTAGAGAGAATAAACCAATTCTGTCATTTTTAGGTTTGGCTGAGGCTGATGCATCGGTTACTCGCTGGTTGCATCGTTACTACGTGGTAATGCGCAAAAAAGCAAAAATCCCTGCCAGAGTTATTGTTTCTGTTGATAAAATTGATCCGGAGACCGCAGCTTACATTAAGCGATCAAATGAGGGATTACGCCAGATTAAAATTGTGAAGAAAAAACAATTTCCTGCAGTTATAGAAGTTCAGATTTACGGCAATAAGGTTTCTTTTGCCAATTACAACAAAAAGAATGAGCTCGTCGGAGTTATTATAGAGAACAAATATATCGCTGAAACAATGCGGGGGCTATTCGAGCTCGGTTGGTCTAGTATCTGACTTTTGCATTTGCTGACTAACCATTTCTTCTAGTTGTTCTTTGGTGTGCGGTTTTTCGGCAACAAACATATTCTCTTTAATCACCAGCACCTCACCCTGCTCATTCTTAGCACTGACAAAATAGTTCTTTATTTTCAAAAAGGAGAACCCGGCTTCTTCCATGACTTGTTGGATTTCTCTATTACTCGGCAGGTAGCGGGGAACGGCGACTTCTTCGGAGTCGCTGGTGAGTGCACCTTCCTGTTTTGATGGAGCGTCAAACAAAGTTCCCAAAGGATACGGTTTATAGTTTGGATCCTGGCGTTTTTTCCCGAGTTCTGAAGCGTAATGGGCGGCGATTGCTTCAAAGTATGGCCCAAAATTGCGATCCGGCATTTCTATAATAATTCTGCCCCCGGGTTGAAGATTTTGGTAAATATTTTTCAGCACCTGAAGTTCTCCGTCGTGCGTTCCGGCAAAACCGAAGGTATGCCACATAATAATTGCTACATCAGCGGGTTCTGAGCCAAATCTTTTTTCATATTCCACTTGATCAAGTTCGAAGAAGTCTCCAACCGCGCCGTTTATGTGTTCGGGAATATTTTCCACATCCCGTTCGAAATCGTCGCTGATTGAATTGATTTTCTCAAATACCCCAATACTGGTATTTAAAAGTGAGTTTGTCGTCGCTACTTTGCCGTGCTGGTGGATGGTACCGACTTGCTCAATGTAATCTTGAGAAAACCGCTCTGCTCTAGCCGCTAGGCCAGCGATCATCTTGTCAGAAATATCCAAAGCATTAACTTGGTGGCCAAGAGCGGCGAGAGGAATTGCCACCCTTCCGTCTCCGCAGCCAATATCCAGAACAGTCAAAGCATAATCCGGCTTTGTTTCGTATGCTTCAGGAATTAAGTTTTCCAATGCCGTTGCTGTGTTGGTGGTTTTGCCTTCATATTCTTGAAGGTTGATTTCACTCATTATCTTTTCTTGTCCGGCAGCAACTTCGCCCGGTTCAATTGGTCTATATTTAGTCGGATCAAAAACTTGTTCGTCGTAGTATGGGTTGCTAGTAAATCGATGGAGAATAAATTGACATTTAATAAAAGACTCAGGTATTCTAGGTGGTATAAGAACAAGCATTAATTCTCTATTAAATTCGCGCAAAATTGACCAGCGGCCTTTGGCAGTCAAATCCTCGTGATACTCGCCTGCAAAGATACCTCTGGTGATTTCATGAGATTGAGTCACAATGTTTTGAAATACTATCATCGCCTCATGGCTGGCTGATTGATTCGACAACATTTCCTCGATTGCTTGTCTCACCGCGCCCGCTAGTCTTCGCGACTCGGCCGATTCTCCGTTTAATCTTTCTCGCCAAAATTCCGAGTTTTCATCACTTTCGTCGTTTTCGAGTTTTTCAGTTTCTTGTAACCAACTCAAATAACTCCCTTTTACTTTTTCTGGAGAGAAATCATTGACGACTGGTTCGTCTTTTGGGTCTTCTATCTCCGTAGTATCAAATTTTGGTAATGCTTCACCCATATTTTTTGGAAAATTAATATTTTTTCCATTATAACATTTTGAATTTTTTTAGTTATGATAAAATAGGAGTATGAACGATTCAAACTTCACATTCAAAGGGCAGCGGTCGGATGAGAGGGTTTTTAATGTTGTTCGGCGCCATCCGATAGTTTTCTTTTGGCCGTTGTTGGAAGCAACACTAGCACTGGCAGTAGCTATTATCGTGCTGATTTATTTTGATTTTGGTAACTTATTCTATATTGTTGGCGGATTGGCAATATTATTTATTTTCGCCGTCATTGCCAAGGTCTGGTTTATTTACTCGAACAGTTTTTGTCTAATCACCAACCAAAGGGTGATAAATGTTGATCAGCGTAATTTTTTCGACCGGCGTATCACCGAAACCGAATACGCCAAAATTCAAGATGTAACAAACACAACGACTGGAATGCTGGGAACGTCGCTAAATTTCGGCGAAATAGTCATCCAGACTGCGGGCAAAGAGAACAAACTGACAATCAAGTATATTCCTGATCCATATCAAGTCCAGCAAGAAATTACTAAAAATATTTAGGAGCATTAATGGTGAAAGTTGATATTGAATACTCGAATCTTTCAGGGCGAGATTTAGAAATGGCAGAGAATTTTTCCTCTGTCAGCCAAATGGGGGGGGCAGAAACCTCAGAAGAGGATCCCAAAGAATCGGATCCGAAAAATTTGTTGGCGGATTTTGAAAAATCTAAACCGCTAAAAAGTTTTATAAAGGACCGAATGCAATCGCTACCGGCTTTTAAGGGCAGAAAGAGATCGGAAATAGCCAATGAGGAAATTCAACAAGAGATAGAATTTGCCAGAGAAACTGATGGTTATAAAAATTTATTGATGAAATATTTCCAAACAGAAGGTGATCCGCTGAAGAATTTATTGATGAGATTGAAGATTATTGGGCATTTATAGTTTATGAACGAAGAGTTTCTGATAAACATGGACCGGAAGTTAAACACGAAAATGATTTAGAGCGAAGCAGACGACATATGCGTGCTGCGAGACAACTTTGTAAAGATGGTGTTGCCCCAAATGATAAAATTGCCAGACTAATTGTCCACTTTTTATCAATAGATCAAGGATATGACGATTTAGACTTCTTGCGTGATGAAAATCGTCGAGCTTTAACACTTCAATAAAAAGATTGCCGTGCTTTTCGCTTTACTTAATGGCTCGCAATGACAATTCAAGAAATATTTTCTTTTCCAACTATCTCTTTTAATTTTCGCTTAACAACCGGGCTTATGTCAATGCGGTTTTTTATTTTGATTTCCTCCCAACCGGAACCATTTTTTGGTACTTTTATAATTACCGGACTTGTACCAGAGTGAAGCGCAAGTATGGCTTTAATGTCCTTTAAAATTTTTGGTTCTGAACCACGAGGTATGGTGATTTGCAGTGTCTCTGGTTTGATATCAATTGGGGAAGAAATTGTAGAATTGCTGAATTGTTGAATTGCTGGGTTCGCGTCGCGATTGTTTCCCCAATTATTCAATTTTTTCTTGCCGCGTGGGACAAATTCCGGGATTTTATCATCTCCCACAGAGTCACCTGACGGAAGACCAACAGGGAATATCTCTTCAGCTAAAATCTTCAGTTCGCCATCTTTATTGCTGACATAACCATCAACAACGATAACTTGATCTGGGGTGAATATCGTTGGCGTGGCAGCAAATATCTTCGGAAAAACCAAAACCTCAATATTCTTGGTTTGATCCTCGACTTTAATAAACGCCATTTTCTGGCTGTTTTTCTTAGTAATAATTTCCTGAACATTAGCAATAATTCCAGCAATGCGGACAAATTGGTTCTCCATTTCGGCTGAAACTTCAATGATTTTTTTCTGCTGATGAGGTTCTATCAACGGCGCAATTTCTGACAGCGGATGTTCGGAAACATACATACCCAAAAGCTCTCGCTCCCAAGCCAGGCGCTGTTTTTTGTCTGCCGGTTGGGTGGCTTCAAACTCAATTTTTGCCGTCTCAATAATGTCGGCGGCGAAAAGCGATGATTGATTCGTATCACGATTTTTTTTGACGCCAGCAGCAAACGCCAACATTCGCTCCATATTAAAAATCAACTCATTACGTTCAGCTAAATCATCAAGGGCACCGGCCATTGACAGCGCTTCGAGGGATTTTTTATTTATAACTTTCGGTCCCAACCGAGTGAGAAGTTCCGCAATGTCTTTATATTTACCATTATTTTTGCGGTCTTCGACAATCTCTTCGGCAACTGCAGCACCGACATGTTTTATTGCCGAAAGACCAAAGCGGACATTGCCGGTTTCTTTAACCACGCCAAAATCAACAAAGGATTCATTAACAGATGGTGGCAGAACGGCGATCCCCATCCGTTTGCACTCCTCAATTTCCATTGCCAATTTATCCAAGTCATCTTTATTTGATGTCATTAGCGCTGACATATATTCCGGCGGAAAGTTGGATTTCAAATAAGCGGTTTGGTAGGCAACCAAGGCGTAACTAGCGGCGTGAGCCTTGTTAAAACCGTAACCAGCAAAGGTCTCTATTTGATTCCAAAGTTCGTTAGTTGTTGATTCGCTCATTCCGCGTTCAATAATTTGGCGGAAAAATTTATCTTTTTGCGCCGCCATTTCTTTGACGATTTTTTTACCAATGGCTTTGCGAAATTTGTCGACTTCTTCCCAGTTGTAGCCGGCAAGTTCAATGGCAATCATTAAAACGTCATCTTGATAAACAATCAAGCCGAGCGATTGTTTGAGAACGGCTTCCAGTCTCGGGTCAGCATATTTTATTCGCCCGGGATTATGTTTTCTGGCCACATATTCGGGAATAAAGGACATTGGTCCGGGGCGGTAAAGTGCGACCATGGCCATGATGTCTAAAATGGTAGTTGGTCGCAACTCTTTGATATTTTTCCTCATGCCTTCGGATTCCAGCTGGAAGACACCAATTGTTTCTCCTCGGGATAACATTTCGTAGGTTTTTTTATCGTCAAGCGGAATTTCATCCAAAATTACTTTAACCTCGCGGGTTTTGGCAACAATTTTAATCACATTTTGAATAATCGAAAGGTTTGCTAAGCCCAAAAAATCCATCTTAATTAAGCCAATCCCATCCTCTCCAACGGCGTGCATCTCGTATTGGGTAATCAACCGGCCGCCCTTGGCATCCATCATCACCGGCGTGTAGTTAGTAATTTCTTCTGGCGCAATTACTACTCCGGCGGCATGAACTGATGCGTGACGAACAACACCCTCCAATTTTCTAGCAATATCGATGCATTGTTTTACCCGCGGATCGGAATCATATAAATTCCGCAGTTCGGAAACTTCCTTCAAGGCTTTGTCCAAAGTAGTTTTTAGTGGTGGAATTAATTTAGCGATGATATCAACTTCGGAGTAACTCATACCCAAAACCCGGCCGACATCGCGAACTGCCATTCTGGCGGCCATGGTTCCAAAAGTGATAATTTGCGCCACGTGATCTTTGCCGTACTTGTTGGAAACATAGCGAATAATTTCGTCGCGGCCGGCATCAGCAATATCGGCGTCAATATCAGGCGCAGATGGACGATATGGATTTAAAAACCGCTCAAACGGCAAATTATAATCAAAAGGATTGAGTTGTTTACCAGTAATTCCCAGTGCGTAAGAAATAAAACAGCCGGCAGCCGAGCCCCTGGTGTTAGTTGGGATACCTTGCTGCTTGGCGAAGTGGAAGAAGTCCTGAACAATCAAAAAATATCCCAAATATCCTTTATCTTTTATAACCTTAAATTCATAATCAATTCTATCTTGTATTTCGGACGTTATTTCTGGTACAACGTTTGGTAATCGTTCGTCGATTAGCTTTCGTAGATATGTTTCGTAGGTCTCACCCTCAGGTAATGGAAACTCCGGAAATTGAAATTTGCCCAGCTCAATTTTGACATCGCACTTTTCCATCACCTCCAGCGTGTTGGTTAAAACCTCCGGATGATCGGGAAAATTTGCTGACATTTGGGCCTGGGTTAGTAGTGAGTAATCATCACCGGTCATTGTCATACGGTTAGCGTCAGTTACCAATTTTCCGGTTTGCAAGCAAATTAGGGCGTCGTGGGCAATATTGTCATCGGAATTAACATAATGTGGATCATTGGTAGCGACAACCTTTAGCCCGAACTCCTGCGCCAACTTGAAAATATTTTCATTGGCTTGTTTTTGCTCCGGAACGGTATTCGGGTGATGTTGAACCTCCAAATAAAGATCATCCTTGGAAAAAATTTTCAGATACTCTTTGACTGCTTTCCGGCCTTCTTCTATATTTTCTAACGATTTGCGTGGAATCTCACCCTGAACACAGGCGGAGCAGGCGATTAGTCCTTCGGAGTATTGTTTTAAAAGTTTTTTATCAACTCTTGGCTTGTAGTAATAACCATCCAAGTGAGCAAACGATGTTAGCTTCATTAAATTGCGATAGCCGGTGTCGTTTTTGGCAAGTAAAATTAAATGATAAGCGGAGGAATCGACTCGTGGCTGCTTATCTTTCATAGACCGTGGCGCCACATATGCCTCCATCCCCAGGATCGGCTTAATGCCTTGTTTGGTGCACTGTTCATAAAATTCAACAATGCCGTGCATCACGCCGTGATCGGTCAGTGCCAGAGCTGGCTGTCCGTCGTTCTTAGCTTTGGCCACCAAATCAGGAATCTTACCCATGCCGTCGAGCATAGAAAAATGAGAGTGAACGTGGAGATGGACAAAATCTACTTTTAGTTTTTCTTCTGACATAATGACAAAAATATCCTTTTCTGGTAATGTAAACGAGATATGGAAAGTTACTATTTTATTCTTGGTCGGGAAAATAAAATCAGCCAAACAGAACTTCAGTGCGTTTTGGCTAGTTTTGATTTTTATTTCGAAGAAATAACCCCTCGTAGCTCAAGCGAAGCGAAGAGCGAAGTGGGGTGTAAATCCATCTCTATCTTATCTGATCAAGTTTTAGAGATCAAACTTGTTGCAAGTAGAGATCAAGTCAAAAATTTAATAGATATCCTTGGCGGCACAGTGAAAATTTATCAGAAAATCGCTTCCAGCAATGAAAAAATTGAATCACTACTGTCCGGCGAAAACAAATCATCAAAAATAATTTTTGGTCTTTCAAATTACTCTGGAGCGAAGCTTGATACTTTCAGAATGGCATTATCAGCCAAAAAAGCGGCGAAAAAATCAATTCGGATTATCAATGGAAAAGAGGACGACAAACTTTCTAGCGCCCAATCATTTCAATACAAAATGGACATTGATAATGTTGAATATGGTGTATTTGAAACTGGAATTGGCAAATTAATCGCAGTGCAAAATATTAACGAGTGGACTCGCCACGATTATGGCAAGCCAAAATCCGACGCTAAATCGGGGATGCTGCCGCCTAAATTGGCCAGAATGATGGTGAATTTGGCAATCGGGCAAGCCGGAATTAAGAATAATGAATCAGGAATTATGAATGAAAACCATAATTCAGCATTCGGTATTCATAATTCATGCCTTGTTGTTGACCCTTTCTGTGGCTCGGGCAATGTCTTGATTGAGGCAATTTCTATCGGTTGTGAAGTTGTTGGTTCTGATTTGTCAGAAAAGGCAGTATCTGACTCAAAAGCTAATTTGGAATGGTTCCTTGACTGTCATTCCCGACCTGATCGGGAATCCACAAATAGTTTGGTAGATTCCCGCCTTCGCGGGAATGACATTGTTGTTGCTGATGCCACGAAATTTGATTTTTCCACCATCGACCAGGATTTTGTTATCGCGACGGAGCCGTTTTTGGGTCAACCACGAAATTCAAAACTTAGGATTGAAGAGGAGAAAGAGGTTAAAGAAGATACAAAACGATTATATTTGGATTTTTTGAAGAATCTGCAAAGTGCCGGCAGTAAACTACAAACTATAGCAATAGTTTTTCCGCTCTTCGAACTGGCCAACGGGAAAAAATTGTCAATTTTTGACCATTGTGTTGACTTTATCCGTGATATCGGCTATACTCTGATATATCCGCCTATGGAATATGGGCGTGAATATCAGATCGTAAAGCGACAAATCGTTATATTAAAGCTATCAGCTGACAGCTAATAGCTATTAGCTTAAAGAAAAATGGCACATAAGAAAGCTGGCGGTAGTACAAGTTTAGGACGGGATAGCGTCTCCAAGCGACTCGGAGTCAAGCTTTTTGGTGGTGAGAAAATTGTTGCGGGTAACATTATTATTCGACAAAAAGGCACCAAATATCTTGCTGGTGACAATGTCGGTGAGGGCAATGATCGAACGCTTTATGCCAAAAAAGATGGCGTTGTGAAATTTTCCGAAGTTAGAAAAAAGACTTTTTCCGGTTCCGGTGTCAAAAAAACCAAAGTGACAATTGTATAATTGTCATTCCCGACTTGATCGGGAATCCGCAAATAGTTTAGTAGATTCCCGCCTTCGCGGGAATGACGTGCCAGGTTTCTGACAAAAGGCATCCATTGCCTGTTTTTTGTCAGCAACCTATTTGGTTGGAAATCCTCCGAGGTTTTAGGAGGTAAAAATGATGAAGGAGGTTGTGTAAGAAAAAGTGGCATGCGTGTGCCACTTGCGGTGAGCGTTTTCAGTCGAGCGAAACTTCGCCGCAATGTCCAAAATGTCAGAGCCCGACAGCTTCGGAGGCGTAAGCCCTTGAACCGCGCGTTGGCGCGGTCACTTTCCGGAAGGGCCAAATCCCATGATACAGGTAGATCACATCGCAGCACTTCCTAGTTCATGGGTAGGGGGCCCAAACTAGGAGACGTTTCAGATGACGTACGACGAAGTTCAAAAACTTC
This sequence comes from Candidatus Berkelbacteria bacterium, assembly GCA_026397235.1. GTDB lineage: Bacteria > Patescibacteriota > UBA1384 > XYA2-FULL-43-10 > CAINNR01 > CAINNR01. Next base: position 10,922 of record JAPLVG010000014.1, read on the forward strand.
CACAGCCAGCCCCGGGTTTCAGGGAGCTGAACGGCAAGGCCGTTAGGGAGTCAATGCTGATTAGCACCGTTGCTGCCGATGTTTCGGCGTTTTCGGCTGCAACCCGCGGCGGAGGCATCGAAGACGGACGCAGCTAGCATTCTATGACAACTGCAGAGTTATCGACTGTGACAAAAGCCAGGCTGGTTTTTACCGGTCTGGATCGCCGTGAAAAACGGCACGAAGCAACTGGCAGAGTCGCGAGAGCCACTCTGCCACGTACTGATTATCGAAAAATACCCGGTCGATGCATGCAGTTTGTGCATCGACCCGTTCCCTCTGGATTCAAATTATTAAATACAGAGAAAACGGAATTAATTAGATTGCCGCGTCGCTCAGCCGCTCCTCGCAATGACAAAAGAACATTATGCACAAAGTAAACCTGTCAAAATTCATGAAAAAGAATATCCCGGATATTAACACCGGCGATACTATTAAAGTTCATCAAAAAATCAAAGAAGGTGACAAAGAGCGCGTTCAGATTTTTGAAGGTTTGGTCATTGCTACTCATGGTGGGAAAAGCCTGGATGGTTCATTTACCGTTCGTAAGGAATCATTTGGTGTTGGCGTTGAGAGAATTTTTCCAATTCATTCTCCACGCGTTGTCAAAGTTGAGCGGATTAAACAATCAAAAGTTCGTCGAAGCAAACTATATTTTATGCGCGAACTTTCCGGCAAAAATGCTAGGTTGAAAGAGTTAAATCGCGAATATGCAATGTGGGAAGAAAAAGGTGTTGAGGAAGAATTAGAAAAAATTGCCGAAGAAACCGCCAAGTTAGCTGAAGCTGCTGCTGCGGAAAAAGAAGCCGAGGAAGCCGAGCTAGAGAAAAAAGCTGAGACTGCAATCAAAGCTCACAAAAAAGTTGAAGATTCAAAAATAGAGGGCAAAGAGGATAAATAAAAAGTTAATTATTTTTCGCTTTTAGCTTTACATTTTGCACTTGTAATACACCCCAGCGATGGTGGTGTTTTTTGATTGTGATATAATTTATTTGTTTTATTTGATATTATCCCTTTATTTTTGAGAAAAGGAGACGAAGATGTTTAGTGAAACAAATCCTAACAGTGAATCAGAAATCGGAGAATCTCCAGAGGAGATGAAAAAAAGAAGACTCGCAGAGTTGCGCGAAGAAGGTCAAAATGGTGGCACTGTTGATCATGACGCTGATCGACAGGTCAGACTTGTTGAGCATAATAAAGAAGTCCAAACTGAATTTCTGAACAATCATCCAGAACTTATTAGAAAGCAAAAGCCAACTTCAGAAGAATAAAAAACCGACCTGCATGGTGCGAGGCCGGATGCTACTTGAGATCAAAGGAGAATCCGACGGTGACGTGCGGATTGTTGGTAAACAATTTGACTTCAAGATGTTTGCCAACTTTTCTGACTACACCAATGCCAATGTCGTGTTCTCTTGGGTTCCATTGACCTCGTAGTAGAATCTTTGTTTCGGATCCCGCGGTCAATAGTTCCCATCGTTCTATTTCCACTGATGGAACTAATCCGGCGTGCGCCATCAATGGCTGGTAATAGCGCAACGAGTTTCTACTTGTCAGATAGTGAATCTGAAAGTAGATTTCCTGCTCGCCGTGGCGAAACGGCGAAGATGGTTGTTTCTGGATTGCCATTAGCCCAAGTAAAACTGGTTTATGAAGGCAATCAGTACCACCTCCAATCACCCGCCAACTCATAGCGATTTCATCGAAGCCAGATAGATTGTGGCGGAAACGGAAGTTGGCTATGGTCATATCAAGCGTCACCGTAGCCAAATTCTGGCTAATTTCAGCATTGATAATGTTCGGCAGTTCCGGCCAGACTTCCTCTTTTTCCTCCGCCCAAAGGCTGGCGGAAAGAATCATTGCGACAAAAATCATTGCTATTCTCACATTGCCACCTCCTAGGGGTGGATATTTTGTCCTGTGGTGATTATAGCATTATAATAGGTTTATGGATAAAACAAAGAACAAATCCACCGGAAATTGGGGGGAGGATAGGGCGACAGGGTATCTGGAAAAAATCGGTTATGAAATTATTGAGCGGAATTTAAAATTATTTTGTGGCGAAATTGATATTTTGGCCCGGGATAAAAAAACTATCGTTGTAGTGGAGGTCAAAACGGTTTGGGGAAGCGGCTGGGGAACGGCGATTGAACTTGTCAGGCGGAAAAAGGAGAAAAAACTGCGATTATTGGCGTCAGTAATTACTAAAGATTATCCAAAAGAAAATATTCGGGTTGATGTCATAGGTATTGATAGCGGGGTTCTAACACATATAAAAAATGCAGTCGGAGGTTGACAGGCGAAGAAAAATCAGCTATTTTTATGATTGATTGATCTGGTGATGAGACCCGGATCCTCAAAGCCAAGTCGATCGCCCCGCGGTTGATTATTGCCGCAGGGCTGCGTACCTGTGCGCCGGAGCCAGTCAAGGTTTCGGCGCATTAGCTTTTTATTCGCAAAGTTTTCTGATAAATTAAAGCTATGATTAAAACTCGTTTTGCTCCTAGCCCGACTGGGCAATTGCATATCGGCAGTGCCAGAACTGCGCTTTTTGCTTTTCTTTTTGCCAAACATAACGAAGGAGAATTTGCGCTCCGAATTGAGGATACCGACCAGGGACGCTCAACTAAAGAATTTGAAAAAAATATTCTCGAAGGACTTGATTGGTTGGGGATTAACCACGATGGTGAAATTTTGTATCAATCCAGCCGACTTGAGATATATAAATCGGCAGTTGAAAAGTTGGTTCAGAATGGTTTTGCTGTCGAAAAGGATGGGGCAATAGTTTTACAAGCCAAAGAAGCACTGGAAAAGTTAGGTATTCCTCTTGAACCAATAAAAACTTTTGTCGGATGGAGAGGTGAAAAAACGAGAGAGAATGGCGTCGCTTATTTTCTTAAAAATATTGGTGATGATTTGATTCATGGCAAAATTTCTGGAGCGATATCCGACACTGTTCTTTTGCGTTCCGATGGCACGCCAACTTTTCATTTGGCAGTTGTAATTGATGATGAGGAAATGGGAATTACTCATGTTGTGCGGGGCGATGACCACTTATCAAATACGCCTTTGCATATCATCTTACAAAAATTATTTAACTATAATATTCCAAAATATGCTCATATTCCGATGATTTTGGGAACCGACCGATCTAAACTTTCCAAGCGCCATGCCGCAACTGCGGTTTCAGATTATAAAAAAATGGGATATTTGCCAGAAGCGCTTGTAAACTTTATGGCGCTTCTTGGTTGGAATCCGAAAGATGATCGGGAAATATTTTCGCTTGATGATCTTATCCGTGAATTCAAACTGGAAAATGTAAATAAAAGTGGTGCGATTTTTGATATTGAAAAACTCAACTGGATGAACGGGGGATATATTCAAGTCGAAAGTCCAAAGGCCAAAGTCGAAAGCCTGAAGGATTTTGGTGTTGATGAGCTATCAGTTGGTGAATCGGAATTGATCAGCCGCGGTGGATTTAAAACCTTGCAGGAAGCTGCTGATTACATTACTCAGCTACGAAAAACGCCGGAATATGATTCGTCATTGTTAATTTTCAAAAAATCAGATAAAGAAAAAACCAATATCGGATTAAAAACTACTAGTGAAAAACTATCCAACGCTGATTGGTCGGAGGAATTACTGCAAAAAGCATTGGAATCAGTCGTATCAGAGAAAAATTTAACGAACGGCGATGTATTTTGGCCGGTGCGAGTGGCACTATCAGGCGCGGAAAAATCGCCTAGCCCAGTAGAATTACTATTGGCATTAGGGAAAGACGAATCAATCAAACGAATTACAAAAGCTATAAATGGACTCGAAAACCAAAACTAAAATAATCCAAGTTATTGCTGATTCGGCAATTGGTGGTGGGCCGAGGCATGTTTTGGGACTTCTAAATAATATCGATAAGGCAAAGTTTGACGTACTTCTGATCGCGCCGCGTGGCTGGTTAACAACAGAAGCGATGAAAATTAAGGATATCAAAGTAAAAATCGTCGAATTTGCCAGTAAATGGGATTTATCATCTTTCACAAAACTCAAAAAAGATATCGCTGAATTTCGCAAAAGCGGTGATCCGTTTGCGCCAATAATTATCCATGCTCACGGGCCACGGGCTGGGTCATTTTGTCGGCTAGCCGTTCGTCATGGCGAGAAGCTTGTGTACACCGAACATATTTGGAGCGCTGATTACCATCTTAAAAATCCTATTAATTCAATTTTGCAAAGAGCTGGCTTGAAAGCGATTTATCATCGGTCCGATCTAGTAATAGCAGTATCGAAGTCGGTGAAAAGTTTTGCTAATAAGCTTGGAGTTGATGAAAGGAAAATTCGTGTCATACCAAACGCAGTTCAGGTAGAGGACACAGAGAGAAAATCATCGCACGATGGGCTTTTGGTTGGAACAATTGGTTCTCTAAACCGACAAAAAGGTCATATCTATCTTATAGAAGCGTTCAAGAGAGTCGTTGCTAGCTTGCCAAAATCTCGGTTAGAGATTGTTGGTGATGGGCCAGAGAAAGAAAAACTTCTAGCAAAAATTCAGGAACTCGATTTAGAAAAGTACGTTCAGCTCTTGGGTAGAGATGATAAACCCAAAAAATATTTAGATAAGTGGGATTTATTTGTACTGCCATCGTTGTCGGAAACGTTTGGGCTGGTGATTTTGGAGGCTTTTCAGTCACGAGTACCAGTTGTTGCCACTAGGGTTGGTGGTATACCAGAATTAATTATTGACGACAAAACTGGGTACTTGGTCCCGCCAGCTGACTCAGAAAAACTGGCCAAGGCTATTTCCTATCTTTTGGTGGAGAAAAAGAATCGGGAATCATTGGCCAATGAAGCCTACGAGCTTTTGAAAAAAGACTATGACTGGAGTAAAATAATAAAGGTGATTGAAGTGGAATATCAGAAACTAACTAGGTAAACTAGGGGGAAAATGTTTTGGCAGAAAGAGAAAAATCAGGACATTTGGGCGGCATACAGTGATGTCATGAAGATTCATTTAATTTCTCGTGTAACCGCTGATAGGGTTTTGGTATTAGCGCCACACCCAGATGATGATGTTTTGGGTTGTGGCGGACTTCTGAAGTCTTTATCTGAGAGTGGATCTAATATTAAAATCATTTATTTTACTGATGGATCACGTGGAAATCGCGAGGCTAAGTTTTCTGAAAATTTGATTGCGGAGCGGGAAAATGAAGCAATCGAAGCTGGCAAAGTTTTAAAGGTGTTTGAACAAAAGTTTCTCCGCCTGCCACACAACGCCTTGAAATCCAGCATTGATTTGGCAGCGATTATTAGAAAAGAAATTGAATTTGATAAGCCGGACTTAATATTAGCACCGTCACTTGAGGAGCCGCATCCGGATCACTTAGCGGTTCTGGAAGCACTGAACATAAGCCTAAAAAATTATTCAGATGGCTTAAATATTTGGTTGTACGAAGTTTTTGGCACTGGTAGGTTGAACCGGCTTTTTATTATTGATGATTTTATAGAGACCAAAATTGAGGCGCTAAAGTGTCATAAAAGCCAATACAAAATCAAAGAATACGATGAGGCAATTTTGTCACTAAATAAATTCCGAGCGCTATCGGCTAATGTGGGAAAGTATGCCGAGGGCTATTATGCAACTGGCCCACGCACATATACTAAGTTGTTTGATTTCTATCAACGGCATCACGAAAGCAAAATATGAGCATAAAGAAGCGATTACTCTCAGCTTTTAGAGCTATGAATTTTGCTGCTGCGGAAGCTGGCTGGCAGGTTTTTGTCTCTGGCTGTGATTTTAAAGTTGTAGAGGATCTTCCGGAAACTGATATTTTAATTATCTCCCCACACCCTGATGACGAGATTTTTGCTTGTTCCGGAGTAATATCTGGAGTAAATAAGAAGCGAAAAATTAAAATTACCTACATTTTCTCTGGAGACAAGCAATCACAATCAGAGCGATCTAAAGTCAGAGAAGAAGAGTCAAAAAGTGCGGTGGAGCAGTCTGCAAATCTTGAGCAAATATTTTTTCGTCAGCCAGACAATTCAATCATTACTAAGCAAACAATAGCCGATCTTTCAGCAGTTGTCTTGGAAATGAAGCCGGGGATTATTCTGATGCCGAGCTTTTCTTGCCCTAACGACGACCACCGTGAGGCAACTCGAGCAGTTGCTGAAGCATTAAAATTGGCAAAGATAAAAGGCTTTGATCTCGGTAAAATTTCCATTTGGCTTTACGGTGTTTGGGGCCCACTACCATATTTCAATCGGTTACTAAAAGTTAATATGGCGGAAAAGGAGAAATCAATGGAGAAATTTTTTTCGCAGCACAAAGATCGAAATTATATTAAAGCAATTAAATCACTAGATGATTATTATGGTGAGGTTTACGGCCTGGCCTATCCAGCTGAGGCCTTTTTCGCCGGCCCAGCGGATTTGCTGCTCAAATTATATAAAAAGTAATTATTTAAAATAACTAACAAAAAAAAGAGCATCACTTGCTCTATTTTTTTGGTTCCCGGGCTAGGGGTTTCACGCGCCACTCCATGGCTTTTCAAAACCCACGGTTTTGAATAATTTCCTTCCACGGGAAAACAACTGTTTTCCCGACCCCTTTCGTGTTCGACCACTTGCTATCGACCAATTTAAAAAAATCAGACAGGCTGATCCTTTTAAATTGGTTCCCGGGCTAGGGGTCGAACCTAGATTAATGGAGCCAGAATCCACCGTACTGCCATTATACTACCCGGGAATAATTGAAATGGTAGCCTGAATGCACTTGGTATCGAACAACTTTTAGCCTGGCTGAATCAGCTGGTGGTCGCATATTCAAAAAAGGAAGATGAAAGTTAAAGGATGGTTTTGGACTTTATGCCTAAGGCCTTTTTAATACCTTGAATTTTCTCAAGCGTTGGGTTTTCTTCTCCACGTTCAATTCTAGCGTAATAGTTAACACTAACGCCAGCTTTCTCGGCAACATCTGCTTGCGTAAGCTTGGCAGCTTCGCGCCTTTGCTTCAACTCACTGCCGAATTGTTTTTGAATATTTTCTGGTGTCGTATCCATATAGGGATAATATATCACATTTCATTCCAAAAGCAATCATGGTCTCTAGACGGGGCACTTGACTACTACTACTACTACTACTACTACTACTATGAGATTAGAAACTAAAAATAATTAACTAATATCTTGGCTTTAGTTCAAGATAAAATTTGGAGGTAAAATGGGAGTTGAGCAAGGCGGACCAAGCGAAGAAGATTTGAGAGTTAGAATAGAAGCAGGAGAGCCGGAGGGAAGAACGGACGATGTTGATTTGGCACACGATCGGGCATTAAAATCAGACCCGTATAGAACAGATGCAAAACATTTGCGAGCGCAAGAACAAGCGTTTGTTGATGCGAAAGTGACGGATGACGCCGAAGGTCAGATTTTTAGGGAAAGTACTGCAAGATTTAACCAAGGTGAAATGCGAAAAGCTCGTGTAGTTGGGGATAAAGCTCTTCGTGCCGAAACTGCAGCAGATATGATTGAAAATGGTGCGCTAGATGAAAAACCAGCCGAAAAAGAATAGTAGTATAAATATACTATAGCTAAAACATTTTTATAGAAAAGTCGTCTCGAGAAGAGGCCGATTTTTCTACCTAGAATGATTAAAGGCCGCGCAACTGCGCGGCCTTTTTGTGGTATTACTTCACTGGCTTAGCTATTCCAGCTGGTTGAGGTCGAAGCCGACAGCCTTGAGTGCTGCGGTCAGTGTCGTGTGTGTCGTGTCGTCGCCCGAGACTCGGTAGACGTTGAACTTCCTCGGTGTACAGGCATGACCAGGAGAATTGTAGCGGCTGATGACACGGTTGTCGCCACCATTCATCCGGATGCTGCGCTCCTTGTAATAGCTGAATTCCTTCACCATCATCTTGGCGTCGGCAATGATCCGCTCGTCGGTCATCTCATCGCCATTGGTGTAGCCGATCGCGCCGGCGTCACGCAACTTCGTCATGGACTCGATGATCTGCTCTTCCGTTTGCGTATGCGGAATCACTGCAGGATTACCATCGTCGTCCATCGAGACGGACTGGGCGAATCGTGGGCAAAGCGAACTCATGCGCGGACTTTTCATGCTGAACGTTCCTTTCAGAGAGGTACAGCTTTTATATCACAAATGCTATAAGTTGTCCATCATATTCCGATGTTAACTGCAAGATTACTAGAGTACAGAGCCCTGAGATTTCGGCCACTTCGAGGGCTTTTTTTATTGGCTATTCCCATAGAATATACTAACGCAAAGAAAATCCCTCGTGACATTTTTTGGGGCACTTGACTACTACTACTACTACTACTACTATGAGATTAGAAACTAAAATAATTAACTAATATCTTGGCTTTAGTTCAAGATAAAATTTGGAGGTATTATGCCTAATGGGCCAGAAGGTTATCAACCAAGCGAGGATGAGATTAAATCAGCAGAAGAACACATGACGGAAAGAGAATCAATCGTGAGTGAAGCCAGAGAAGAGGCTCACAATGTTGTCGAGCACTTTCGGGACGAGGATCGTAAAAATTATACAATTACTTGGTCAGATGCGAATTTTGCGAATATGAGAAAGTCTGATCCAGAGGGAGCTCAACAGCTTAAGGACTCGGTAGAACAAAGAGCACGAAGAATGATTAAGGAGAGTGGAATTAGCCCAAGAACAGTTGAAATTAGGTCAAAGTTCATAAAAGGAGAGGACTTCTCTAATAGTTTTGGCGGCCGGACGTCTGACCGTAACGAACGCAGTCTCCATGTTGTGGATGAACATGGTGAGGCTCACATGCTTGGCAAGCTTTAATTCCCTTAATTATTCAGAGAAAATACAGTACACTATTAAAATTTGGAGGAAAAATGGGAGCTGAACAAGACGGACCGGGTGAAGAAGCAATGAAAATTCGTCCTGGCGAACCAGAAACTCGAGAATCAGACACAAACAAAGCAGAATTTGATGCAAAATTATTAGAAGGCAGAATATCAGACCAAAAAGAACAAGTCCAGATTGCTCAATCACAACTTGAAAAGGCAAAGGCGGAGCTTGCTAGGTTGGAGCAGTTGAAGCAAGATGGCAATGTCGCCGATTATGAGGAAAATTAACGCCGAAATAAAAAACATTCCAAAAAATATTTGCCACGACGCGCACATGGTTGACTCAAGATAGTATTATCCAATAATGCATAGAATATAAGAGAAGCCGGTCTGATGACCGGTTTTTCATTAATTATATTGCTGAGTCCGTCTTAAGGTGTTTCCCAAATCTCAGCGCCGATTCCTTGTTCTCGAATATTGTCATTAGTCGCAAACCAGGCATCGAAGTCTTCTGGTTCTTGATTATCATCGAGTAGCCATTTCATTGTTCGTTTGGCATAAATCATCAAGCCCAAAGTCTGGCAGGCGAAGAGAATAGTTGGAAATGGTTGTCCGGTATTTTCTTCCCACTCATTGGAAAAGAAAAACTCAATATAGGTCTTCATTTTCTTTTTGATCATGTACTTTGGTTGCGCGGAATCCAAAATAACTAATATGAATTGCTTAAATTCTGTTTTAGTTTTTTTAGTAAATATCAGCTGCTGGCTCAAATCTTCCATAAACTTGTATTGTTGATTTGAGGTGACACCCGCAGCTGTTTCAAATATGTAATTGATTTCGCCTTTAGCATTTATTGCTAACAAGCTCAAGCAAATATTAGCCAAAAATATTTGCTCATCAATAAAGCCCTGCGATCTTTCATTATCGCGGTAGAGCTTCTTGAGATACTTGTCATTATCTTGACCTAGGGATTTGTAGTACTTTATAGCATTTGCTCCAGCGTAGTAAATTGCCGGTTTAGTATTTTCACCCAGTTTATTTGAATAGATTCTGCCGAGGTATTCTTTTTGAGTTAAGTCTTTTAGCCAGTCGTTTATTCTTTTGTGATATTTATGATTTAGGAATGTTTGAATTTGTATTCTGTTTAGGAATCGGTATGTATATATTAGATTGAGTATCTCTATTTGTTTGTTGGTTATTTTTGGTAGTGTCATTGTTTTGTTATTTTTAGTTGAAGTGAATTATCTTTTTCACCTAACCTACCTAACCATACATTATGTAAGGGTTAGTGCTAAAATATTTCTGGTTTTAGCCTCAAAAACCGCCATTTCTTGCCCCAGCGGCTGATACAAGCGCTGATACAATTTAATACCTGATTTGAGAGCCTGTCAAGGTGGTAATTTGACGGTCTTTTTAACCAGTAAATTGTGAAATCTGACTAGTGAATTTGTGCTCTCGGGGATTGAATATATTATTGTTATTCTTTGGTCTACGCTCTTGACACTATCCCTATCGGGATACTATACTATCAATATAGGGATATATATTGGAGGGTAGATGTCACCGGAGCAAATAAAATTAGCGGGTAATCGGGATAGAGTTTCTGCTGTTAATAGCCCAGCACTGAATTTTAATTCTAGCCAGCAATCATCATTAGAATATGCCCTCAAAACAATTTTTCCTGAATCCAAGACGGAAACTCAACTTCAAAAAGCCAGGAGAATTCTCGGCGATATAGCTACTGATATGAGCGATGACGAGTTAATTGGTTGCCTGGCCCAATTTCAGTTTCTTTTAAATTCATGGTTGGACGATTATGAAAAACAAATTTTCAACGAAAAACCTTTAGACCAATTATTAAAAGGAGGGTAACATGGCTAATCTTGATTTTATGACGGCTCAAAAACAACGCAGTGCCGTAATTTATTTACGTGTATCGACCGAAGAACAATGCGATAATTATTCACTAGATACTCAAGAAGAGATTTGCAGAAAAGAAGCGGAGCGAAAAGAATTGGCAGTAACGGAAATCTTTCGAGAGGAAGGTCGTTCTGCTAAAACAATCAAAGGAAGGCCAACATTGATCGAAATGTTGGAGTTTTGTCGCAAAAACAGAAAAGACATCGACGCGGTTATTATTTACCGACTTGACCGGATCTCGAGACAAACAGCCGACTATTTGGCTATCCGCAAGAAACTGGCGGAGTGCGAGATTAAACTAATTTCAGCGACGGAACCAACCGGCAATTCTCCAACTGAGAAATTTGTTGAAACAATGTTGGCTGGCTTTGCCCAAATGGACAATGATGTCCGAAGCGAAAGAACCAAAAATGGCATGAGGGCAAGACTACTGGCAGGACTCAACACTGGCTATGTGCCTTTGGGATATTTAAATCAAAACGGATATGCCACCAAGGATCCTAAGACTTTTGATCAAATGAAAGTTGCTTGGGATGTAATGGCTGGTGGGACGACAACACTAAGGGAAATGGCAGATATTTTAAACAAGCAGGGGCTTCAAGCCGGAACACCGAGAATTAAACAATCCCCGCTGCGTCCACAAACTCTTAACAGGATATTCCGCAACAAGTTCTATGTTGGCAAAGTAGTTTCTAAAAAATATGGTCTAGAAATTCAAGGTCAACACACTCCGATGATTAGCGAAGAGCTATTTTATCGTGTCCAAGCTGTTATTGACGGTAGAAATACCAGCAAATTTATTGTCGCTACTCGAAGGAACCGAGATAATCCTGATTTCCCACTGCGTCGTATTGTCAAATGCGGACACTGCGGCAGATCGTTCACCGGCGCCAAGAGCAAGGGCAAGCAAGCTCGTTACGGCTATTACTTTTGTCCGAACCGATGCCATGAGGCCAACGAACCAATTGGAGCATTGGATACAGCAACTCAGGCTGAATTGGGCGGTATCAATTTGAAAGATAGGACAGTTGTTCTTTTAAATGCCTGGTTGCGCCGCTCATATTTTGAGCGAGTTGCCGGCTTGAGAAAAAGGCGAGAAGAATCGGAGTTTGAATTGAAAAAACTCTATGAATTTCGTCAGGCCTTAATTGAAAAAAATCTCGCGGGTATTTATTCCGACGAGATCTTTAAAGAACAGAACCGAATTGTTGAAGACAAAATCAAGACCTTGCAGATTACCAGAGACGATGAACTGATTAAACGGTACAACCTGGAAGAAATCTGCGACTTCGTTCAAGACAAACTGACCAATTTACCGAAAACTTACGAAACTTCAAGCCTGGATCAGAAGCGGACGCTCTTGTGTTCGATATACCCCTCTGGAATGGTATGGAAGAATCATGCGTATTCGAACAACGTAATTCGTAAGTTCTACAGTGCCTTTTTAGACTTGCAAAAGGACTTTGTAACCTTTGGTAGCCCGGATGGGAGTCGAACCCATGATCTCTTGGATGAGAACCAAGTATCCTAGGCCACTAGACGACCGGGCCAAATTATTATTTGGACACAAAAACTATAGCACGAAGCGGGTGATTTTTAAAGCCTTGGATTGAATTTCTGCGACAAAAATGGTATAAAACTATTGATTCACCTAATTCACCCGAATTGAGGTGCGGAAATGTTAGATGATGATTTCGATTATCCCCCTTGGGCTTGGGTTTTGCTCCTAGTTCTGGTCGCCGTGATGGTGTTGGTGTCATGTTTTGCTGGTCCGCCTCCAGCTCAGCCAGTCGCTCAATTGCATCCCAGCCATCAGGGGCAGCAGGCGCCCAGTAAGCCGGCCGGTGGTGATGATGACCAGGATCGAAATGGTTCCTGGCTGTTATTCGGCCTTTGACCCAATTTCTGAAACCGCAGTTGTCCTGCGGTTTTTTTCTTTTTCAATCAATATGGTTTAAAATAGAATTAATGAAACTTAAAATTCCTAAATTTTGGGAAAAGATTCCCAGCATTAAGAGTTGGCAGTTTTGGCTGAAGATTTTTTTAGTTGTGGTGATCATTCTTGCCGGGATTGTCGGAGTTTTGTTATTTAAAAGATATCAGGCAGTCGCACCGGTGTCAGAGAATAAAATTGCAGAAATTGCTCCGGTTATACCAACTGAGAATGCTAAAAAAGCGGTTATCGCAGCACCGCCAAAGATAAAAACCTCGGGAAAAACTTCGGTTAAAACAAATTCTGACGGGTCAAAAACAGTTACGACTGCAACTGGGCCAACTAATTCGGCTGATATAGCTGCTGCTGCCGCCGCTGGGCCATCGGCATCGATTTCCGGCATTCATTATATTGATCAAACAGGTAAACACTCGGAGCTTGGTGACCAATTGAAGTCCTATATGTCGTCGAATCTTTTGGTTAAGGGCGAAGTCACAAGCATGTATTCAATAATTCTCGAGAATGCCGGCGATACGGGCTGGGCTGGACTTTATTCCGGATCCTATAATCAGGACCAAAGTGGTCACATAACCTCCGCCTGGGGCTATATAACGTTAAATAGCTACTATTATGAAGGCAATGCCTACTTCACTGATTACATGAAGCTGATTTTGTCGCATGAGTACGGTCATCATTATACTTTATATTATAAATGGATGGTTTGGCAGATTCCGGCCGGTCAGCGATTTCCAGATTCCTATTATGCCATCAGACCGTTGACTAAATCAGGGACGGCGCCTGACTATTCGCTTGGTTGGGGAAATTGTGATGCGGAAATTATGGCAGAGGATTACTCCTATTTATATTCTGGTTACGGTTATCACGGCATGGCTGCAACCTACGGTTATCCTTCGGCAGCGACTAGGACTTGGCTTGTAAATGAACCTGGCGGATCTAGCGCCCCTGCTCCGGCATCAGATAGCGCACCAACAGTTTCAATTACCGCACCTGCCAGTGGCGCAACTGTATCTGGCACCATGCTGTTTACTGCCACTGCAGCTGACGACAATGGTGTAACCAAGGTTGGGTTTTATATCGATAATAATTTGTTGGTTGATGATTCCATCGCCCCGTACGAAACTACATTTAATTCTGCCAGCTACGGTAATGGCGCACATACTTTGCGTGCCAGGGCTTATGACACAGCTGGGCAAACGACTGATTCAACAATTTCCATCACTATCAACAATGCTGTTTCTGACAGTGAGAATCCAACGGTCACTATCACTGATCCAGCCGACAACCCGCACGCTTGGTCGTCGGGAACTTTGCATATTAGTGTTTCGGCCACCGACAATGTCGCAGTGCAAAAAATTGAGATTTATATTAACGACCAATTAGCGCTAACCCAAAACTCATCATCCATCTCAGCAACCTGGAACTACAACAACGCCCCCGCCGGCACTTACACCTTGAAAGCAAAAGCCTACGATACTTCCGGCAACACCGCCGAAACAAGCATCGTCGTAAATAAAACTTAAGAACAAAAGAACTTAGAGACTAAAGAACTAAATAAAAAAAACCGCCCCAGACGTCGGGGCGATGGATCTACTGTCCCATTCTTTGCAGGAACATCTCCTGGTAGTCGGCGATGAGCGAGACATTGTCGTAGAGCATGAGCATGTCCAAGGCTCGGCAAGCTTTCTCCTGCCTTGTGGTACCAGCCGAGTGATCGTGTCGCAGAACATTGAGTTCCACTAGCACCTTGATCCGCTGCTCTCGGGTGGCCAAGGGTCTTTGATCGCGCAGTGCTTTCTTGACGGCGTCTTGAGTGTGCTTTGCCACGATCTTCGCAGTATCCGGAAGGGCGTACTTGGTCAACGGTTGGGATAGACCTGATTCCGTCGCGAAGCTGACGAGTGCGCGAAAGGCTTGGCGTTGTTTTTGGTATCTTTCGCGTCCTGTCACAAGACGGATGTAGGTGTAGCGTTCGGCGTAGATGCCGAAGATGACATTGTCGCAGATCTTCTCGAGAATATCCCCTATGACCTTCAGGGTGTCGCGGACCTCGCGGTGGTGCCCCAGATCTTCGCTAGAATCCCAACGCTGATAAGCGGCGATCATTTTGTTGATCGTCGACGGATCAGCGTTGGCGATCAAGTCGTCTTGGACTTGCTGGGGGACAGACAGTATCTTGGACCCCAGGATCTCGATTGCCAGCAGTTGTTGGTTGCGAGCTTCACCGCCCTGCGGGCCGCCAACCAGCATTGGTAGGAGGCAATTGGCCCTCATCAACACCAGCTTCCAACTCATCTTGTTAGGGTCTTTCGGCACAAGGTGGGGTATTGCTCGCAGCAACCTTATGGCTTCATCAGCCGAACGGACCCCCATCCACAGATCCTGGAAATCTTCCAAATAGTCCCGGCCGAGTGCACCAACATCTACTCCGCTAAGCGTAGTCGTGGACATTATGTCCACCTCCTAAAGCAGTGCTGCGGTATTGTTAGCCCCGCGCAATGGCTAACGCCAATATAGCAGAATTGTGAAAATCCGGCAATACAAAAAGAGGGAGAGATATCTTCCCGCTTTTTTTATTTTTATTACTATTGCTAAATTGTAACGATCGATACAAAATATCAAAAAATAATCAGTAGATTTCCCTGCTTAGGTTCCGCCAAAGGCGGACAGGCGAAATGATATTAGAAATTTGGTGGATTCCCGCCTTCGCGGGAATGACAAAACAGAGATCCTGAAAAGATTTCAGGCTGCCATTTTTTTAGAAATTAGGTCAATTAGAAATTAGAAATTGAGTCCTTATTGTCCTTTGTAAACTACGTAATTGAATATGTCTAAAATTGTGCCGGTTTGGCGATCGACGTCAGCGGTAATTTGACGGGAGTTGCCGGCAAAATAACCAGTTGATTTTATTGTTGTTGTTAACCCTGAACTATATCTTTGACCTGGCATACCTGGTGCGCCTTGAGTAAAACCGAAATAAATCCCGTCATTGGAACCGCCAACCGGTTTTAAAGTCATTTCAGTAATTGTTAATGCAGTTATATTCATTTTGGTTTTTAGGCTACTCAGTGTATAGACGCCAATTATTCCACCGGGAGTGACAGTAGAATTTTCGGCATTTGTAATATTTGGACAGCCAAAACTTGGGTCTTGAAAAAGAGAGGTGTGCTCATTGCTTGCTGAGTCTTTAACTCTAACCTCCAGTGCTCGAGATTTTCCATTACAACTAGGCGTAATCCACTTCCAAAAAAGATTAACATCGTTGGCGACGCCAGCGTTAATTGCGAAAGCTTTTGAGTCGTCTTTGGCGATTGTGTATTGACTATTTGTTGAATAATTTTTCAGATCGTTGCCGTCAACTAATCCGTTTGAGTCAACATCGTCTCCGGTGAAAGCTTGCTGATAGTAAACCCGGAGATCATAAACCTGAGTTCTATCAGCTAATGAATATGGCCCGGTAACGCCGGAATTATTTATCGGACTTCTCATTGGAGTCAAATTTAAATAATTGCGGTAGGCGTTAATTGGCTGGCGTTTCAGCAAATCGGAATTTGAGGTAGTGATATTGGCCGGAATCTCAATGTTCTTGTCATATTTAAAGTTTAGCAAACCCTGTTCCTCACCGGATTCGGCGGCGTAAAAAGCGGCCAAGCCATTATTGTAAGTTTCGGCGATGTTGACTTGGCGGAAGGCGATAGCGGTAACACCAATTGCGACTGATCCGATAATTGCCGCCAATAAAATCGCCACAACAAGTGCCGCTCCTTTGCGTTTTTGGCCATAGTTTTTGGTTTTTTTCATACCCGCTGAATTATTAACTGGTCACCAAATTGAGTCAGTTGCCTTGATAATTTAATTCGGTCAGTGCCAAAAAGTAATAGTTCGCTTGATAGCCCAGCCAGTGATTCAATTTTTTGGACTATTACCGAGTGCGAGTCTTTTGGTAATGATCTCTCAGTTATCTGCTTATTTCCAGCAAAATAAAATAGTCGAGTTTGTGATTTGCCGGGGATAATTTCAAGTTTATCGGCATCAAAAGTTTTCATCAGAAAAAAGATTGATTTAACGAATTTTGAAATCGGAGATTTGTTATCGGTTAGATGATTTGTTGATTTACCGATAAAATTAACCTTAATTTCATACGGGTTAGTTTGGTCAATAGGCGAGGATGCGATCTCTTCTTTTTGGTCGAAGATCACCGGGGTTTCAATCTCGTAAGAAGCGTGGCCAATCAATTTTTTATATTCTTCATCTGCCACTTCCTCTGACCCAGCCCGCACCCGAATTTTCCCTGATGGATGCCATTTAATTACATCGGTTGGCGGCATAAAAAATTCTTTATTGTCGCCGCGCGGACTTTTAATCATTTTGGCGCCATATTTGATAATTTCAAAACTGCCAAAGTTTGATACAATCAATTTACGATCCTGGGTTAGACCTTCAACCATCGATTTAGAAAGGGCAATAATCAGTTTTTCGGCATTATCTGCATTAATTTTAAAACCCAATGTCCGCATCTCTTTCGCTAATTGTGCCGCAAACTTTTCTTTGGTCATCAGTCCTTACCAATTTACGAATCAAAACGAAATTACCAATAAATCCGTCTATAATGATTTTATCACAATTTTTTCTTATTCGTAATTTCGTTCTTTGTTTTATTGGTAAATTAGTAAGAAGTGTTGATAAACCTGTTGATAAGCTGGGGACAGCAGAAAAAAATTTAAAATTTAAAATTTAAAATTTGCAAAAATATCCAATGTCTAATTTCCGAATATCGCTTAGACCAATTAGATTAATTAGAACAACTAGATTAATTGTATCTTCACAACGCTAAATTGTTGTATGGTAAAAATAGAATCATTAAATGGAAGAAACCACACAGATACTTACACAGAAAAAGCGCAGAAAAAACAATTCTGTGTCCTGTCTGTGTCACAAGTCTGTGTAGTTTCTACAATATTATGTCCCTTTATCGCAAGTATCGGCCACAAAAATTTTCAGACCTAGTTGGTGAGGATCACATTCGCGACACCCTGCTTTTGGCTGTTTGCGAAAACCGAATTGGTCACGCCTACCTTTTTTCCGGACTTCGGGGGACTGGCAAGACTACTGTTGCCAGACTTTTGGCCAAATCAGCTAATTGCCAGAATCGCGTCGAGCTAAATAAAGTCAAGAATGGTGAGCCATGCGGTGAATGTCGAAGCTGCAAAGAGATTACCCTGGGAAAATCTCTTGATATCATTGAAATTGATGCTGCATCCAATCGGGGAATTGATGAAATTCGTGAGCTGCGTGACAAAGTAAAATTTGCCCCAGCAAACGGGGTATACAAAGTCTTTATTATTGATGAAGTCCACATGTTGACGACGCCGGCATTCAATGCACTGCTAAAAACTTTGGAGGAGCCACCGAAACACGCAATTTTCATCTTGGCAACAACAGAAGCTCATAAAATTCCGGCTACTATCCTATCCCGTGTTCAGCGCTTCGATTTCCGCCGGATCGGCAAGGCTGATATTATCAAAAATTTAAAAATGATTGCCCAGAAGGAAAAATTAAGTGTGACTAATGACGCATTGGAGGCAATAGCGGTTGCAGCTGATGGCAGCCATCGGGACTCAATTTCAATTTTAGAGCAAGTCGCTTCAAATTTGGCAGAAATATCAATAGAGAATGTTCGAAACTCACTGGGTCTGGCCAGAAGCGAAGAAATCATTGATTTAATCTCTTTGATTGCTGAAAACAAGCGCCAAGAAGCAATTAAAATCGTCGGTGAATTTATTGAAGTTGGTGTTGAGGCCAATCAAATCATTAGGGAAATTATTGAAATCCTGCGTCAGACTTTACTGATTAAAATTTCATCTGGCGAAGTTAGTTTTGACCAAACGAAGGAAAGAATTGATGATCTTACCAATTTATCCAAGAAATTTTCTGCCCTAGAGCTGAATAAAATACTATCAATTTTCATCGAAGCTGGTCAGCTATTAAAAGATTCGCCAATTCGCACTCTGCCGATTGAGATGGGAATAATAGAGGCAGCAGAGTTGTTACAAGTGACAAGTAACAAGATACAAGATGCAAACAAATCCGAAATTCGAAATCCGAATGTCGAAGAAAATCCTAAGCCCAAAATCCAAATGTCAAGTGAAGTTCAAAATTCAAAACCTGAAATAAAGCCGAAAGAGATCATTGAAAAAAAGATTTCAAAACCGAAAATTGAGGCTGAGTCTGCAGGTGAAATTAAAATACTAGACGAACAGTTATGGAAAAATATTCTAGAAAAAACCAAAGAGCATAATCACAGCTTAAATGCACTATTGAGAGATGCTAAACCGGAGGGAATTGCCGGTGATCAGATTTTTATTAGTGTGCGTTTTAAGTTTCATCATGATAAGATTATTGAAATTAAAAATCGGGAAATATTGGAGAAAATTGCTTCAGAAGTTTTGGGTTACAAATGTATCATCAAATGCCAGATACAGGAAAGGAAGCCAGCCAGTAAGATAATCAGCCAGCCAGCAAATCAGCAAGAGGATTTGGAAAGGGCTGCGAAAGAAATGTTCGAGGTGGAAAATTAAGCGGAAATTCGTACACGGATTTATCACACGGATTTTCACGGACAAAACTTTCCAATCCGTGCTGTTCCGTGTAGTTGATCCGTGATAGAATCTCAATATAAATATTATGCCAAAATCAAAAAAACAAAATCATATCGTTGGGGCCAAGTTGCCACCGCAAAATCCGGAGGCGGAGAATGCTGTCGTTGGTGCACTTTTAATAGACAAAGATGCTATTTTATCAGTCGTTGAAATATTATCCGCTGATGATTTTTACGATGATCGCAATGCAACTATCTATCGGGCAATTCTGGCATTATTCGAAAAACGAACGCCAATTGACATGGTGACGTTGACTGATCAACTGGAAAAAGAAAAAGAGCTAACTAACGTTGGTGGCTCGACCCACATTGTCTCAATCGTCAATTCAACGCCGTCGGCGGCCAATGTGACTCACTGGGCAAATATTGTCCGTAATAAGGCAATATTGCGTCGCTTGATTACTTCTGCGGTGACAATATCCGATCTCGGATTTGATGAAGAGGATGATGTTTCAGCCGTGTTAGATAAAGCTGAGCAATCACTTTTTGCCGTGTCGCAGAAATTTTTCCGGCAGAAATTTATTCCGATTAAAGATGTTTTGACTGAAGCCTTCGATCGAATTGATAAAATTCACAAAGAAAAAGGCGCGTTGCGCGGAATTTCCACTGGTTTTCGTGATTTAGACGCCAAGCTTGCGGGTTTGCAGAAATCCGACCTGCTAATCATTGCTGCCAGGCCATCCATGGGCAAAACTTCACTGGCGTTAAATATCGCCGAGCAAATTTCTGTCGAAGATAAGATTCCGATAGCCTTCTTTTCACTGGAAATGTCAAAGGAACAGCTGGTTGATCGCTTGATCTCATCGCAAGCTGGTGTTGATTCCTGGAAACTGCGAACCGGAAATTTATCAGACGAAGATTTTCCCAAGATCGGCTACGCCATGGGAACATTATCAGAAGCGCCGTTTTTCATTGATGATTCGCCGGGCTTAACTGTTACAGAAATTCGGGCCAAAGCCCGAAGATTACAAATGGAACAGAATCTCGGCGTAATTTTTGTTGATTATTTGCAGTTAATTGAAGGCCGGTCAAAATCCGGCGATCCGAATCGCGTCCAAGAAATCTCCGAGATCTCAAGGTCGCTAAAAAATCTGGCCCGCGAACTGGACATTCCGGTGGTGGCACTATCGCAACTTTCCCGTGCCGTTGAACACAGGCCGGACAAACGGCCGCAACTTTCCGACCTTCGTGAATCTGGATCCATTGAACAAGATGCAGACGTTGTAATGTTCATTTACCGCGACGATTATTATGATGAAAACTCGGACAAAAAAGGCGTGACGGAAATTCTCATCCGCAAACACCGAAATGGTCCAATCGGCAATGTCGACTTATATTTCAACGCCGAACAAATGCGCTTTCGTGATTTAGCCCGAACACCAAAGAGCGGCCCAACCGACTTTGGCCCAGAAGATTGAGCAAAGTCGAAGTCTGCTGAAAGTGACCCTGTGGGGACTAATATCTAATTAACCTAATTCCTAAATAGTATCGAATCTCTAAAAAAAGCGGCGGGCTAATTGCCTGTCGCTTGTGGATCGGTTGTCAGGGACGGGTAACATTTTTGAGCAGATATGCCACCCCTAACCCGAGTATAATAGTCCCGGAACCGAGAATACATGCACCTGACACCGTTTCGCCGTTGAAAAGGGCTACGGCTGCGATAGCAATTGCGACGATTCCCATGACTATGGCGATGACTGCGAGTATGTATCCCCAGTCCGACTTGTCGAGTGGACGAGCGGTTGATTTGTCAAGCATTCGAAGCGTCTCCTTCCTCTCGTTGACGGGCACAGCCGCAACAAAACGTCACCCAGCCTGAGAAGATCAATCCCGCGCCAATGATTGGCTGGCTGATAAAGCAGACAAAGCCTATCACTGCTACTACTAGGCCACTACAGATCATCATCCAATTCAGTGTGATTTGCACCTGTCTCACCTCAGTGGTTTAGTACCAACTGATTATTTCTATCAGATTATTTATTTTTTTGCAACAAAATATAGGGGGCGCGGATGATTTTCATCAACGCAGTTTGAAAACTGCTGTAATGTTTTTGCCAGTAGTAATCCTGGCTTTTGTAATAGAACTTTTTTTTCTCGAACGAAGTCGAACTCTGACCCTCGAAGTGAATGATTTTTGCCGTCGTCAGCACAGCATTTTTGTAGCCCAATTTCGTAATTCGGCGGCACAAATCATCGTCTTCAATGTACATGAAAAAGTTTTCGTCGAAACCGCTAATTTTTTCAAATAACTCTCTTTTTAGCATCATAGCCGCACCGGAAACCATATCAACATAGAAAAAATCCTTTGACAAATCAACAGGAAGATTCCACCAGCGTTTGATTGTTATACCGGCGAGATGCTGGAAATTACCGAAAAAATTTCGCTGAAGTTTTTTATCCGGATGATATAACAAAGATGTCACTGCCCCAACCTCAGAGTGTTTGGCTAAAAAGTCGAGCATTTTTTCTATGGCATCATCGCAAACTTCAATGTCAGGGTTCAATAGTAGAAGATATTCTCCTTTGGCTTCTTTGGCACCGAGATTATTGCCGGCGCCGTAACCTTTATTTTCTTTGGCCTTAATAACTTTTACATTTTTAAATCTTTCAAATTCCTTTTGGAAAACTAATGCGTTATTATTCCCTGGATCGTTGTCTACAAGAATTATTTCAAATTTCAAATGCTCAAGACGTTTTTCCAAGTCAAAAACAAGTGGGAGTGAGTACTTCTGGCTTTTATAGTCAACGATGATTATTGAGAGTTCTGGTTTGTCCATTTATTTTTGATTGATGATAAATATTCTCGAATCAGCTCTTTTGGCATGGCGTCAATTTGGTAGGCAAGCAGTAGATAAAGCGAGGTGCTAACTATCATTGCCAAAATGAAATAGACTCCGATTTGGCGAAGAAAGATTCCCAGCGTGATTGAAATTGCGGCGGAGAAAATTAGTTTGGCTATACGGAGGAGGTCAATTCTGATCGGAATAATTTTTTTAGTTTTAAAGTAACCGAGGCAAAATAGGAGAATTTCTGATGCCAGCGTTGTAGCGCCAGCGGCGTAAAAAGAGTAAAGCGGAATTAAAATAATATTGCTGACGACATTGAAAGTTAAAACGATTACCGCCATTAGCAACAAATATTTTCGGGAATCCTTGGCGATTAGAACTTCGCTTAGCATGGTATTTAAATAAATAAAAATCGCGGCTATTGATAGGACGATAATCACCGGCGCACCGGATAAAAAAGTGCTATTTGAAAGAAAAATCATTATTTCTCGAGAAAACGGCAGACAAATTGTGACTAAAACCAGTGCCATGGAAATCATGAAAGTTATGCCGCTCGAGGTCGCTCTGCCGGCTTTCTCTTTATCATTGTTTATTGTTGCGGATAGTAGCGGCTTTAGCGAATATGCCAAATAAGCGGCGGCGAACATTGTGGTTTCCAAAACCCGATAGGCGACGGCGTAGATTCCAACATCAGAAGCGCCTTTAAAATAGAAGAGAATTAGTGTGTCGACTTTGAAATAAAAATTATTGAGAATAAAAATCATTCCAAAAGGCAGTGAGAGTTTAATGATATCGCCGGCAATCTTCGGATCCCAGCCGAAGTGAGGAATTTCATCTGTTGTAGCCAAAAAATATTTAATTAGAATTGTGACGATTGTTGCCAGCGAAATGGTGGCAATTATCCAATTGAAATCAAGTTTGAAAATTACAACTGCGGTTAAGGCGGAAAGTGAGACAATCTTGGCGACAATTTCAGCAATGGTAACTTTTTTCATCTCTAATCTAGTCTGAAATATGATGTCAAAAATACTGCCGACCAAATTAAGAAACAGAAATAGGGAAGCGATCAAGACACCCTGTTTGATAATTGTCGGATAGCCTGTTAGTTGGGCAATGATAACAGCGATAATTGTTATCGCCAGAGCGCTAATTAATCTAATTGTAAAAATATTATTTAGTAATGCTCGTCGCTTTTCCGGATATTTGGCGATTTCCCGAACGCCAATCGAAAAAAGACCAAAATCAGCGATGGTAATGAAAAACGACAGGTAGGTAATAATTGTATTGTAGTAACCAGTGCCTTCGGTGCCGACGTAGTTTGATATTAGTTTGATGGTAACCAAGGACATTATCAAAACAATCATCCGGCCGATGATTTGTACCACAACATTTCCGGCAATAGTATTTCGTTCGTTTTCCATTAGTTTTTTGTTAACTATTATTTACCAGTGAACTTTCCTTATTATGGCAATTTTCTGTTGATTTTTCAAGCTCCACACTTTACATTTTGGTCGTTTAGCAGGTATTATAAAAATAATTTATGGTAAAAAATCTAACAATAAAAAAAATCATTACTGTTTTGGTCACCCTCTTTTTTCTTTTTCTGCCATTCGAGCGACTCTTAACTTTCGAAATATTTGGTCTGACAGCCAAAATCTCTTTTTTAATTTTGATGCTTATCGTTTTGGTCTATTTTGTTTTGCGTCTTGGACCGACGTTGGCAACAGAAGATAAGATTTTATTGGCATTTTCAGCCTTATCATATCTTTCAGTTTTCTGGTCAATTGATCAGCTGCGATCATTAATTATCGCCACGATCTTTTCAGCCACTTTTTTAGGTTTTATCGCTCTTCGGCGTTTTTTGACTCCTCAAAATATAGAAATTGCCAAAACAATTCTCATTTTTTGGGGTTTTGCTCTTTGTTTTTTTGCGCTCTGGCAATATTTTGGAGATCTGCATAATTTGCCGTTGACTTTTTTACGGGAGCGATATACAAAAATTGTGTTTGGTTTTCCCAGGCCGCAAGCAACATTTTTGGAACCGCTTTATTTTGCTAATTTCCTTTTTATGCCGATCTTTTTCAGTCTGGAGAGATTTATAAAATCAGAAAAGATTAATTGGTTTTTGTCACTTAATATTTTTCTACTGCTGATGGTCGAAGTCCTGACCTTGTCGCGGGGTGCCTATTTTTCGCTGGCTTTTGCAATAATAATCCTTGTAATTTTTGTTGGTTTGAAGTTCAAAAAATATCTTAAACAGCTTTTGATTGCACTCGGGATAGGAGTTTTGGGTATAATCGGAGCAGTATTCATTATTTATTCATCTGCCAGTCATCGTGACTTTCAAATATTTGTGCAACATGCCGGCGCTACTGATGTTGCTGGCGAGTCAACAGTTGCTCGTTTGAGCTATTCATCCATCGCTTGGAGCAATTTTAAGAAACAGCCATGGGGGATTGGTACCGGCGCTTTTGGCGCACTGCCGGAATTTTCTGATAAATTATTAGCCGGTAACTATCAAACAGTTGGCAATTTATATTTAGAGATATTGGTTGAAGAGGGAATTATCGGGTTATTGCTATTTTTGTTTTTCCTATTTATAAATCTGAAATATTTCTGGCAAAATATCAAAGTAAAAAAAATTGAAAGTCTAATTTTAATGGTTGTCTTTGTCGCGATATTTATTCAAGCGGTATCGTTCTCTGCACTTTATATCATCCCAATCTGGGCCTTTCTGGCTCTGGCCCGGCCAACAAGAATGGATGACCAATGAGACGAATTGGTTCTTGGTAATTTTGTGCTAAAATATAGTTATGGTCACATATTTGATCTATGTTTGTTTGTTTCTGATTCCGGCATATATTTTTAGGTTTTCAGTTTTTGGAATCCCGACGAATTTTTTTGAAATTGCTGTCATTATTACTGCGCTGGTATTTATCATTGAAAGATTAGTCAGTTCCCGCCGGAGTTTCCCCCTTGCGGGCGGGAACGACGATAAAAAATTTATCGTCGGATTTTGGCCGGCCTATATTTTGCTGCTGGCGGCAATTATCGGCACGACGATCGCGGCTGATAAAACGCTGGCACTAGGTATATTAAAAGGCTGGTTTTTTATCCCAGCATTTTTATATTTAGGTATTATTAACTCGTTTGATAAAAAAAATATTCGCAGAATCACGATTCCACTTTTTATAACTTTGATTTTAGTTTCTCTTTGGGCGATATTACAAAAATTAGGAGTCATCTCTACACTTTTTTACCAAGTCGGAGACGCCGGATTTACCGATTATCTCAACCGATTTCGGGCTTTTGGGCCATTTGAGTCGCCGAATTATTTGGCGATGTTTGTCGTGCCAATGATGTTTATTACTTTGCCGATTATCGGCTATTTTCGAAGTACAACGGATAAAATTTTGATTTTATCATTTTATACTTTGCCACTTTTCGCCTTGTACGCTTCTCACTCTCTCGGCGGACTTTTAGCCTTTGGTTTTGGAATCATTTCACTCTTTGCCGTTCTTTTAGCTAAAACCTATCGGGCACATCTGGTGAACTCAGGAGTAAAAGTTACTGCTTTGGCAGTCGGTTTGGTTGTTGTTGCAGTCGCTTTTGCTTTTATCTTTTCGTCCATTGGCACTGAAACTTATTCCAATACTGTTAGAATAGATATTTACCGCTACTCAACAGAGTTAATCCAATTACACCCGATCTTTGGTGTCGGCTTGGGTGAATTTCAAAAGTCAGTCGGGCAAATTTCAATTAGCAATCTCGGATTTCAGACCTATGGTTTATCATATGCTCTTCATCCGCATAATTTATTTTTAGCTTTTTGGCTTAATTTGGGTCTTTTGGGATTTCTAACATTTCTTTATCTTCTCGGCAGTTTTTTTTGGCGACTCGGACGACGCAGCGGCGATATTTTAATTATCGCTTCAACTTTCGCTGCCATGGTAGCTATCCTGATTCACGGATTAGTTGACACGACTTATTTTAAAAATGATTTATCAGCAATTTTTTGGCTGCTTTTGGCCATGGCCGTAATATTGGGTGTGAAAAATGGAACAAATAGTCAGTAATAATAAATTTGAAAATCTTTTGCAAAAAATTGGCGTAGTATTTTTGTATGTTTCAATTATTTATTTACCGCTTTATGAACTTATATTGCACATTCTTCAAAGTTATACTGGACTGTCTGACCAGTTAATTTTTTGGTTAACGCATTTTTATGAACCGGTTATCGTTTTATTTATCCTCATATATCTGATTAAGTTTGCAATCCAGCGGCAATTACCCAAATTTATCAAGGTAGATATTCTAGCTGCTGCAATTATGCTATTGGCTTTAGTTATGATCGCAATTTATCATAATGATTTGCAGCGCGGTTTGCAGGGTTTGCGTTTTCTGATTTTGCCCTTTGCTATCTATTTAACTACTAGATTTATTAACGATAAAAATCCTCATAAATTAATCAAAATATACTTAATTATCGCTTCACTTTTGGCTGTTATGGCAATTATTGAATATTTCTTTTTGCCTCGCGGCTATATGGATATTTACTATAATTTGGTTGGCTTTGGTTTTGGCCAGAACACTCTGATAAGTACCACCCAGGCAACGGCAATTTTAGCCGGTCCAAATCAATTGGCGTCATATCTGATTTTTCCGTTTTTTTATTTGTTACATCGCTATTTTGCTGGCAAAAAAAGCATTCTAATGATGACTGACAGTTGTTTACTGATTCTTATCGCTTTGGCAATTGGCTTGACTTACTCGCGATCAGCGCTTATCGGTTTAATTATCTCGGCAATTGCGATGTTTGCCTATGTCGGACGCGGACAGAGAGATAAGGTAATATATGCGATTTTGTTTATTGTTATCGCCGTGACTTTAGCTGCCACCTATGCACTTCGAAACGGCGAACTTCCTCGAGATATTATTACTCATGGCGGATCAATGATTGGTCATCAAACTGCAATGGCGGAGAGCTTTAAAACCTTTTTTCACGGCGGGCTGCTCAAAATTCTTTTCGGCTTTGGTGTTGGTTCGGCCGGACCGGTTGCATTGAAACTTGGCGGAATAATTTCAGAAAACTATTATCTTCAGATTTGTTTCGAGCTTGGAATCGTCGGCCTGATTATTTACATTTTATTTATTGCTGGATTGCTCAATAATATGTTTAGAAAATCAAAAACACTTTTTTTTGCTCTAATTGCGTTGCTAATTAATGCCTTTTTCCTTCACATTTTTTCTGACAACCCGGCAATGGCGGTTTCAGTATTTATTATTACTGCTTTTGTAATAAATCTGGAAGTCCAAAATAGCGGTAGTGTCTAGCCACAAATTTATGCCACAAATTGACACAGATAATACATTAAATGAGTTGTCAAAGAAATTAATTGGATTGGCTTTTGAGACTTATAACTTTCTCGGGGCGGGATATAGCGAAAGAATTTATCAAAATATGTTTGCAGAACTTTTAAAAGAATCGGAAGTCGGCTACATTCGTGAGAAATATTCTCAATTGATCATACATGGCAAACGAATAGGAGGTCATAAGGTTGATTTTTTGGTCGATGATAAAATTGTTGTCGAGATGAAATGCAGAAGTGAAATTTATCCAAAGGACATTGCACAAGTAATAAATTATCTAAAAGTTAATGCAGTTAAATTGGGATTAATATTTTGTTTTACTACAAAAGGTGTCAAGATTAAGCGCTTTGTGTATTAATTTGTGCTGATCTGTGGTATAAATTTGTGGCTAGACACTACTTATTATGTAAGAGGAAAATGAGTAAAATATTAGTTGACGGAAGATTTATCGGTGTCGGTGACTCCATTGGTCGCTATACTTTTGGTATACTTGAACATTTATTGGATATCGACAGCGAAAATCACTATTCACTGCTAATCCGGCCGGCTGGCATTAAACAAGTTAAAGAACACGGTTTTTGGGATTCTGATCGAGTCAAGGTTGAGGTTCAAGATATTGCTCATTACTCAATGGCCGAGCAAACAAAACTCCTTGTCTGGTTGAACAAGAAGCCCTATGACTTGGTTTATTTTACACAATTTAATCACCCAATATATTATCGCAAACCGTATATCATAACAATTCATGATATGACGACCTTTGGTTACTTCGGATACCAGAATCCGCTTAGAGTTATTCCATTTAAAATGGCGATGAAATCGGCGGTGCGTGATTCGAAAAAAATTATTTCAGTCTCTAAAAAAACCGGAGATGAATTGGTTGATTATTATAAAGTTGATAAAAGAAAGATCGAGGTCATTTATTGTGGTATTGACCAGAACTATGTTCGAATTTCAAAAATGGATCAGGCGGACAGAGTTAAACTGGGCAATAAATTTAAAAAACACTATGAGCTTGAAAGTGAATATTTGCTCTACACTGGGATGTGGAAGAAACATAAAAACCTAATGCGTTTGCTGCAAGCTTTTAAAAAAGTTAGGTCTGACGTTGGCTCAATTCAGCTGGTTCTGGCTGGCAAAGTTGATAAAGATGAACCGGAAATTGTGACTGAAATAGAAAATATTAATGGCCATGAAATTGATAAAACCATGAGCTCTGACCCGGTTTTTGTCGCTGGCTTCGTGCCGGAAGAGTTATTATCAGCTGCGTATGCAGGGGCTATTGCTTATACCCAGTCATCCCTAAACGAAGGATTTGGTTTGCCGCCATTGGAAGCAATGGCTTGCGGAGCACCGGTTGTGGCTTCAAATATCTCTGCTACGCCAGAAGTACTTGGTGACGCTGCCAGTTATTTTGACCCTGAAAATGTTGATGATATGATGATGAAGATTGAAGAGGTGGTGATGAATCAACGGCTACGCCTCGACCTTCGAAAGAGGGGTTTGGAGAGAGTAAAATTATATTCATGGAACGAGAATGCAAAAAAAACATTAAAAATTATTGAAGAGGTTCTAAAATCAAATTAGTCTAATTTGTCTTATTGGTCTCATTAGACCATTTTTAATAGAAGATAAAAAAGCGCCCGGCACCAATTGGCGCTGGGCGCGAGACATGTGTTGCCGGGAGATTGTCAGGCGAATTGCCCGGTTCTGTCCACTTCCCGTCCGGAGCGGTCTGCGACATATGCCCCATCCACTTCGGAACATGAGACCAGGTCGAGGAAGTCATAAGCGATCTCCAAGGTCTCCTTGCCACCTGCCGGCTTGTTGCTCCAGGTTTGGCCTACGCGAAACTGCAGTCTTTTGGTTTCGTTACCAACTACCCTTACGACATAAAACGGCGGGCACGGTTGCTGAGCCATTTCTACCTCCCGAGTTTGATTTCATCGTAAGTAATTTATACTCTTAATGTCTATCATAGTCAAATAAAAAAACGGCCTGCCCCGGAGTGGGGCGGACCGTGATGTTTTTATTCATCTACTGTCTGCCTCCCAATAAGCCTTCGGGAGGTTTGAGATTTGGCGGACGGTATTCCCGCATTTGTCGCAGCCGCGGACTTTGTAGGCTACGATGACTTCCGACAAGTCAAGTATCTTGCCGCAGCCGGTGCATTCGTAAGTTCCGCCGTCGTAGCGGAAAAGGCCGGCAAACATGGCGGCCAAAATACAAATGAGCGCCATGACGCCGGCCATACTCAGTCCGGTACCAAGCCCGCAGTTCGGCACCGGCGCCCAAAATGCCGTGGCGCAACTGACGAGGAAGACAAGGACTGCTATCAATCTCTTGCCAATCGCCCAGCAGTACGCCCCAACTATCATCGCCACAAACGCAATTACTCCGTACCACTGATACCAGTGCACAGGAATACCTCTTTTCGTAAACTATTCTGCAACACCAAATATTAGCACATCTGATATAATATGTCAAGATTGTGGTGGAAAAAAATTTCTGCTAGGTTGAGAACAGAAATCATTATTAAATTGTTCTATTGTTTTATTGTTAAAAACAATTGAGCATCGAAAGGAAATATGCAAAATATTATTATGTTCTCGACTTTTGGGGTCTCTATTTTTACAATCGTTTACTCATTATTCTTGGCTTCTGGAATTTCTTTAAAGTCTGCTGGTTCGAAAAAATTGTTCGATATCTCGAAAATTATTGCTGATGAACAAAAGAAAAAGGCGATAAAAAACATTAAAGATTTTGCCTTAGTTGCCGTAGTTCTATTCACTGGCATTATCTACGCTTTTGGTTGGCAGGCAGCGGTCAGTTTTCTGGCTGGAGCAGTTATATTCGCATTAATCGATCATTATCTAATGACTGTGTCGGCTAAAGTTTCAGTTCGATCGGCTGAAGCAGCTAAAACAGATGCCGTTTTTGCTTACAAATTAAATTATATTTTAGCCGCAGTCGCGACGTATTTAATGGCTGGCAGCGGCCTTTTGATTTTTGCAATTATCAACTTCATTTTAAAGGATTCGATTTGCTTAATCTCTCTGGCCCTAAGCGCAGTTGTTGTTTCAATTTTTACTTGGAGGGGCGGGAGACAAAACTATTTAGGTGCATTTGTTGGGATACTGGCTGCAGTAATCGTTCTCACAAAATCAGGAATTTCCAGTTACAAAAATGTAGAACTTTTGCCACTAATGTTTGTCAGCTTCATTTTACTCATTTCACTGGTAAGCAAGTTGTTGTCGGGAGTTAATTCAACAAAATTAAATGTTTCCTCGGCGATGAATCGGGCGGTAATTTTCGTTTCAATTTTGACCTTAGCTGCTGCTTATTTCGGGCCGAGATATATTCTTGAAGTATCTGGCGCAAAATTGATTATAAAATTAGCGGCAACTTTAGTCCTCGGTTTAGTCCTTGGTTTGATAATCATTTACACCCGTCAATTTTCGAAAATTCTGCCGACAATTGCAGTGGCATTGACTGTTTTGATTGCAAATTATCTGGTTGGAAATTATGGAATAACTTTGGCAGCACTTGGATTCTTGTCGCTTTGGCCACTACTGATGCTGGCTAATCTATTCTCCTATTCAATTAAAAACGCCGAAGCGATTGCAGTTGCAGCTGAAATACCACAGACCGCAGTGGAAAATATCAAGACTTTGGATTCGAGTAAAATTAGAACTTCGGGCTACTTTATAACTTTATTTGGGATTTTGGCCGTTACTATTTTGATTTATTATTTTGCCGGTCTTAGCAGTTTGAAGTTTTTGGCTACTGATCCGAAATTAATCTCTGGTTTGCTTTTCGGTGGTGCGGCATCATACATTTTAAGTTCTGAACTTTTTGTCGACAAAATATTGAAAATTGCTGTTGCTATTATTGGAGTTGTTATTGCCGGCGTAACTCTAGGGCCAATTTTTCTCGCTGGCGTCATTGCCGGAGCTATTTTGATTGATCTGCTGGTTAGCCAGTCGGTCAGCTGTGAGGTGTTAATTATGGCAATTATTGCAGTATTTTCATCAACTTTTATTGAAACGCAGTACAGCTTAATAATCCGCGGAATAATTGCTGGTGGAACAATTTTTTTGGTCGCAACCTATTTTATTATCAAAATGCTCTATGCAAAACGAATCCAAGTCGGAAAATAAATCAAAATTGGCGGAGGAGTTCACAAACCTCATTGATTCGGGAACGAAGCTGAATAATGAAGCCGCTATAGTTTTGTTAAATCGCATATTGCAAAATAGTTGAGTGGTAAGTATTATAAAGCTGTGGCTAAAAAGAAAAGTAAAGAAGAAAAGTCTGAAGCTCGAAATCCGAAATCCGAAACAAATCCGAAGTCGGAATCAAACAAGATCAAACAGACAAAGGAAAAGTTGAGAATTCTTCGGGAGCGGATTCAGTTGTGGAAACGGATAAAATGGCCGATAATTGGTATCGGCTCGTTTTTAGTTCTGTTTTTAATCGCTTTGGGCATATATTCAGTCGCTTACGGCAAAACGTCTTATCGCAATGTTTATGTTGGCGACATTAATCTTGGCGGAAAAAGCAAAGCCGACATTACGCCGCTGTTGAAACCCACTAGCGATCAATTTCTAAAATCTGATATTGCACTGAAATATCAGCCGGAAGCTGGAGATGCTAAAGAGTACAAAATATCGTCAGCTGATTTGGGTTTGTCATATGACGCCGATAAAACTGCCAATGACGTTTATGCAGTTGGGCGTAACCACAATATCGCAGTTAGTTTTTATCAGCAATTAAAAACTTTGTTTATCAAATATCATGTTGATGCCAGTTTTGTTATCAATCAAGATGCGCTTGATAAGAAAATCGCAGATATTGCCGCCGAAGTTGATGTCCCAGAAAAAGATTTTGCTTTGAAATATGATGGCAATGGCGTTTTTGAGTTAACTTCAGAGAAGCAAGAAGGACGACGGATTAATCAGGAAGATATAATCCGCAATGTCGAAATCCGAATATCGAATATCGAAATTAAAGAAATATCATTTAAATCGGATACATTTGTGCCACAGATAACAGAGGCAAACGCGCAAATCGGTTTAGCCAACGCCAATAAAATTCTCGCCGCCGGACCATTAACTCTGGCCAATGACGGTCAGAAATTCAGTCTTGATGTTGATACGATTGCCGGACTTATTGGTTCGCGGCCGAAAAAGAAGGAGATGGAAATTTACATCATCTCGGATAAAAATACCAAGCAGGTTAGCGGAATTGCCGGGCAAATTGATAAGCCAGCCGGAAATGCAGTTTTAGCTGCCCAGGACGGCAAGGTTGTGGTGTCTGCTGATTCCCAATATGGCTCTCAGCTGGACCAAGACCAAGCGAAAATTGATATTGAAAACGCCTTAATGGCACGAATTGCTCCGGATTCAACTGTAAACACACTTGCTGTGGTGTTGAAAGTTAAAAAAGTCGCACCGGAAATTGATTCAGCCAAGCTGGCGTCATATGGTCTAACGGAATTGGTGGCTTCTGGAACGACGAATTTTGTTAAATCTCCGACTAATAGAGTACACAACATCAATGTTGGCGCAGCGGCAATAAGTGGCGCTTTGATTAGACCTGGCGATGAATTTTCCACTTTGGGGAAACTCGGTAAAATTAATGCTTCAACAGGTTATTTGCCGGAACTAGTTATTAAAAATAATAAAACTGTTCCGGATTATGGCGGAGGACTTTGCCAAGTTTCCACAACTTTGTTTAGAACTGCGCTTAATGCTGGGATGAAAATTACTGCCCGTCAAAATCACTCCTATCGAGTGTCATATTATGAGCCGCCAATTGGCATGGATGCGACTATTTTTGACCCGGCGCCGGATTTTAAATTTGTAAATAATTATTCGAACTATATTTTTATTCAATCAAAGATTGTTGGAACAAAAATCACCTTTGAATTTTATGGCACCAAGGATAGCCGGGCGATCAATATCGGGCAGGCGGTAGGTTATGACTATGTTGAGCCACCAGCACCAGTTGAAACAGTTGACCCGGCATTGCCAGTAGGGACTAGAAATTTGGTTTCACACGCACACCAGGGTGCTTCGGCTAAATTTCATTATAAAGTTACCAGAGATGGCCAGATTTTGCAGGAAACTGACTTTTTGTCGAAATATGTGGCCTTGCCGGAAATGTGGCAAGTCGGCCCAGCGGAGACACCAGCCCCGCCGCCTGAAACGCCCGCTCCGGCTGTTGATACACCACCACCAGCCTAATAGTATTGGTCGAATTGGACCAATTTGTCCAATGGGTCAAATTTATTTTTTAAATAAAAATGACCGGCTCAGGGTGAGCCGGCACTACGGGTGATGATTACGACGCTAATGCGTGCTGCGGAGGATGTGCGCGGGGGTATGATGGAGATGAAACCGCGCAGTATGGCTTGGTGTAGAAATGCATCCTTTTAGCTCAGCTCTCTGAGCGACATTGTGGCGCACTCTACACCGTGACACGGTCGAGACAGGTGGTTGTATATGCGGCTAAGCCGCCGTTAGACACTTTCGTGCCATTTTGTGAAGCCCACACTTGTTTTTCCTCTGGCTAGTAATCCGACGTCTGAAAGCAACAATCGGACACAGCAAGACCTGTCTCGGTAGTGTGTATATAATGTATACCAGACTTATAATTTATTTGTCAATACTTTTTGCGGTTTTGATAAATTCGCGAAATAGTGGATGAGGGCGATTTGGCCGCGACTTAAATTCCGGGTGAAATTGTGACGCGACAAAGAATGGGTGATTTTTGATCTCAATTATCTCAACCAAATTTTGTTCCGGGTTGATGCCGGCAACAATTAATCCGGCTTTTTCCAACCTGGTTCTATATTTATTATTAAATTCAAAGCGATGGCGATGGCGTTCAGAAATCATCGACTGGCCATAGGCTTTTGCGGCAATTGTGCCTGGGGTTAATTTGCATTTATAAACTCCAAGGCGCATTGTTCCGCCTTTTTCTTTGATTTTTGTTTGTGAGTTCATCAAATGAATTACCGGATTTTTGGTTTTCGGATTGAATTCCTCGGAGTTGCAATCAGCTGTGCCTAAAACATGGCGACAGAACTCAATTGTAGCGATTTGCATTCCCAAGCAAAGCCCCAAGTAGGGAATATTATTTTCTCTGGCATATTTTGCTGTGGCAATTTTGCCTTCGATTCCACGGTTGCCAAAGCCACCGGGGACAACAATTCCGGTATAATCTTTGAGTAGTTTTTCAGCACCCTGTTTTTCAATCTTCTCCGAATCAATCCAGCCGAGTTCCAAATCCAGATCATTCCACCAGCAAGCTGACTTTAAGGCTTCGGTAACGGAGATGTAGGTGTCGCGCATATCCATATATTTACCAACGATAGCAATTTTAATTTTCGGCTTATCAGCTTCAATTTTATCGACTAATTTTTGCCACTCGTCGTCGGATTTTTCCAATTTCAGATTCAGCTTCCTGGAAACTACGGCTCCAAGGTGAAATTTCTCCAGCAGCATCGGGACTTCGTAAACACAGGCCAAGGTTTCCACCGGAATTACCGCGTCCTCGTCTATACCGCAGAAAACCGATATTTTTTCTAATTGTTTTCTATCAATTGGGTGGTCGGCGCGACAAAACACGATATCAGGTGTTATGCCATAAGTTGCAAGGTCACGGATTGAGTTTTGCATTGGTTTAGTCTTTAATTCCTGCGTAGTTTCCATCCAAGGAAAAAATCCAACATGTAAGTAGAGTGTATTTTCGGCCCCGAAATCACGACGCATTTGGCGGATTCCTTCAAGAAAATGAGCACCTTCGTAATCACCAATTGTGCCGCCAATTTCAACAATGACAATGTCCGCCTTTGATTTCTTGGCTGCTTCTAGCATTCGCTTTTTCACTTCATCGGTAACGTGCGGAATCATTTGAATCGTTTTGCCCAAATAATCGCCGCGGCGTTCATTTTCCAAAATTGCCTGATAAATTTGCCCTGACATGACCGAACTTTGGCGGCTTAAACTTTGATCGATAAACCGTTCATAATGGCCCAAATCGAGATCGGTTTCGGCTCCATCATCAGTTACAAAACATTCGCCGTGTTCAGTTGGATTGATCGTTCCGGCATCGACATTATAATACTGGTCGAATTTCATAATAAAAACTTTTTTGCCGTGACGCTTTAAAATATTGCCAACAGATGCGGCAATAATTCCTTTGCCCAAACCAGAAAGAACACCACCAGTAACGAAGATGAATTTCATTTTCCTCCTAAGTTACTTAGGTTACTTAAGATGCTTAAGCAACTATTAAAACGCAAAAACTCCCAGTTAGGCGCGAAAAAGTCAGGAGTTTTTTTTATTCAAACTATTCTATTATTATTTCCACAATAATATATCCTTGATAGCTTTTCAATTTTTTTTCTGCTAACTTGTGAGTTAATGTTTGCCAAATTGAATTTTTTTGAAAAAAGGCTAAAAAGACTAACTGGTTTGGGCTATCTCTTGCAGCTGGCCCCTTTTGTCAAAGCGGTCATACTAACTGGGTCAATGACAAGGGGGGATGATTCACTAGCCTCGGATATTGATCTGTTAATTATTACCTCACCGAAGCGCCTGTACACTGCCAGATTTTTTGCGACGTTCTGGACAGCCTTGACTGGTTGGCGGAGAAAACCACTGGATAAAAATCCGGCTGGGAAATTCTGTCTTAACTACTATTTATCATCCGATAACTTAGATATCAAACCGCGCACTGCCAATTGTGCAAGACACCACCGACATCTTATTCGCATTTGGGATAGAGGTGGCGAATTAGAAAAAATCTATCGTCAGAATTTTTGGCTTTATAACCACAACATTGAGATCGTCGATAAGGAGAAAGTTAGTAAATTAAAAAAGGTTTTTCCGCTTGACCGACTGCTAACTTTTTCTATTCTCCGTCGACCCTGGGAGTGGATATTATCAGGTCGTATTGGTGGCAAGCTAGAGCGAGTAATGTCTAACTGGCAAATGAAAAAAATTACCAATTCAGAGCAGCATAAAGCGAACAAAAAGACAATAATCGTTCTGCCAAATGAACTGCGATCGCATCCAAAAAAATAGGATTAAGTGGCTATTTTTTAGCTTGTCCCGCACCAGAACAAGTTCGATGCGGGACTGCGCTCGCCTGCGGCTTCGCTTGACTTTTTGAGCTCAGTTTAGTAAGTTAGATATGGCGGCACGGTTCCCCCTTCCGAGCCGCCAACTTTTCCGCCAGCTTGCACTGAACAAAGTGAAGTGGCGGTTTTTTGATTGACAAAAATTGGTTTTGCTGATATTTTTGCAGAAGCTAGAAAAAGGGAAGTGATTACAATGCCGGAGTGTCGAGTCGCTTTGCTGATCGGTGACATCTACGAAGTAAACCTGCCGGAACCGTTCACGCGGATGGCTGATGTTTTTCAGTACAAGGAGTGTAGCGATGTTGAGGAAGAGGTCTTGGTTTCAGCTGATGACAGTCTGGTGCTGAAAATCAAGGCGTTTTCTTTCAGTCAAGCTGGCGAGATTGTTCAGAAGTACATGAGCGATAACACCGACTCCTTCGTCCTCGCTAATGCGGAAAGTACGGAACAGCAGTATTCGCGAGTGGTCCGCCGGCTTGTTCGTGAAAAGCGTGGGTTGATCGTTGACCCGATCATCAACTTTAAACCGCATATCCTGGTCGCCGGCCAAACGGTGTTCTTCGAGGAACTGGTTGTGGCTGTAGCCAATGGGTCCAGTTGCGGTGCTCCCCAAGTGATTCGTTTTTCCAGCTTTTATGGTGAGTCGAAAGGATACACCAACAGAACTGCATCGGACGTCGGATACGGTTTCGACATGATCAAAGATCTGGATATGCTGGCGGAGTTGGTTCTCGATGCTGAGGTTCTCCGATCAGCAATTTCTGGATACGAGACTTTTGCCGATGCGATTGATCGATTCAACCAAGACTTGATTGGGTCCGGTAGCAAACCGATAACCACAGTCGTACCATAAGTGCCCGCTAGGCTGAAAGGTGATCAACTTGATCACCTTGTTTTTTTTGGGAAGTTGCGATACAATCAAATTAGAAATGAGGAGGAAACTCCTTTTTTTGTCCAAGAATGGATGACGAATATCCTAATGACTAATAACGAATAGACCAATCGTAATCCGTGCCCATCCGTGTAAATAATCCGTGTAAGAATATCATTATTAATAATTTTTTGGAGAAAAATTATGTTGAAGCCACTTGGGAACAAAGTTCTGATTGAACCGTTGGAAGCGGAGGAAGTTACAAAATCAGGCATCATTTTACCTGACAGCGCCAAAGAAGAACGAAGCGAAGGCAAAGTTATCGCCATTGGATCGGGTTTGGTTGAAGGCAAGGAGTATAAATTTTCAGTTAAAGTTGGCGACAAAGTTTTATATGGAAAATATTCCGGTGAGGAAGTGAAAATCGACAAAAAAGATTACAAGGTTGTTAAAGAAGATGAAATTTTAGGGGTTTTATAAGGGAGAAACTACACAGATAGTTACACAGAAGTAGCACAGAATTGTATTTTCTGCGTCATGTCTGTGTCGGAGTCTGTGTGGTATCTACAATATTAATTTTCGACTAAAAGGAGAAAATATGGCAAAACTAATTAAATTCTCGGAAGATGCAAGAAAAAGTTTGCAAATTGGAGTTAATAAATTGGCCGATACGGTTAAAGTTACTGTTGGACCGAAAGGCCGCAATGTTGTACTCGACAAAGGCTATGGTGCGCCGACAATTACAAATGACGGCGTGACAATCGCCAAGGAAATTGATTTAGAAGATAAATTCGAAGATATGGGCGCTCAGTTGATTAAAGAAGTTGCACAAAAAACTAACGATGTAGCAGGGGACGGAACAACCACAGCGACAATTTTAGCCCAAGCAATGATTAACTCCGGACTGAAAAATGTTGCAGCCGGTGCTAATCCAATGGCAATTCGTCATGGGATAGAGAAAGCAACTGAGGTAGCTGTTGCTGCTATCAAAAAGAACTCAAAAGAGGTTGCTGGAAAATCCGAAATTGCCCAAGTTGCATCAATTTCTGCCGCCGACGAAGAGGTCGGAAACCTAATCGCTGAGATTATGGACGAGGTTGGCAAAAATGGCGTCATTTCCGTCGACGAATCAAACACTTTTGGTTTGGAAAAAGAAGTTGTTGAGGGGATGCAATTTGACTCCGGCTACATTTCGCCTTATATGGTCACCGATACTGCAAGAATGGAAGCAGTTTATGAAAACCCAAAAATTCTTTTGACTGACAAAAAAATCTCTTCTATCCAGGATATTTTGCCGTTACTAGAAACTCTTGCGCAAGCCGGAACCAAAGAATTGGTTATCATAGCTGAAGATGTCGATGGCGAAGCGCTGACAACTTTAGTATTGAATAAGCTTCGCGGATCTTTCAATGTTTTGGCAGTCAAAGCTCCGGGTTTTGGCGACCGACGAGCCGAAATGCTGGAAGATATTGCAGTTTTGACCGGAGGTCAAGTCATTTCCGATAAAACCGGCGGCAAAATTGATGAAAAAACTACTGAAATGTTGGGAAGTGCCAGAAAATTGGTAGCTGATAAAGACAAGACGGTAATTGTTGATGGAAAGGGTGAAGCTGTAAAAATCAAAGCCAGGGTGCAGTCAATTAAAAACCAAATCGAAGCAACAAAGTCCGAATATGATAAAGAAAAATTGGTTGAGCGAATGGCTAAGCTTGCTGGTGGCGTTGGCGTTATCAAGGTCGGCGCGGCGACAGAAGTTGAACTAAAAGAAAGAAAACACAGAATCGAAGACGCAGTTGCAGCAACTAAAGCGGCGATTGAAGAGGGAATTGTCCCTGGTGGTGGAGCGGCTTTAATTGACGTCATTCCTGCACTCCTCGAACTAAGCCTTGAAGGCGACGAAGCACTTGGTGCTGAAATCGTTAAACGCTCGCTGGAAGAGCCAATGCGAATGATTGCTCAGAACGCCGGTGTTGACGGCGGGGTGGTAATTGAAAAGGTCCGCAACATGGAACCTGGCGAAGGCTACAACGCCGCGACAGACGAATATGGTGACATGATGAAATTTGGCATTATTGATCCGGCAAAAGTTACCAGATCAGCCTTGCAAAACGCTGCATCGGTTGCTGCCATGTTTTTGACCATGGAAGCGGCAGTTGCCGAAAAACCGGAGAAGAAAGAGCCGGCAATGCCGGGTGGCATGGACCCGAGCATGATGGGAATGTAAGTCCACAGATCTTTGACACAGATTGGGCACAGATAAAAAAAATCCCTTTGGAGAAATCTGAGGGGATTTTTTGTGATAAAAATGACCCGAAGTTTCACCTTCGGGTCACGGACATCTATTTGCAGTATGGGCAGGTTACATCGTTGTAAATTCTGGCGCAGTGGTCGCAGAGTTTTTCGTTTGGTTTCATCCAAGCCAGAACCCAGAGTTTGCCATTAGGCATCCGTTTTATCACGCCAACCCGGCGGTCAGGGGCAAACCGACCAGCGGAAATCTGGTGTTGTGATTCAGCACCATTAACACCTTCCATCCGTCGATGGAAAATGGTGGTGTCAGCAATAAAACCTTGCCGAATATTCTCCATCTCAACCAGATACTGCTGGCGTTCTTCGACCAGGTTTCCCATCCGGGCGATGAAATCACTTGCTAGTGCCGAACTGTCCTCGTAGTTTTGAACAAAATCTTGGACTTCGACATCATCAATCCGGATTTCTTTCGGTAACTGGATTCCGCCGCAATTTAGGCTTTTTATTTCGATCTTAATCCATTTTTTCTTGGATGTCAGACCAATCATCAGCCGATTATCAGGCGGATTACCTTCTTGAAACCAACCAAATTCTGGTTGGAAAATGCCGAAAAATTGGAACTCTTTCGGGTTCGGCATCTCGTTTCCGTTGACGAAAAGTGAAAATTCCCATTGCGGGTCAAACTCCATTGCCTCGGCGATTGAAATCCCAAACCATCTATTTGGGTGGTTGTATTTGAACTTCTTGCAGGAGCCAAGACATTCAACGTCAAACAGCTGGTCTAGTTTGATCTTGTCAAAGAGATGTCGTATTCTTTGCGGCCACTCTTCGAACCACCCAATCATCTCTGCACGCGACACTGGCTGATACGTCGTAGCATTTGGCGAGGGCATTCCCTCCACCTCCTAAAGATTTCCTCGGGGCATTCCCCTTGGTGGCAAAACCATAGCAGAAATTTTCAGCTGATTCAAGCATTTTTTGCTTTGATGAAGAAATTAAAAAATCTCCAAAGAGAAATCTGCGGGGATTTTTTTGTTAGCAATAGAACAATTTAACAATAAAGCAATGTTTTTTATGCCAATTCGGCGTGAGCACCAGTTGGAATCGGTTCCGGTTTAACCATTTCAAAATTGTCTTTGACGATTATTTTATGCTGTTCGATTTTAACGATTGCCGATGAGTGGATGATTCGCTGGTCGAAAAGTTTTTTCAGATAGATTCGTGTGATAGAAAGCGAGGAATTTTCAATCACATAGTCAAAAACCGTACCTAAAAATTCACCTTTTTTAGTGTAAACTTTTTCGCCAACAATTTTTGCTCGTTTTTTAGATTTTTTGTGCAGCCTTATCATTTCTTTTGGTTCAACCAAACTTTCCACGTCTTGAATTATGAGTGCAGCCTTGGAAATATCAATAACCTCTTTGGCTGAAATATATTTTTGATGATGGATTAGACCGTCAGTTTTGGCAATCACAGCTTCGACTTTGGTCTCATCGTCATCAATAAAAAAGTCCACAAGTTCGGCAACCCGCAACTGATTTTCTAGCTCAAAAATTGGTAATCCAACTAGATTGGATTTTTCAATTAACATGGCTAAATTATACCATTTATAAAAGGAAGAAACTACACAGAAAGTTACACAGAAGAAACACAGAATTGTATTTTCTGTGCCATGTCTGTGTTGAGGTCTGGGTGGTTTCTACAATTTAATTTGCCCGTTCAATATATGAGTTCGTTCTGGTATCAATAACAATTTTGTCGCCGGCTTTAATGAAAAGGGGAACAGCAACTTGGCCGCCAGTCGAGATTGTTGCCATTTTTGTTACGGTTCCGGCGCTGTTTCCTTTTATCCCCGGAGGCGCATCGGTGACTTCGAAGGTCATTTTGATTGGCAGTTCAAGGCTGATTGGTTTACCTGCCCCGAGCGGAGTCGAGGGGTCCTGAAAATAAAGAATTTCTATTGCCGAGTTTTCGGCCAAATATCCAATTTGATCGGCCAGTTGTGCTACCGGCAATTCAAATTGCTCGAAGTTTGTATTATCCATAAAAAAAGCATTTTCATCGTCAGAGTACAAAAATTGGGCTGATTTATGCGACAGTTCAGCCGGCTCGATTTTGTCAGAACCCTGGAAGGTTTTATCGATTGTGCCAGCAGTGATTAAATTCTTCAGTTTTGTTCGCATCACGGCGCCGGAGCGACCCTGTTTTGAGTGCTGAGAAAAAGTCACGACGTACGGGTCGCCTTCAATAATAACCTTAGTGCCAACTTTTAGGTCGGTGATTGAATACATAATAATGTAGAAACTACACAGATATTAACACAGACGAAACTCAGAAAAATCAATTCCGTGTCCAATTCTGTGTAACTATCTGTGTGGTTTCTTCAATTTATCTGCTGACGTATGGTAGTAACGCAATTTGTCTTGCTCGTTTGATCGCAGATCCAAGCTGTCGTTGATGTTTGGCGCAAACGCCGGTGCGGGAAGCCGGATCGATTTTTGACCAACGATTAATATAACGCGACAAGGTCGAGACATCTTTGTAGTCAATTTCAGCAATTTTAGTTTTGCAGAAATAGCATTTTTTCTTGTTGTGGAATCCTTCGTTCATGTAAATCCTTATTATAATGATGTGTATAGCCACAAATCTATACCACAGATCAACACCAATGGATTCAATTTGTGAAAATTTGTGATAAAAATCTGTGGCTAGACACTACATTTATTTGTTAAAACGGTATCTCATCGATGTCTATCTCCTCTGTCTCAGGTTTTACATCATTTTCATCTGATTTTTTTTCAGTTTTGGCAATTTCTTCAAC
Source organism: Candidatus Berkelbacteria bacterium (assembly GCA_026397235.1). GTDB lineage: Bacteria > Patescibacteriota > UBA1384 > XYA2-FULL-43-10 > CAINNR01 > CAINNR01. Next base: position 53,568 of record JAPLVG010000014.1, read on the forward strand.
CGGATTTTCCTGACTGTCGGCCGGCATGTCATCAGACGTTGCTGGTTTCGATCCACCACCGCGACTGCCAAGAAGAATAAAGTTTTCGGCAACGATTTCAGTTTTCTGTCTCTTGGCTCCGTCCTGGCCTTCCCATGACCGAGTTTGCAGGCGGCCTTCAACATAAACCGGCGCACCTTTTTTCAGATATTGACTGGCAGTTTCAGCCATTTTGCCCCAGAGGACAACTTCATGAAACTCGACTTGCTCTTGCATCTCACCCGATTCTTTATTGGTCCAGCGTCTGTTGGTGGCGACCGAAAATGAAGTGACGGCTTGACCGTTGGGTGTATAGCGCATTTCCGGGTCTTTAGTTGCATTGCCGATAACCATTGCCCTGTTGAGTGAAAACATCTTACTCCTTTGACTTTAATGCTTTAAAGATCATCGCCTAAAAGTTCATCTAACTTTTCGTCGAGCTTTTTCATTCTTTCACTTTCATCTTCCGCCTTGGACTTATCCGTGTCAATCTGAGTGTCTTTTGTCCGTGCAGTTGAGTCTTCTTTGGATTCAACCGGTTTCTCGATTTTTTTAGCCTTGGTGATTTTCTTTTCGGGCTTCGATTTAATTTCTTCAGTTTCTGGTTTTTCTTCTTTTGTTTCGACATTCGGATTTCGGATTTCGGATTTTTCCTCTATCTCTCTGACTGCCATCAAATTTTTGGATGCTTCGGTTTCGCCCTCGACAACCTCAAAGCTTTTTTCACCAATGACTTCCTCAACAGCAGCGGCATCAACGATATCTTCCTTGGTAACTTTTAGAACTTCAGCTCGCTCAACTTTTAAGGTTGTTAGGTGACGGATAACTTGTGGAAAAACCCGGAGTTCATGATCGAGTTCGGCCAGTTTTGTTGCTTCCATTTCAAACCAAATAGTAATATAGGTCGCAAAATTTAGCTTCAAAATTGGATAGGCGAGCTTGCGTCGGCCCCAAGATTCCTCTTTGCTGACTTTCCCACCGCCGGCAACAATAAAACCAGCAACTTTGTCGGTAATTTTTTTCAAATCAGCTTCTGCAACATCATCAGAAACTAAATAAGTAAGTTCGTACTCTCTCATTTTCTCCTTATGGTACTGGTTTAATTGCCCAATTAGATCGAGCGCCAGCCCCGCAAGCGCGGGAAGTAATAATTAAATTGTGTTTTGATAATATCAAAGTCATTTACAAAAGTCAAGCGCATTCGCTCCATGAATGGATGACTAATAACCAAATGACTAATAACGAATAAAACCAATATGGGATTGAAATTTTAATCCATTTCTGCTATATTCTTGGCGAGGTGATGGAAATGAAGCCGAAAATCAAACCACGGCGATCAAATACGCCGCGCAAGACGAAGAAGCATGAGAGTTTCCAGATGTCGCCCTGGGTTCCCGAAAAGGGCAAGTACGAAACGAATATTGGTACCTATCCGGTTGGCGACGACGAGCATTATGTCTACCCGATTTATGTCTGCGGACAATACAAACCGGAGCGGACGGGATTTTTTCTCCGAATCAGTCCGAGTCTGAGGGTTTTCTTTCACCACCAGTTCGGCTCAGTGGAGCTAAAGAAGCTGCCGCTGAATTTGGCTGACACTGTAGAGTTCTTGGTTGATGGCGTCGCCAGGGCATCGACAACCTTGCTTGGCAAGTTGACGCTGATGACGACCAACCGCGACGACAACATTGTATACATTGTCGCGGAAAAAATCCCAGTGCCGCCGGTAATGACCGGTTTGAAGCCAGCTAGCCAGCTGACATTATTGCCGGCCTAAATGAAATCCTCTCGCGCCCAGTAGTTTGGGCGCTTTTTTTATGGCGAACAAACTTTAGTTTGCGAAAAAACACGCTGAAGCGTGGTCTCCAGAAGTTTTTAGATAACAGACTTTAGTTTGCTGAATTATTGACTTTAAAAATATTTTTGCTAAGCTGGCAGTATCGCAAAGATCAAACGAAACAGGTGAAGTTTTGATGAAAAATGATATTTGTCGTCAGGGGCGTTGTGAAATCAATCTCGAAGAAGCACTGGCGATTTGCCGATTGATGGATGTGTGTAGAAAGCCACTGGAACACGTCCTTACCCAAAAGGGAATTCAAGAAGTTGGGTCAATCAGCCATGTTTTTGTGGACATCTCAATGGAACCACTTTCCCCGGTTGGCACTTTTTGCCAGAGTCAGTATTATCCGGATTTGATCCGGGCGGTCAAACAGCCACCAACGGTTTGGACATGTACCAAGTTGCCGAACATGAAGATGCTGTCGGAACTGATCGAGGCGATGGAGTCTGGACTAAAATGTACCATCGAGACAACTGATTTGGGCGTTACTATCTCAATGAATGTTGACGGTGGTCGTGGGCGCTTGGTTTTGGAGGGTGTTGGTTCCATTGGTTGGAGCGAACAACTTCAATTAAGGTCAAGATTTTTTTCAGAAACCACCGCTGCTTTAACAATGTATCTGACCGACGTCGTGGTGCGTCTCAACCGTTTCCTGCCTTGGCTGATCAAGTTGGCTGGCGGGAAAGTCACAATTTAGTAGATTCCCGCCTCCGCGGGAATGACAAACAACTTCGCGTCCCGAAACTTCGGGACGCTTTTTTTATTGAGTTCAAACTTTAGTTTGCGAAAAAACACGCTGAAGCGTGATCTCCAGAAAACGGAGTACAAACTTTAGTTTGCTATTAACATGATAAATCATGGTCTCCAAAAATCGGCTATACATTAAATCGAAACAGTGTGACGTCACCGTCTTTAAAAATATAATTTTTACCTTCGGTTCGGACCATACCGTGAGAACGGGCACCGGTCCAACCACCTTGGGCGTAGAGATCCTGCCAAGCAACAACTTCGGCGGCAATAAATCCACGTTCGAAATCAGTATGAATCACACTGGCTGCCTCGGGTGCCTTGGCACCATTGCGAACGGTCCAAGCTCTGGTTTCCGGTTCACCGGAAGTAAAATATGTTATTAAATTTAGTGCTTTGTAGGCTTCTTTTATCAAGCGGTTGATGCCAGTATCGGCAATGCCAAGAGCTTCGAGGTATTCCTTTTTTTCCGCATCATTTAAATCATTTAGCTCTGACTCTATCTTTGCTGATATTGGAATTAAACTAATTACTTCATTGTTCAACTGTTCAATTGTTCCATTGTTAATTAATTGATCCTCTGAACAGTTGGCAACGTACAAAACTGGTTTCATTGTCATTAACGCCATTGATTTAATTAGCCGTATTTCATCCTCTGATAAGTCCGCTTCGCGGGCGTTTTTCCCATCGCAAAGTTTTTTGATAATTTTATCTAGCGCTTCTTTTTCTAGTTTAGCGTCCTTTGATCCACTTTTTATATCGCGGTCTAAATTGTATTGGCGTTTTTCGACTGTCGCAATGTCGGCAAGTTGTAGTTCGGTTTCAATTGTTTCAATGTCATCTTTTGGGTTAATTTTCCCCGCAACGTGAGTAACATTGTCGTCTTGAAAAAAGCGAACAACCATGGCTATGGCATCACATTCTCGAATATGGGAAAGAAATTGGTTACCAAGCCCTTCGCCCTTTGACGCGCCACGAACTAAGCCGGCAATATCAACGAACTCAACGACAGTCGGAACAATTTTTTTAGATTTGGAAACTTTCGCCAAAGGTGCCAGTCTTTCGTCCGGAACTTCAACAATTCCAACATTGGGTTCAATGGTACAGAATGGGTAATTTGCCGCTTCTGCCTTTGAGCCCTTTACCAAGGCGTTGAAAAGAGTCGACTTTCCGACGTTGGGAAGACCAACAATAGCAATTTTCATAAAATCTCCTACAAGAATGGACAGCGAACTAAAACTAATGGCGAAAAGCGAATGAAATCAATACAGATTAGGGATTCTTTTTGTCCTTACTCCAGTTTTTGTAAACCGATATATCATTCCTAATTTTTTCTCACTGGTTTTTAAATAACGAAAAATTTGCGAACAAACCTGCTTGTAATTAGCGTCGTTAGCTTTCAGTTCAACGATAACTTTATTTTCGATCAGGAAATCGAAGAAATACTTCTTGACAACTTTTTCCTCCACTTTTATCGGAAAATATAATTCTCGCGAAAAATCAATATTTTCTTTCTCTAGCAAAATCGCAAAAGCATCAGCATAAACTTTTTCATTTTGACCATGACCGACTAAATCGTTAACTTTATAAGCGATGCCGGTGAGTTTATATGATAGATCTTTGAAAATCAAGTCTGTCATTTTGTTGGTTGTTCGTTGTTAGTTTTAGTTCGCTGTCCATTCTTGATATTATCCCAGATATGGCTGGAAGTAAAGAAAAAATTCTGATATTATTTTTGACAAAGAGGTGATAGCTGATGGCCAAGGCCCAACTTTGGACGAAAACTAGAGAGGAGTTTCTTTCCCCACACGAAGAACCACACGAGTTGGGTCAACTGCCAAATCCGTCATCGGAAAATCGCCGAATCCGCGACAAACTGGGACGGTTTGTTCGTGGTACAAAAC
>JAPLVG010000014.1:58123-77277 GCA_026397235.1 Candidatus Berkelbacteria bacterium
CGATGATATATCGGCGGCATTTTTTTATTTTAAAGTTTATGCTAATGTTTTCTGGAGGGCAGAGCCCCTTTTTTGTACATTACAACTGAAGAGGTGAGGAAGATGATCGTGACTCCCGTCGCAGCTCGGAAAGGTATGGTGTTGCCCAATGTCCAGGTAGTTTCCAGAAACCTGGCAAGGGGCTGGGAGGAATCTGTCAAGGCCTGTTGGGATTTTGGGGTCAGGATCCCGACCCAGTACGACAAGAAGGATGATCCCTTGAGTCGCGACATTGCGCTGAATCTGACGGTTCTCAATCCGTTCGCTGAGCCGCGGATTCACCGCGACATGCCAGGAGGATTCGAAGATCTGGAGATCTACCGGCGTGAGGTCATTGAGGGGGTTCACGACCACTGGATCAATCCTGATGACAAGAAGTGGCAGTATACCTACCATGAACGAATCGCCGCATACAGCGTTCCCGGTCTGCCCCAACCGATCAACCAGTTGGACAACGTAGTTGACGAGCTATGCGAAGCGCCACACACTCGTCGGGCTCAGTGTGTGATTTGGAAGCCATGGGAAGACGCTGGCTTCGAGCACGCAGCCTGCCTGCAGAGTTTCTGGTTTCGCATCTTCGGTGACAAACTGGTGATGCGCTGCCGCATCAGGTCAAATGATGCCTACAAAGCAGCGTTCATGAACATGTACGTTTTCACCGAACTCCAACGCATTGTGGCCGAACAAGTCAGCGAACGACTTGGGCGACTGATCCGCGTCGGTCAGTATGACCACATTGCTGACAGCTTCCACATCTACGGCAGCTATTTCGATGAGTTCACTGGTCGGTTCCTGGCTGCCATGAAGAAGAAGACAGTCGCCCAACGCACTTACAGAACCAACGACCCCATAACCCAGCAGATCATGGCTGAAGCATCAGTCGCTATCGATGCTAAGCTGATACACGAGAGAGAGGCTGGAAGATGAGCGACAAAAGGTGGTTTATCGTCCTTGACGGGCCGGAGGGTTGCGGCAAGTCAACGCAACTCAAACATCTGGAAGCGGCGATCAAGGCCAAGGGAATCTCGATTCTTCCGACTTTCGAACCGGGTGGAACTGAGGCCGGAACGGCAATTCGAGAGATACTGCTACACCGCCACGACTTGGAACTCCACCCGCTGACCGAGGCACTGCTTTTCACGGCTGCTCGATCTCAGCTTTTTCAGCAAATCTTGAAGCCGTCGAAAGCTAAGATCATTCTCTGTGATCGTTGGGCTTCATCAACCTGGGCTTACCAAGGCCGCGCTGGTCATGTCGGTACGGCGATCATCCGAAAGCTGACAACTATTGCCGTCGGCAGTTTCGAACCAACTTTGCTCTTGGTTCTGGACTTGAAACCGGAGGTTGGTTTCGCCAGGATGTCCGGTGAAGCCGACCGGATCGAGCAGAAAAGCCTCGAATTTCACCGCAAAGTCCGCAAGGGCTTTGGCGACTATGTTGACAAGCACGAGAAGTTTGCCGTTATCGTCGACGCTGACCAGAAAGAGACAAAGGTCCATCGCGACATCATCAAGGTTGTCAATGAACGGCTGCACCTTGGTCTCGAGCCGGTCATCTAACGACAAAAGATTCGCCCCGCTGGTATTTACTAGCGGGCTTTTTTTTGCTGAAAAAAGGTTTATGCTATAGATAGCACTTATTATGATTGCGGGTGATGACTGATGGCAAATTCTCAGGAGTTGGAGGCGATGATTCGCATAACCAAGGCACATGTCGAGGGTCTAAGAGCAATCGGAGCTACCGACGAAGCGGCTATTGAAGCAATCAGGCTCGCGGATTTTCGGCATAATCGGAGTCATTTCCGTCTGTCTTTGAACGAAGATGTAGAAAACTCAACTGCCGCCCCGAAATAGTCGGGGCGGATTTTCTTTTTAGCAGGCTAAAGCCTGGACTCCTAAAAAATGTTAGAATTAAATTAGTGAAAAAAATTATTCTAATTATTATTTCAATAACATTGATTGCCGGCAGTTATTATTTTCTGTTTATGAACAAGGCGTTGGCGCCGGGAAAATCATCACCTACGGCTAGCGGCCAAAATATCCCAGTAGTAATTGTGCCACATTTTAATGATTTTGCTTCCAAGCGAGCAGAACTATTAAAACAAGTTGGATCAATCTACAAACCGGAAACGGCTATTGTGGTTTCGGTAAATCATTTTAATACCGGCAATACTAATATCACGACCGCGGAGAAAACATGGACACTGAATGGCGGAAATGTTTCAGCTGATTCAATATTGGTAAAAAAATTGGCAGAATCAGGGATTGCATCAAGTGATGAAAATGCTTTTTCCCAGGAGCATGGAATTACCAACGTTTTACCAGATGTACGTGATAATATTTCTGGGAATATTTTGCCGATAATTATCAAGGATACGACGCCTCGTGACCAAGTAGACAAACTTGAAAGTTGGATTGATTCCAACTGCAAGGACTGCATGATCATTGCTTCGGTGGACTTTTCCCATTATCAGCTTGGCGCTATTGCCAAAGTTCACGACCAGTTTTCTATCCAAGCATTGAAAAACATAGACGCTGATAAAATTTGGGCGGCAGAAACTGATTCGCCACAAACGCTATATTTGGCCCAAAAAGTGGCGGCAAAAAACAAGGCGACCAATTTTAATCTTTTCTATAATAGTAACTCGGGCGAGGTAGGTAAAAATGATGATGCGGAAACAACCAGCGTGGTTTTGGGCTATTATTCAATCAAAGCGGTGGAGAAGAAAGCAGAAGCTTCAACATCATTTGTTATCGCCGGTGATGCAATGTTCGATCGCAATGTATGGCAAACATACCAACCGGACTTAAAAAATATCTTCAGTAATTTTGGCACCAGGGTTTTTCGTGGAGTCGACGCGCCGATTATCAATCTTGAAGGACCGGTTTCATCGACATCACACCCAGGAATTCAAACCGGTGGCATGAGCTTTAATTTTCAGCCGCAAGTTCCATCAGTTCTTAAATATCTCAACGTTGGCGAAGTCTCGTTGGCCAATAATCACACCAACAATGCTGGTGCTTCTGGTTTTACAACAACAAAATCAATGTTGGAAAAATCCGACATCAAATATTTTGGTCAACCGGAGGGATTTGATAAAGATGCGTCGGTTTTGCGGATTTTTGGGCCGGTGCCGACAACTTTTATCGGGATCATGGCTCTTGATGATTTTGATGAAACGGCGTTGGAAGCGAAAATTAAATCAGAAAAAGCGGCAGGACAAACTGTCATCATCTTCCCGCACTGGGGGACAGAGTACGCACCAAAGCACTCATCATCACAGGAATCAATGGCGAAAAGTTGGATTTCTGCCGGCGCCGACATTATCATCGGTTCCCACCCGCATGTAACGGAGGATTTTCAAATTGTAAACGGGAAACCAGTTGAATATTCTCTTGGGAATTTTGTTTTTGACCAGTTTTTTTCAGATGAAACCCAGCAAGGCCTAGTTGTTGCCGGTACAATCACCAAAGACAAAATCACTTTGAGTTTTCTACCAACAGTAGAAAAAACTATTAAACCCCAGTTCATGGTTGGAGAACAGAAGATAAATAAGATAAAGACAATATTAGATATAAATTCAGAGCAGGGATTTAAAAAGATCTCAAGCGACACGATAGAAATCAGTCGCTAAATTTTGGCATTTATCGTATCAAAATGATACGAAAAACACATATAAATGATACGATTATAAAATAATTGCATGCTAAAGCATGGCCTCCAAAAAACTCGGAGAACAGGTTTTGGTGAGTAAACCCTCAAAGAACAAGTTTTAGTTCGGACTTTTATTGTTCAAGGCAGCTGCCGAGAATTAATAAGTAGTTCTCATTTCATTCGAACAATAAACATTAATTTTATTTTACTGCATTGACAAATTTAAAATTATTTGCTAATGTTCCCTTGACAGTTTACCTGTCTAATTCCAACAGAAAGTTGGTGCTGACCATGCCAAAGCCGAATCCGGACAGCATGCTCGGCAAAGTTGCAAGGAAGCTCGTGGCACTTCCAGTAGAGATACTTGGAATTGTCTACGACCTTCTGGTGAAGATGGATGGTAATCCGGAATTCTGCGAGGTTATAAAGAAGTGTCTTCGCGGGGAGAATCCGTGGCCGGAAGTTGGGAGGGTGTTCCCACCCTGGCTGAAGAAAGTCGGCAACTTTTCGTTGCCAGCGATCAAGGTGTTCTCGGTCAGTGTTTTCTCTGCTGCCGGTTTCTGGACTGGCAGTAACTTCAAGACCAGGTTCGTCGGCTACAAAAAATCCGATTCGCCGGCGGAGAAGTTCGTCATCAGCGAACTGACGGAGCAGAAAACCGGCCAGGAAATACTCAATGCCATTGGCGCCGACAATGCCGTTACTGGTCTTGAGTATATCGAATTGGCCATCAAGTCCGGGAAGTTGAAGAAGGACAAGTTTTACATCTTCCTGGTGCAGCCACAGGTAGAGGGAGAAGCAGTACAGGCCGTCAGCTGCGGCTGGCGCTCTGGCAGCTCCGAGTGGTTTCTTGAAGCCCACTCGCTTTCCTTTGTTTGGGATGCCGGCTACCAGGTCGTCTCCCGCGTTTCCTGATCCTTTGTATTTCTGTACCTATGACTCTCCGGTTTTTTTCCGGCGAGTCATTTTTTTATCTCGAACAAAGTTCTCGATTCCTACCAAATTACTAATTTAACTAATTTACGAATAAACCCGACGATGAATATTTTTGTTATAATTAAATCGAAACTGTGAAGGCAACGGTTACGGCTTTTGTCCACGGTTTCCGGTTCTTGAAACTTTTTCACGAACTTTAAAAAAAGAAGAGAATCGGTGCCAACTTTCAAGAGATTTAAAGATCTCAATTTATGTTTAGCGACGCGATATAGTTTGCTCGCGGTGAATTGGACGGAAGCCGGCACGAATCTGGGCCGTCAACTGCAACTGGAACTCTGGCAACTCCGAGTGGAATCTTGAAGCCAACTCGCTTTCCAATGTTTGGAATGCCGGCAACCAGATCGTCTCCCGCGACTTACTTCTTTTTCTTCCCTTTATTGGGAAGTTTTTTGTTGGCAATCTTTTCCCCAGCCGCCGGCCATTTTGCCAACAATTTCAATTTCATTTCCAAGAAGCGCAAATTGTTTGGTTGAAATTAATTTCAATTCCCAACAAAGTTGAAGGAAAAATCTGATTGCATCAATTAACTTCAGCGATTTTTCTATTAACGATCTTTTCTCATTAATGGAAGAAAAAGCCGCTAATCTTAAAATTTCCAAAAGATCTAAAAAATCCCGATCAATTTTTGTACCAATACCAAATTGTTCAGGTTTGGGAAAATTCTTTAAGATCGGCAACCAGATCTTATAAGTTTTTTTCAGTTGATCTAAAATTGGTGGATAATTTGTTGTAAAATTTTCCATATGAGAAAAATTATTATTTCTAAATTCGACCAGATTATTTCAATTGAAAATTTACTTGAAGCATGGGAAGAATTTATTGAGGATAAAAAAAATCGGCAGGATATAAAACTTTTTTCTCAAAATCTGGTACAAAACATTACGTGACTGCACGAAGATCTTAGCAATATGAAATACATTCATGCAAATTATGAAGAATTTAAGATAACTGATCCGAAACCAAGAATAATTCACAAAGCGACTGTTCGAGACCGGCTTTTACATCATGCGGTTCATCGAATTTTGTATCCGCTTTTTGACCAAATTTTTATTTTCGACAGTTTCTCCTCCAGGCAAGAAAAAGGAATTCACAAAGCATTTTTTCGAATGGCGAAATTTACCGCTAAAACAAGAGGAAATAATTTAGCCGTTTGCTGGTCGCTCAAATGTGATATTAAAAAGTTTTTTCATAATATTGATCACCAGATTTTATTAAAACTTCTGGCGGCAAGAATTGATGATGATAAACTCTTAATTTTACTGGAGAAAATTATTCAGAGTTTTGAAATGCGCTCCGGCAAGGGAATCCCGCTTGGAAATTTGACCTCGCAATTGTTTGCTAATATCTATTTAGATCCGCTGGATAAATTCATCAAACATAAATTAAGAGTCAAATCTTATCTACGTTATGCTGATGATTTTATTTTGTTGTCAAAAAGCCGGGAAGAATTGTTAGAATATTTACAAATTATTAAAAATTTTGTCAGCAATAAATTGAAACTTGAGATTCATCCGAATAAAATTCAAATTCGAAAACTCGCCTGGGGAATTGATTTCGTTGGCTATGTTAATTACCCAAAGTTTAATTTAGTCAGAAGAAAAACCATCAAACGAATTTTTAAAAGGTTGGAAAATGTTGATGGTGTATCAGATGCAAGTATTTATTCATATTTGGGGCACCTGAAACATGCCAACACTTTCGAATTATCTAAAAAAATAAGAAAATATTTAAATAAAAAATGAATTTATAGCTTTGGTAATTGCTTACCCGTCTTGTCATTGCGAGGAGGAACGACGCGGCAATCTTTTCAATAGAGATTGCTTCGCCTCTCACTTTGTTCGATGGCTCGCAATGACAAAGGAAACAGTTTTCCATTTTGGGATTGACAAAATCGTACTTTTTTGTTAGGATTTTTTTAGCAGTTACCCCAGTGAGGTGAATAGCAAATGTCGCCCAAAGCAAAGAGTATTAACCTGGATCAACTTCAGGGTGAGGTAGAGAAATTGCTGGCGTTGCTTATTGATCGCCAGCCTGGAATGATGAGCTGGAATCAATGTCTTGGTGAGCGGTTGGATGGAATTCTAGCATTGATTGCAGAGCCGTCCGGTCCGCTTACTCCGAACAACCCCATTCTCATCCCCGCACTTCCAGCATACTCCGTCGCCGATAGGCGGGCGGACACGACCAAACCGAAGCTCTACCTTGGAGGCCAGTTCAAGAAAGAGTTTTTGGGACAGGATCTGTCGGGAACGGCAGAGACACTTGTCTGCGTTAATCCGCTGGAACAGTCTTCCGATGGCTCCACTATCATCTCCAAACTTGGTGGTGAACAGGCCTCCGAAACATCAGTTGGCCAGATGCTTTGGCTGATTGACAACGGCATGTTGGACACGAACAAGTGGTATGTATTCTTCATCGGCGGGGCCGACGGCAAATTCTGGGCCGTCCGCTGCGGCTGGCTCTCTGGCTACTCCGAGTGGGCTCTTGAAGCCTACTCGCTTTCCAATGTTTGGCTTGCCGGCTACCAGATCGTCTCCCCGGTTTCTCAGTGATCCTCTGGCTGTTTGTACCTCTGACCCTCCGGTTTTTCCGGAGGGCGTTTTTTTATTTTGGAAAAAGGAATACAATTTGCAGTCGAATTTGAAAAAACAAAAATTGGATACAAGCGTGAGTGTTACGGTGCGATTAAATATGACGGGAAGATTATTGGAAAGTATTTTCTTGATTTCTTGGTTGAGGATCAGATTGCTGTCGAATTAAAAATTCGAAACGAAATTTATCAGTAGCATATTTCACAATTGTTGAATTATATTAAATCAAAAAAATTACCAGTTGGGTTATTGTTAGTATTTTCAAAGGAAGGTGTAAAAATTAAAAGATTAGCCAACACTATCAGCGATAATCTGCGTAATTAATCAGCGTAAGAATTTCAATTTATAATTGAGGGGAGGTTCTATGGAGGACGAAGAAAAAAAGGAAGAACGGCCGGAGGAAAAGACAGCGTCGGAACAAATTGTTTTGCCGACGAAAAAGAAACCGAATCTGTTGTGGTTGTGGATTTTGATTGCTGTGATTGTCGCAGCAGGTGGTACTGCAGCATTTGCTTATCGCGGAGCGATCAAGGACAAGTTCTGGCCGAAGAAAACGGAGACGGCGTCAACATCAACTGCAACGACAACCACGCCAACTACATCATCAATCAAAATAGTTGATGATGGGATCACCTGGTTAAATCTACGGGTGAAATTGGCTGATTTGGGGTTATTTAAAGGCTCGGCCCATTCAGCCGATGACATTGGTGATGGTTATGTTGGCACCGATTATTACAAAGTTGCAACAACCACTGATGGCGGCGAAATTATTTTAGCTATTGCCAAAGTGAGTGGGATGGGAACATTCGATGATTTTCATCACTTTCTAAAGAAGGCCGGAGTTTATTATTGGTTATCGGAAAACTCTGATGCAGTTGGTGGTGATGGCGGTTATTACGCCAGAACTAATTCTGATATCAATGGCACGCTATCAATCAAATCACTTCAGCTTGATAAAACACTGACCAAAGGTACGACGAAGTTAACTCAAGATACTTCAGCTTCGCGCGGCGACGCTTTTGTTGCGGCAACGACCGTCGGGACAAAAATTGAAGAAACAAAATGGGGAGACATCTATTTGCTAAAAGGCACAGACATTGATAAATCAAATGGCGACGCGAAAGTTGCTCAGTATTATATTTTGCGCAATGATGGAATTCGAATGATTTATCATCCGGAGCCGACTTTCCGAAACGATGACGGGACACTAAATATCACCTGGAGTAATGCGGCTGGCAAGGATCAAAAGTTTTCGCAAATTAAAACCTCCGGTTGCGGCGGAGCTGGTGGATCTTTCCCAATTGTTTTAGATACTGAATCTTTGAAAACCAAAACTGAAGTTGGGTCAGCATCTGGATCTAAGGTTTATACAGTTTCAGCAGATTCAACTTTAGCCGAATTTGCCTACCAAATTTATTTGATGGATGGCATGACTGGCAAAGCTTCGAAAGCGACAATGATGGCCGACCTGGGCTTGATTGTTTTGCAAGATGGCTACGGCAATTGGGAAGGTTATTTAAATGATAAATATGCACCGGCGGTTGAGTGCGGCAAGCCGGTGATTTATTTGTATCCAACAAAATCGGAACAAGTATCGGTTAAAGTTGGTGCCGACATTACCAAGTCTGATCCGGCATATAACAGTGGTTGGAAAGTGGTTGCGTCTCCGTCTGGTCTACTGACTACCGACAACGGACTACGAGACTCTCTGTTCTGGGAGGGAACCGGTTGGGGTCAATATCCTGCAATAACTTCTGGCACTGTGGTTGAATCCGCCAAAGTTTCTGAAACTATCACTTCGCAACTTGGAGCGATGGGCTTAAATGCCAAAGAAATTGCCGATTTTAAGGATTTCTGGATGGCAAAAATGCCAACAACTCCGTACACTCGTTTGACTTGGTTGACGACAGAGCAAATGAATACTTTGGCACCGCTGGCAGTTTCACCAAAACCAGATACGATGATTCGGGTGTTTCTAGATTTTTCCGGTCAGCAAACATCAGCGACAAATTTAGTGCCACAAGTACTGCCACATTATCAGCGCAATGGTTTCACTCTGGTTGAATGGGGCGGGCTGTTAAGAGCTGAGAAATGAGAACTTAGAACTGAGAAAATAGAAATGAGATAGAAAAAAATCAGTCCTGGCGAAACCCGCCTAGACATCTGGGCAGGTCTGGGATTGACTTTTGGATACAGATAGTATAGAATTCGATCAATTCCGAGGTAAAGGGGTTTGATCCGATGAAACCGGTCAAGGCTGTCAAGGACGAGGCTCCACCATCCGATAGTCCGCGGAGTCAACCACTGATGTGTGGAGGGTGTGGGAAACACGAAGCACAGATTGGGAGGCTTTGTCTCTCCTGTAACTCCAAGATGTGGGGAAGGAAATGACAGCATTTAGGAAAATCCGTAACCGCCATCGCTGGCGGTTTTTTCTTTTTTATCAGCAGCAAAAATGTTATTTGACAAAATATGATACAATGAAATAAATATTGAGTTACCCCACGTCGCTGAAGCTTTGCGGGGCACAACGTACTATGGAATTATTAATGAATTGTGGAGGGTAATTATGACGAAACAAACACTAGAAAGGCTGAAAAAGGCCAAAATATTAGCCGTAAAAAATCCTCCTCAAGAATTAAGGGGTATATTAATAAATACCTCTAAGCTAAAAGAACGAAAGAGTTCTACGAAGATTCTTTTGGAGATGAGATACGGTTGCAGGGGGTAAATTGAAACACTGTGTTCTCCAAGATAGCAGTTTTTTGATCGCGACTATTGATATTAATGATGACTTCCACAAAGACGCACTGCTTGTCTTTCAAGAGCTGATGAAAAATAGACGAGATCTGAAAATAATTATTCCGACTCTCGTCTTTTTTGAAACCATAATTACCTTGATGAAGAAGGGTGTTTCTCAGTCAATTTTGGAGAGAAAACTCTGGGGTTTTTTGTTTCATGACACAGTGCTCAACGTGTCTTTGATTGAAACCAAAGCATTTAAAGTTTGTAAACGATTAAGAAATAAGCCGCTGACCAGGTTAGGTACAAATGATTTGATCATTATTGATGTCGGGCTAGAATATGAAGCTCAAATATTAACATTTGATAAAAATATGCGAGAAAGAGTCGGTGAGGTATATCCTGAAATATATTACTGCTCTAGTAATGGAAATCAAATAGACGAAACACCAAATTTTCTTTCTGATTTTTATAAAAAGATTGGGAAGGGAATAATAGATATTGATGAAATACCATTTTAAATTATAATCATGGAAAAGCTTGTTCTAATCGATGGCAATGCAATTATTCACCGGGCGTATCATGCCTTGCCGAAAACGATGTCAAACCGTAAAGGTGAGCAAACAAATGCGGTTTATGGCTTTACGACCACCATTATCAAAGTTCTCGAAGACTTAAAACCTGCTTATATTGCTGCCTCATTTGACTTGGCTGGCCCAACTTTTCGTCATGAACACTACAAAGAATATAAAGCTACCAGAGTGAAAGCCGACCAGGAACTATACGACCAGATTCCACGGGTGAAAGAAATTGTTGAAACGATGAATATTCCGATTTACGAAAAGCAAGGGTTTGAGGCAGATGACGCAATCGGAACGATTGTGCGCAAGATACAAGAAACAAGTAACAATATCCAAACATACATTGTAAGTGGAGATAAAGACATTTATCAACTTGTAAATGGCAATGTTTTTGTTTATTCGTTGCGAAAAGGTTTGTCTCAAATGCAGGTTGTCGATCATGACACTATTCAGCGGGAATATGGACTTGATCCACTCGATTTTATTGACCTGAAAGCTTTGGCCGGAGACGCGTCAGACAATATACCTGGTGTCCCAGGTGTCGGGCCAAAAACTGCCACAACTTTGATCCAAAAATTCGATACTTTGGAAAATTTATACGAAAATCTTGACGACGATAGCATTAAACCTCGAATTCGCGATCTTTTATCAACCCATAAAGAGCAAGCTTTTATGTCGCAAAAGTTGGCAACGATTCACCGCGATGTGCCTATCGATTTTGATCTAGAAAAGTGTCGATTTGGCGAGTATGATAAGGACAAGTTGAAAAGTTTGTTTGAGGAGTTGGGATTTATGTCATTGCTGAGGAGATTTGGGTCGATGGAGGAAAAATCCAAGATTCCGGATCAAGTCCGGAATGACAGGACTGAAGTTCAAAATAAAGACGAACAATTAAAACTATTATGAAGAATATTTTAGCCAAAGCAAAAAAATTGGGCTGCGAGGTTCCACACAAAAAGTGGAGCGATATTGATCGTGAGTTGAAGCCGGTTTTGCGAGCGATGGAAAAGGTTGGCATCAAAATCGATACCAAAATTTTGGATCGATTAAACTTAAAGCTCAAAACTCAAAGCTCAAAATTGGAAAAAGAAATCCAGAAGCTGGCCGGTGAAGAATTCAATGTCGCCTCGCCGTCACAACTTTCAGAAATCCTTTTCAAAAAAATGAAATTACCGACAGTCGATATCAAACGAAACAAATCCGGCATTTCTACTGGCGCGTCGGAGCTTCTAAAGATTCGCAGCGAACATAAAATTATCGATAAGATTCTTGAATACCGCGAGCTTTCAAAATTAATATCGACATATTTGGAGCCACTGCCGAAACTGGTTGACAAAAATTCCCGGCTTCACACAACTTTCGGTGAGGATACTAGAACATCACGCTTAACATCGTCAAACCCGAACTTACAAAATATACCAATAAAAGGTGAATTTGGACCAGAAATTCGCAGCGCGTTTATTGCCGAGCCGGGAAATAAATTAATTTCTGCCGACTATTCTCAGATTGAACTTCGAGTTGTCGCCTGTTTGGCCAAAGATGAGGTAATGATGAAAGCATTCAGAGATGGAATTGATATTCACACTAAGACGGCATCGGAAATTTTTAACAGGCCAGTGGCAAAAATTACTCATGACCAGCGACGGGTAGCAAAAACAGTCAACTTTGGTGTGCTTTATGGAATCAGCCCGTACGGTTTGTCACAAACCCTTGGCATTAAACAGGAAGAAGCCGCTAGATATATTATGCAGTATTTCAAGATTCATTCTGGTATCAAACGATATTGCGAACAACAAATTGCTCTAGCAAAGAAACATGGCTATGTTGAAACCTTGTTTGGTTTTCGTCGGCCACTGCCGGAAATTCGTTCTTCAAACAGAAATTTATACGAATCAGCTCAGCGGATGGCAATTAACACACCGGTTCAGGGAACAGCAGCGGAGATATTAAAATTGGCGATGATAGAACTTCATCGAAAGCTTAAAAGTTATCAGTCGTCAGTTATCAGTTATCCGAAAAACGGAAAACAGACTACTGATCACGGAAAACTTATTTTGACTGTTCATGATGAACTAATAATCGAGGCGCCGGAAAAAGAAGCGGAAAAAATCGCCCAGTTGATGCGAGAGGTAATGGAGAGCGAAGTTAAGCTTTCGGTGCCGGTTGAAGTTGAGGTTGGGGTTGGGGACAATTGGGACAGCGCGAAGAGAAATATCATCACCTAAAAATGACGAATTTATCCAAATAACGAATGACAAATAAAACAAAAGCACATTGAAATTAATAGAAGACCCATCCTTCATTCGAATTCGCCCCGACGGTCATCGGGACGAATGCTCATTACAGAGGGTTATTTGCCTTCGGCAAATAAAAAAGACCCCAACCGTCGGGGTCGGGATCGGGCACGGGAATATTACGCAGGTTCTAGAGTCGGGTTTGCGGGGACGATATTTGCGAAGTTTGTGTTGCTTAGAAACATCGCCAGTTTTGTTGGATCGGCATCGCAGACCCAAAAGATATGTAGGTGACCGATCGCTTGGGCGGCTTTGGACGCGTCGGACAAATTGCCTTTGCACCAATCGAGGAGCAACTCGGCGTTTGATCCTGGTGTGACGGGGGTAAAAGTACCTAATGCAGTCTTCAAATGTAGCTGATCAGCCATTGGATCCTCCATTGAGTAAGCTAGAAAAAATTATAGCATAAATAATTAAAAATTCAATATGATTAAACTTTATTACGGCGAAGATACATACTCGCTCAACCACGCGATCAAGAAACTTGAGGCGGATTTTTCTATCGCCAATTTTGGTGATATGAATATTCAGAAGTTGGATGGTGCGGCGCTGACTTACGACAGTTTAATCCGCAGTGCTTCGGCCGTGCCGTTTTTGGCTGATAAACGACTCTTAATCATCAACAACTTTTTGCGTGATGGCGATGAGAAAGTTCGGGAATATATAGATATTAATATTGATAAATTTCCTAAGTCGACTGAATTGATTTTGCTTGAAGATGGGGAAGTTAACAAAAACCTTAAATTATATAAAAAACTACTTAAAATAAAAGCAGTAGATCATTTTCCACTTAGGAAAGGTTATGAGTTAGAACAATGGCTGGGGAGCATCGCAAAAGAAAAAAGAATTCCGATTGCATCGCCCGCGATTAAAAAATTAATTGCCACCGCTGGAAATAATAGCTACCGATTGACTAATGAGTTAGAGAAACTGGATTTATTCCGTTTGGCGCAAAATCATGCAGAAATATCTGACGCAGATATTCAAGAAATGGTTGAATCCGAGAATGATCAGAATATTTTCGACTTTATTGATGCCTTAGGCGCTAGAGATTCGCGGTTGGCATTAAAATATCTTCACAATTTGCTTCTTGGCGGCAAGAACGAAAATTATATCCTTTCGATGATTGTTTACCAATTTAGGAATATGCTAATAGTTCAGGATTTAATCAGCCGCGGAGTAGTTCGCAACCAAATTCCGGCTGAAGCTGAGCTCCACCCCTTTGTTGTCGGAAAAACTATTCGGGTACTGAATAATTTTGACCTGCCGTTGCTGCGAAGAATTTACTTGCGACTTCAACAGGCTGACTTAGATATCAAAACCGGCAGAATTGAATCACGCTTGGCACTGGAAAAGCTTCTCGCCGATCTGACAATATAGTATAATGCATATAAGGTAGAAACTACACTGACATTTACACGGAATGGACACAGAAAATTCAAAAGTATTCTGTGTTAGTCTGTGCGGAAAATCTGTGTAGTTAGGAGGGAAGTTGGAGAGGAAAAAGGCCCAAAAGGCACCATTCTTAGAGATAAATTGGCGAAAACTGATGTTTTTTTCGGCTGTTTTTCTAGTTGTTTTTTTCGGCTGGAAAGTAATTTCCACCGCCCGTTTTTCCGCAGATGAGCCGGGGCAAGACGTGTCAACGCTGGTCACCAGCTCGACGGTTAATCTTGAAGTTCGCCAAAACGGCAGTGTCTACAAAAATGGCACAAAGATCAGTTCAAAAATTTCAGCGCAGAAAAATTTTGACGAACTTCGGATGGTGGTATATGACAAAAATGGATTTTATTTAGATAATCTTGAGATTAATTTAACTCTTCCCGCGGTTGTTGCCAACCAATCTAATCCGCAAATTTTGGCAATTCACGGTGTTGATTCAGCCAACGCTGAGGCTCAAAATGACACAACTATTATTTATAAGGCAAACGGTGTCGGGGCTGATTCAACAATTACCATCGTTGCCCAGCTTCCAAAAGGGGTAATTAATTTACCTTTTTGGCAACAGTTTATCTTCCTTTTATCCTCCTTTGGCAGCAGCGTCTGGTTAACTGTGGCTATAATTATCCCGCTTTTAACATTAATATACTTAATTCTTCTGATTTCACTTCATCAAAAATCGCAAAGAATCTCCATTCCTGATCGGCCAATTTCGGCTCCACCGATGGCAATTCCGCCGGCAGTTGTCGGAGTACTTAGCAGTCAGGAAATTGGGCCGCGGGAAATTGCTGCCACATTGATTGATTTAGCTTTGCGAAAATTCATTTTCATCATTGATCGTGATCGGGGTTTTGCTTTTGGTAAAAGAACTTTCAACGGCCCGCTTTTGGGTTTTGAAAAATTTTTGTTATCGAAAATATTTCGCGATAGCATCAAAATTTCTCAGCAGGAGGTCTCTGAGCGATTTAACAATCATCTTTATAGCCACAAAATGTCACTATTCACTAGCGGAATATATGCCCTGTCAACCAGACTTGGTTATTTTAAAGAAAATCCGGCCAGTATGCACCGCAAATATCAATTTATTGGTATCGTACTTTTCTTTTTTGCATTAATTTGTTTTTTCTTGAGTTTTAAATATTTCCCGTCATTGCCATACGCAGCGTTTCTGTGGGTTGGGATGATGGTAGCTTCAATAATATTTATTATTGTGGGTAGCCAAATGCCGATACGCACTGCGCTTGGCCGCCAGGCATTGTCTAACTGGTTGGCATTCAAAAAATATTTGTCTGACCCGACGCCATTGCCCAATGACTCCAAGAATTTTCAGAAATTTGTTGAATATTTGCCCTACGCAATAATTTTCCATTGCGAAGCTCTTTGGGCCAGACGTTTTTCTGAAGATGAGTTTATGATTCCTGATTGGTTTATTACTGACAAAGAAGGTCTGGGTTTGCAGGATTTTTGTCTTTCTTTGTATCCGATAATAGGATATGTTGGGCAAAATTTAGCAACAATTAGAGAACCGGGGTACAAGTAAACTTTAACAGGAGGAAACAACACAGATAGCTACACAGACATAACACAGAATCGTTTTTTCTGTGTCCGTTCTGTGTAAAGGTCAGTGTGGTTTCTACGATATTATGATTTCAAGAGATACCTTTATTGGCAGAATCGTTTATGGTGGCGGCTTTATTTTTGATTTTGCCCGCTGGTTAGTTTTTATAATTGTAATTTTAACTCTATTACATTTTTTTGTCATAACCATCTTTATTGTTGATGGCGCGTCCATGGATCCAACTCTTGCTACCGGTGATTTTGGTCTGCTGGATAAAATTAGCTACGATTTTTCCGACCCGCAGCGTGGTGACGTTGTTGTTCTGAATTATCCCGGCGATCCTGATAATAAGCGTTATGTAAAGCGAGTGGTCGGTTTGCCAGGTGAAAAAATTGAGGTGAAGAATGGTCTGATTCTTATAAACGGCAAAAAATTGTCTGAAAATTATTTGCCAAAGGGACTTTATACCGACAAAGATGGCAATTGGAAGTTATCAGGCAACGAATATTTTACCATGGGCGATAACCGGCCGAACTCCAATGACTCAAGGTATTTCGGCCCGGTGGAAAAACGCTTTTTAGTTGGTAAGGTTGTTTGGATATTATTTCCACGATTTTTCAGCATTGTGACACCGACATACTAGTTTCTGCCCCGTCATTGCGAGCCATTCCGATGTCCATCGGAAGGCGTGGCAATCTATTTAAAAGATTGCTTCGTTTCGCTCGCAATGACAATACAAAAAAACCGCCCTATTATTTTGGCGGTTTTTTAGGAGTCTATTTCTTTTTAGTTGCGACTTTTTTAGTTGGAGTTTTTTTAGCCGGTTTTGTGGCAACAGGTGCATCAGAAACTTTAGCGATCTTTTTTGCCAGGCGCGATTTTAGACGGGAGGCACGGTTTTTGTGGATAACATTCTTTTTTGATGCAACGTCTAGCTCGCGATAGGCGGCATCCAGCTTAGCACTGGCATCTTTGTCGCCAGCAGCAATTGCCAAACGTGCCGCTTTAACAGCGGATTTGATTTTGTTTCTAGTTAAGTCGTTGATTTCCCGTCTTGCTCTATCTTGTTTCAGAGCTTTTTTTGCAGATGATGTAAGTGGCATATTCGCTTTCGCTTATTCACCTATGAATGACGAATAGTCCAAATAACTAATAACGAATATTAGTCATTCGTCATTTGGATAAATTAGTTATCCATTGGTGACTTAATGATTTTACTTTAAGAGTATAACAGAAGCAATCCAATTTGTGAAGAGTTTATATTAGTAATTTCGTTTAATTAGTAATTTAGTAGGAATTGAGAACGTAGTTCGAAATAAAAAAACCTCCCGCGTGTGGCTGGGAGGCAGGGATCGACAGCTTGGATTAAAGCAAATGTGCGCTTTCATCCAGTAGCGCCATATCTGCCCCTATTTTTCAGAGACGTTGCGGTATTTTAGCGGAGGTTTGCCGCCGCCGATTTCGTCGATGTAGTGTTGGTTGGACATTAGCGCAGCGACTTCGTCGGTGTTGGTCGTTGGACTTTCAGGTGACCAGATGATGGCACCAATAATGGTTCCGGCGAGCGTCGCCAGCGTGATTTGCCAGGACTTGGTGAAGTGATACGCCACCAGACAAATGACAACAATGAGGAACCAGAGGAATCCATTCCACATCCGGCGATTTTTGAAGCTTGGTGAAAACTCTCTCTGCCCCAGCAACCACTTGCCAAGAATACTGGCGCTCAGGCAGAAGGCGAGCAAACCAAAAAGGATGTTGGCGATATGATGAGCGCCATTCAAGTTCATTACTGGTGCCCACACCATACAAACCAGCGACAAGCCGATCATCGCTACAAACATGAATTCTTTCGGTTTCATGCAAATCACACTCCATTGTGGGATGCCACTATTTAAGCATTTAAATTTCCAATTGTCAACGTTGACAGCATCTTTTTCATCAGCTATGCTTAAAGGTCATATCACCTAAGAATGACGAATTTGTCCAAATGACGAATAATGAATGTAGCTACACGGATCTTTAACACGGATTAAGCACGGACAAATCCTGAAAAGATAATTTCGAAATTGGTCATTAGTTATTTAGACTATTCGTCATCCATTGATGGAAAGCGAGCAAGGCGAGCTATGGAACTTTCACCAAAACAACAAATTGTCGAAGCAATAAAATCAGCAGAGAATATTTTATTGTTAACTCATAAAGGACAGGATGGCGATGCTGTCGGGTCAATTTTATCAATGTCCTTGGCGTTGGAGAAAATTGGTAAAAAAACCTTTGCCGTTTGTGCCGAAAAGGTTTCCCCGGTTTTCTCCTATCTACCGATCGACCGGATCCACTCCGAACTCTCTGGCCGTCGTGACTTTGTTATTTCGCTCGATGTCAGCAAAGTTGCTGCTGAAAAGTTCTTATATAAAGTAGAGGACGGTAGCATTAACTTTATTGTTACGCCGAAAGAGGGCGAATTTACGCCGGAAATGGTAACTTTTCCTGGTGGTAAGTTTAAGTTTGATACTATTATAGTTTTGGATTGTCCAGATCTAGACCGATTGGGCGAGCCGCACGATCAAAACTCTGATTTGTTCTATGAAACTCCGATTATTAACATTGATCATCACGCCGGAAATGACCATTTTGGCAAAATCAATTTAGTCGATTTAACTGCAACCTCAACTTGTGAAATTTTAGTCTCTATCTTTGAAGCGCTATCAAAAGACACCTCGCTCTTAACAGAAAACATTGCAACTGCACTTTTGACAGGTATTATCACTGACACCAATTCTTTCCAAAATCAAAACACTACGCCGAAATCACTGACAGTCGCTGCTCAATTGGTTGCGGCCAATGCTGATCAGCAAGAAATTATCAAGCGGATTTATAAAACCAGAACGCTTGCAACACTTCGACTTTGGGGCAAGGTTTTATCGAACATTCGAGACGAAATGAACTATCGTTTTGTTTGGTCGCAAATCCAAAAAGCTGATTTTGTCGTAACCCAGTCTGGCCCAGATGATGCCGACGGCGTTATAGACGAACTTCTAAAAACTGCCACTGGTGTTGACTTTGTCCTTCTTCTGACCGAAAAAGAGGAAAAACTGCACGGATCACTTCGCAGCGTTGCAAAGGGCACGGATGTTTCAATAATTGCCAAACTTTTTGGTGGTGGCGGCCACGCAATGGCAGCTGGATTTGAAGTTGATTACAATGACCCGTCTCTTGGCTCGGATGGCATAATCAACAAAATCCGTGATTACCAGAAATC
>JAPLVG010000007.1 GCA_026397235.1 Candidatus Berkelbacteria bacterium
CAGCTGTCCCTTGATTGCAGCTAATGCAACCTCAGCTTTCTCCTTGGGTGAAAACTGTCTTTTCATGATGAATCCTTTCTAGCCAGATTCTACCACCATTTTCCATCTAATACAGTTGTCCAGTTTTATGGGTCCATTATATTAGAGCGACTTTGCGTTGTCAGCCGCTACCTGAAAGAAAGCATCGTGATCGATCAGATTCCAATAGGTTGTTACACAAAAATCGTAGTCGTATCCAGAGCCCTTGGCTACGATTTGCGCCATCCAAAACCGGGTGATACGATAGCCAGTATTTTCCCGGGGCTTGAGTGCCAACTGACCAAATATCAATGCACACTGCAAGCTATCTGCCACGACCCAACCGGCGAGCTCGATAACGATGACTTGATCGCATTGCGAACGTTCTGTATCGAATTGTCGAACGCCGCTAGCGTGTTTGAATCACTCCGCGTCCACCGACGCACCGCCTAACCGATTCAACCAACCCGAACCTGCGTCATGATTGGCGCAGCTTTTTTTATTACATTGGTCTCAAAGTACCTGCGAAAACCTGCCAAGCAAGCAGTGATTTAGCGACTAGCGATAAAATGATGTAAGCCCGTTCGCCATAAAGATAATCTTTCCATGGCCCAACTTTTTTGTATTGTAGAACCTGATTAATAGCAAAACAGTTGAAGAATAAGAAGATAGAAAAGTAGATCCAATAAACAAATGTTGGCGCATGATGAGTGCTATCTCCAGAACCAAATAAATACAAGCCTATAATCACCCAAGGAGCAATACCAGCGATACAACCAAAGATGAATGAAGTCCAGTTGGTTTTGGTCGTACTTTGATTGTGAAGTTCCATCATCCAGCCGAAGAGAATCATCATTGCGTTCAAGACAAAGATTGGAATCAATGAAGCAATGTCATAGACGCCAACCAACATAGCAATTGCAATCATCATGATCGAAGAAGAAAAGGAGTATTCAATCCACCGACCGTAGTTTGCTCCTTTGGCCAGGTTTTTGTTATACCACTCATTAGCAACTGTACCGATAATTAAATGAGCCAAAGCTGAAATAAAAAGAAATATGGCAATCATTGGGCCGATCTTAAATGAAAACAAAGTTGACTGAACAGGCTGTAGTGTTCTGGTGAAAACATCAAACTTTAAATAGTGACTCATTACCGGCAGATTAAAACCACTTGAAAGCCAAAGTATGGCAACACCCTGACCAAAATGCAAAAGCGCCATCCACAAATTAAATTTTCTCAAACTACGAAGCTTATCCTGCATTACATTTCCTTTCCAAAATAAAATTATTTATCTTCTACTATTATATAGTATTATTTTCCAAGCGGAAATAAAAAGTATCGACCGATTTCTTGCAGCCGATACTTTTTTTTAATCGCCAGAAACAGTTACTTTTTTACGATTTGAAAAATTTATTAAACAATGTAGTGTAATCAAACTTTTGATGGCTAAATAAACTTCCAGCGATGTATGCTGCCCACCCGCCGCGGCCGTAATGTTGAAGATCAACATCATTATTTAGCTTGTATACGTTGCCCCCTAAGGCAGTTAAATCTTTATAGCCAATCAATTGGCCCTTATACCCGCTTCCAAATATTGCCCCGAATCCAGACGGCCCATCGTCATGAAAGTATAACACATAATAGCCTTGCGGAGACTGAAGCAATCCTTTGAAATGAAAATTATGAGGCGCGCTGACACCGTCATCGGTAACCAAGTTCGTAGATTTGATTGGCCCTACATGGGTGACTGAGGAATTAACACTGTTCAAAGAATAAGCGTCTATTGCGTCACCGGCTAAAATACTACTCCCAGAGCGAACATTGCCAACAATTTCTATATTCACCGGGCCAGTGCTGCCAAGTTTCAGGGCAAAATTAATTTCTTTTGATTGTCCGACGATTGTTGACAAGTCTATTGACTTTTGGCTCATATCTTCCAGCATATAACCCGAAGGTACGGAAGTCACTTGATATGTCATAGCTTTTCTTGGCAATGTTATCGCATAATTATACACTACCGGACAGACAGTCGTATCTGTGCGAGAAATATTGGTCGATACGGCCGGCGGATACTTAGCAGTGGTTCCATCGCTGAAAGTAATGTTTAAATCACCAATATACTTTGTATCAATCCCGCTACCGCTAGTTACTGTTCCACAAACCGTAATATTAGTTGCGGTAGCCACCGGAGGAATTAGTACGAAATCTTGTGAGAATGTGTCACCGGCACTGGATAAATCAATGCTTTGTATAGCCCCGCCCTGGACAGTATATCCCGGAAGCAAGTCCGTTATACTAGCAGAAACGATTTGTTTGGGAACATTTGAAATTGAATAACGACCAGTGTCATCGGTTGAAGTTACATTACCCGGATTAAATCTGACCGAAGAGTGGTGTCCTGCCAAATCATTCTTCACCTGGCCTGAAATATTTGTCGTCGTTGATGGGCTGGTTACATAAATATCTTTAGCAATAAATGGAGATCCCTTCGGAGGAATAGTAATTTGCACCGTTGGTGACCCAGTGGTGTAGCCAGCAGGCATTGAATAAATAGTCAAACTGATGGTATTGCCAACACCATTGACAATATTCGCAAGCGAAGCATCAATCATATAGTTGTAAGCAGTTGGCATAACTGGAGCAGGCTGCAAATCGGCAGTAGATTTGGCAGTCCATACATGGCTAGTGCCATTTAAGTATACTGCGCTAATAGTCACATCCCCAACCAATTTCGAATTTTGATCTTTTACCTTGCCATATATATACAAATGATTTGGGTCAACTGTTAAACTTATTGGATTTATCTTATATGTACTACCATTGGTCACAGCAGATACGCCAAGATTATCAAGAGTCTTTGAATATGGAGTATACCCGGTAGCAGTAACTCTAATTGTATACAAGCTTCCGGTTGATGGTTTACTAACATTATGATCCGGGTGGATTATTGGATAATTGCTGAATGTAAAGTTACCACTTGTATCAGTAATTTGGGTTAATGTGCCATCAGAGGTGCCAATTTTAACCTCGGCGCCACGAATAGCTCCCGGTGGAAGTGGTATTGTTCCTGGGTTTGAAGCCGCTAAAGCTTCCTGCACACTACCTTTAAATATTACAGTTTCGCTTGTAGTTGGCGTTGTTCCGGTAATTGGTGTTAATGTTATGGAACCGCCACCAATTGTACTTCCATTGGATATGCTTGATAAATCACTTCCGACACCAAAACTTTGCAGAGTTAAATTGTTGGCTGGTGTATATCCGGACGCAGAAACCTCAAATTTCTTAGCCACCAGGTCAGCAACTGATGTAAATGCAATATTTGTTAAAGTAAATTTGCCATAAAGGACATTGTCATTTGAAACATCATTTTTACTGGTAGTAAAGCCTCCACCAATCAGCCTAATGGTCGCCCCGCCGATCCTTGCTTGTGTTTTGCTGTCTTTAATATAGCCTGTAAGGTTAAAATAATTTGCTGGAACACATGTCAGTAGATAGTTTACGAACTTTGCGCCACCATTCGTTCCACTTTCGATGTTAGTCGTTTGTGAGCAACTGGCTCCATTGATAATGCTGTTAAAAGTTATCAAATAATTTGTAGATGGACGGAGATTGTTTAATATTGCATGGCCAGCTAGTTTGGGAACGGGAGTTGTAACATCAGCGGCAGACGTAACATCTTGTCCATCAATCGAACCATTTAGCTGGGCCGTAACCTCAACATTTCCGATCGGCTGATTGTTAGCATCATGAACAAAAACATTAAGCTGAGCATTATTAGCCTCATCCGCCAACATTTTAATGTTGATTACCCCGGCTTTTGCCAAAGCAAAAATCGCTCCGCACGAAACCACAACCACCGCAGCAGTGACACCAAGAAGAATTTTCATTCTTTTTGTCATGAGTACTCCCCACCAATTATTAATTTATATGACTATTATTGTCCCGTTAATTTCTCAACTCAATATTCATTCAGTTGTCAAAAAAATTTATTAGGATTTTGGTGTTACGGTAATCGAAAGACCGCTGGTTGACGGATCGTAGACCAAAGTTAAATCATAGGAAGAATTTTCATAAACAATCATATCAGCCCCAAAAGAAGTACTGGAGGTGTTCGCCCAGCCAGCTGCCTCGATGGTAGTTTTGTAAGCATCATAATCGGCTTGTTTGACGTCAGACAATATTACTGACCAACCTTTACTACTACTGCTACTGTCATTGGTCGAACTCGACATTGTGATCGTACCCTTGGAAAATTTCGGTACCGCAGTCGGCATCGTTGACGGCCATT
The DNA here is from genome assembly GCA_026397235.1 of Candidatus Berkelbacteria bacterium. GTDB lineage: Bacteria > Patescibacteriota > UBA1384 > XYA2-FULL-43-10 > CAINNR01 > CAINNR01. Next base: position 4,310 of record JAPLVG010000007.1, read on the forward strand.
GAGCACTGCCACCAACCGCAGTTGTGCCCGCACCGTTTGAAACCGAAACCGCTCCAGTATCAGAGTTGACTGAAACATTGCTACCAGTTGCTGCGCCTAAAAGCCCTCCGGCAATTTTGTCTGCTGCTTTTCTTGCAACCCATCTAGAAATCAATGTCCCGCCTACGCCTAATACCACCACTGCAACAACGACGATGATAATAATAGTCGTCGCATTGCTCTTTTTCGCCGGTGCTGCACTTGGTGCTAGTGTCGGTGTTTCTCCCTCTGGCATAAAACCCTCCTAGATTATTATATAACCTAATTATATCACAAAATATTTTTGACATAAAAAAAGGATGGTCATGTGCGACCATCCGTAACGGATGCGAACAGTGGCTCATACCATGATACCTTGAGCCAGAGCATTATCGATCTGGCTGAGAATATATGCAATCGACATCCTGTCAAGATGCTGGCGAATCCATGGATGGTCGGGATCGTCCTCGTTTGGTTCCATCAAAGTCGCAGCAGAGCGACGACCAATGTCTGCGACGCGGAACCCGATCGGCAACATTGCACTGATTGGCCGATGGATCACTGCCAAACCTGAATCTACCAGCCTCACGATCGGGTGGTCGCCACGCAGATCATCAGTGAAACTTGGAATGAAGATAATACTTTCAGTCGGAACTCCCGACCACTGAATGATCGCTGCAATCTCCGGCAACTCCCAAAACTTTGGTGGATTGATGTCGCGGATCAAAATCCTGCCCCGTGGTCGCGGTCTTCCGAAGTAACGAAAACGCCTTCCTGACACGATCGCTAGCATACCCACCAAATCGTTGACACCAGTCTGGTAAGCCTTATCGGCAATAGGCATGTAAACCGCCTCCCTGATTCTGACACTATTTCCGGATGAGTATAGCAGGTAATTTTCTAAAATAAAAATTACTCTGCCATATTCATTAAGGCCTTGATTCGTTCTTCAACTGGCGGATGAGTGTCGAACAAACCGGAAAGCCAGGAGCGTTTCTTAGTTGGATTCATGATAAACAGTAACGACGTTGCGTCGTTAGCATAGCGAACCGGTTTTTTATATTCCGATATTTTTCCAAGAGCATTTGCCAAGCCTTCCGGATAGCGAGTCAGCAGTGCTCCATTGGCATCAGCCATATATTCTCTTTTTCGTGATATTGCCAATTGAATAAGCGTAGCCATAATTGGCGCTAAAATTGCAATTACTATTCCAATCAGCAAGGTTATACCATTATTTCCACCGCTGTCGTCGTCGCCAAAACCTCCCCAAAAACCAATACGGAAGAATAAGTCAGAAGCAATCGCAACAACACCGACCAACACAACAATCACCACCATTAAAAGTGAATCGTGATTTCCAATATGCGAAAGTTCATGGGCAATGACACCTTCAAGTTCATTTTTCTCCATCATATTTAGCAGGCCCGATGTCACCGCAATTGATGAATGCTGCGGATCTCGGCCGGTAGCAAAAGCGTTTGGCGAGTCGTCGTTGATAATGTAGATTTTTGGTGCTGGAATCCCAGCAGTAATTGCTAAATTTTCAACAACACGATAAAGTTCTGGGTTATCAGATTTTTTGATAAATTGGGCATGAGTCATAGCCAAGGCGATAGAATCACCCCAAAAGTAGCTGGCAAGCGCCTGGCCAACGGCGATAATGACAGCAATGATCAAAATTGCCGGAGAATTATAAATGTGGGAGAATAAATAACCAAGCGCGATAATAAAAACCAGAAAAATTCCAACATAAAAAACAGTTTTGAATTTATTGCTGCCAATTTGGTCGTAAATATTCATAACAAGAATGGATAACGAATATTCTAATAACTAATGACGAATAATAATTACTCTATTTTCTTATTATTTAATGGCAAAAAGTTCTCACCAGTTACTACTTTTTTACCTGTTTTCGCTTCCAACGCGATTCTAGCGTCTTTGGCAATCTTTCCGCCTTTTTTCGCCGGAATTTTGTTTTCTTCAAATCCAGATACTTTGTCTGTTTCAGCAATTCTTCTGGTAGAAAGTTCCGCCAGCGCGGTGAAGATCAACTCTTCCTCACTCATATGGTCGCGTAAATTTTGTGTTTTCAAACCTTTCAAACTCTTGTGACTTTTTACCGATAAATCGCTCCATTCTTGGTGGATGATATTTGTCAAAATTGCAAACTCGTCACCTTCCTTTACTTCATGGTCAGCCCAGTAATCAGTTAATTTATTTCTGGTTTCCTGTCCAGTCATTCGTTGCTGAATCCACTTTTCACTTCGTCCCATTTTCTGCCAATAAATCCTCGAACGATCCAGTGCTTTTGCTGGGTCGGTCATTTCCTGCATTCGTTCGTAGCCGACTTTTGCCAACCATGTTTTAATTGGCTCGGCTTTTTTTGAAGGAACAGTTTGAATTATGCGCAAAATTGCCTCAACATCAGCAACGTCGGTTTCACGCATTTTCCCGTCCTGGGCTAGCATTTTCAACCGATCACATTTTGTGACCACTTCACTCCCCTCGTTTTTTAGTCGATTTTTCAAAGTTGTCCAATAACTTTTGGCTTTCATGTAGTCGGTTTGATCAATCAATGCCGCAATAATATCTATTACTGAAAAATACCAGGTCTCAGTTTTCTCGTCATAGTGCCGACGAATTTTAAAACTTTCAAATATTGCCAGCGAGTTTTGATTTTTCTTCATAATTTATGATTCCAAGCAAACTAAAAAAGCTAAGTTAATTTTAGCTGATTTATAAAAAATCATCAACCATACAATTAAAACTGCCCCGAAAAAACCTGAGGCAGTTTTAATTTCTTTTTGTTTAGGCACTGCCGAGACAGCCGCCCGAACGCTCGGATACCGATCCACAGGATTCCATTTCCGATTCAAGTTGACACCATTGTTCCAAAGCTTGACATTCAGAGGGTAGTCGCTAAAGACGGTCTTCCTTCCGGAGTCACTGCGCTTTGAGTTGTCCAGGCCGCCCACGGCACTCTTTCACACAAGCAAATGCGCTGTATATTATTTGGCAGCAGCCGAATTTTAAAATCCGACATCTGCACCAGAAAACCGGCTCGGAGTGTCTAAACATTTTTCGCACGCTCCCGAAAGCCGTAACCGTCGGGACTCTGGCGATCTAAAATATTTAGGATTTCGGTGCCGCAGATCCAAAGATTTCTCTTTGCCGCCTGTGGGCCGGCGATGTTGACTTGCGATCATTACCTACTCTCATTTTTAATATTAACAAAACATTTTCAAAAAATAAAATGCGGCCTCGCCCCAAAAGGGGCGGGCCGCGAAGTCAAAGGGAAACAAGTTTCCAAAAGG
>JAPLVG010000015.1 GCA_026397235.1 Candidatus Berkelbacteria bacterium
AAAATCAACTGAAAGTGATGAATTGCAGGCGCTTTCGATTGATTCCCAGCTAAAAGAGATGCTTGCAGTCGCCGATCGGGATGAACTGAATGTGGTTGATATTCGAAAAGAAAGCCATTCAGCTAAGAACTCAACCGAGCGCCCCGTCTTTATGTCGATTATCAAAGATATCCGCGAAGATAAAATTCAGCGGATCTTGTCTTGGGCGCCGGATAGATTAAGTAGAAACGCCGGGGATTTAGGAACATTGGTGGATTTAATGGATCAAAATTACCTGGTGGAAATTCGAACTTACAATCAGATATTTACAAATTCTCCGAATGATAAATTCCTTTTAATGATTCTCGGTAGCCAAGCCAAATTGGAGAACGATAATAAAGTGATAAATGTTAAACGAGGACTAAAAGCAAAATGTGAAATGGGACTTAGACCGTGCGCTGCACCATTGGGATATATTAACGAGAAAACCGGCAGAGAAGGATTTAAGAAAATATTTCTCGATCCCGAAAGAGCACCTATTATAAAGGAAATGTTTGAGCGGGTTTCAAATGGAGAAAGCGGACGATTGGTGCTAAATTGGCTTCACTTAATTGATATGAAAACCAGGCAGGGAAAACCGGTAGTTTTAAGTACGGTTTATAATATATTAGGCAACCATTACTACTACGGATCATTTGAATATCCGGTCAAAAGTGGAAATTGGTATGAAGTAGCACACGAATCAATTATTACAAAAGAACTTTTCGACAAAGTTCAAGACAGATTATCTTTAATTCCCAAATCAAAACCGGGAACAAAGGAATTTGACTTTACACGACTAATTTACTGCGGAGTCTGTGGATCGGGTGTCACTGCAGAGGAAAAATTTAAACGACAGAAAAACGGAGTAATACGAAGATACGTTTATTACCATTGCACTGGGGGCAAAGACCGAAATTGCAAACAACTATATATCAGAGAGGAGGATCTACTTGACCAGCTTTGCGAGGTAGTAGATCAAATCAATGTCGAAACCCTAAACACGCAACAACATTTTCAGGCCGAAATTGCCAGGTATGAGCGATTTACATCGGAAATTTTGAAACAAAAAGTCAGCAAAGATCTAGAAAACAAAGTTGATCTGAGGGATTACACCAAATATGTGCTACGAGAAGGAGCCAGAGAAGAAAAACGACAACTACTTAGTTGCTTGAAACTTAAACTGGCATTAAAGGACAAAAAGATAAGCATAATTGGATAAGAATCAAAACACACTAGATAACTAAAAAACGGCTTTTGAGCCATTTTTTAGTTCTACCAGTTCATATATGAAATTCTGAGAAAAACCGAACACCTACCGAACGGGAGGCAAAACGGTCACCCAGAACCTTTTATCTTGGTAGCCCGGATGGGAGTCGAACCCATGATCTCTTGGATGAAAACCAAGTATCCTAGGCCACTAGACGACCGGGCCATGCTACAGGATGCGTTTTTTCGCGAGTGATAATGATTTATAGGCTTCGTAATAAACCACTTTGTAGGGTAATTTACTTTTCGTTGACCTCACCTGTCCGGAATTGTGTCGCAACAATCGCTTTATTAAATCAGTAGTTGAACCGTAATAAAATGAATTATCTATTTATGATTCAATTACATAGAAATAATACATTTGGAATTCTTATTATATGGCCACTAGCATCCCAGAGGGAGATCTCCCTTCGGGAGAACGACCGGGCCCTGAACTACTCGCTTGCTCCAATTCAGGCCAAAGCCACAACTATAAGACTATAACCTATTTGAGCCTAAAATTCAAGACCTACCAACCTCCTCCGCCGCCACCACCGCCCCCGCCGCCGGAGAAGCCGCCTCCACCTGAACCGGAGCTGGATGGGGAAGATGAAATAGTTGAAGCCATATTTGATGACATTGAAGAAATCTCAGAAGCGATTGAATCGACGTCAAAACTTTCAAATCCGACGCCATAAAACCAAACTGGGTGATAAGTCGCAAAGTATTTTTCGCCGTAGATATCTTTCATTTTTTTCACCCATTCTTTTGTCATTCCGAACATAATGGCATAGGGTAAAAACTTTTCAAATATGTTTTCCTTTTCATTAAATTTTTGACGATATCGCTCGGCGGTATTCATATATAACTTAAAGCCTTTTATTCTTTGCAACAATTTAGCCCCATCAATCGATCGTCGTGGCATTAAAAAGGAAAAAATTAATAATACTAAGGCGGAAATTATCAGTGAAAGATCAAGTATTATGTCAATTGCCCAAAAACCAGTGGCTAGGCCAAAACAGATGATGGAAAGAATTAACAGAATCCACTGCCAAAGTCGACTGTTTTTTACCAGCCAATTTTTGGAAATTAAATAATTGCTGGATGCGGTAGAGATTATAGGTAAATTTGTATAGAACTTATTTTTTAAATCGGAAATTGTTACAGTTTCCCCAGACTCAAACAGCCCAGCATACAATTTTTTTTCACCTTCGGACATTGAGTATTTACTGGCGAGTTTTGTAATTTTGAAATCCTTACTTCCAACTTTCTCGATTTTCAGTATTCCATTAACCGCCAGATTAATGATTGAAGCTGATATATATTGATTACTCAAAATTCCGTCTGATAGAACTAAACCCATTTCTATTGGTGCTAACTTTTCCGGGATTTCAAATTCCGGAACCACTACTGGATTGATTTTTGGATCGCGGCCGGCTTTTTTCCAAAGCCAGAATATCAAAAAGAAAATTATTATCGGAATCAGAAAATAGAAGTACGATCCGTACTTTTCCCAAAAACCGGGAACATAAGGAGTGATAATATTTTTTGGAAAAGTTGTCGAAAGTGTTATTCCTTCGCCGGTTTTAAGAGTTTTTCCGTATTTAACTTCAAGCTGATGGCTGGTTGTCCACCCGGCAGTTATACCAAGTGGATTTTTTTCAGCGAATTTTCCCGAATAAATGTAAAAATGCGAGTTATCATTGTTGACTGTTTTGGGGAAGATAATTTCTGCGGAAAAGTTGTCAATTTCCATATCCCAAAAATTGCCAGTAAGATTCCAATACAATTCATCAAAATCAGTTGAATTGTGGCGCACAGCGTTTTTAACGTGATATTTAATTCTGTAGTTATTAACACCAGAGACTGTTTTATTTGTATCGCCAATTTTCCAAGTAATAGTGCCATCAGACCGATTAGAACTTTCTGAGTATTTAATTGGGGTGCTGTTAAAATCGGCAATAGATGTTAATGCTATTGGAGACTGGATTTTTTCCGAACTGCTAATTTGCTGGAAAGTCGGCAGAGTCCGAAAAATTCCGTGTTTTTGTGCAAGCCCACAATCGACGACAATATTTTCTGTAATATCAATTGATGAATCGGTGTTGATTATAATTTCAGATTTAAAATCCTTGATATACCAATAATCAACATTCTCTCTTGCCTCTGTTGGAAGCCCAAAAGAAAATAGTACGATTATAGCCAATAACAGTGCAAAATATTTTTTCATACATCAATTGTAGCAGAATTTATAAATCTGATTAAATTAATAAAAAAAATCCCACGGCTTGAATCTTTGCCGTGGGTATGTTCTTGGTTATGAATAGCCGTTCCAGGTAGCGGGGGCTACTTCTAGTCTGCCGTGGTTCTTCCGCTTGAAGGTCTCATTGATGGTGTACTGTTTGCTCTCAATGTCCAGAGTTCGCCAAGCGGCAATCTCTGGCAGCCAGCCAAAGTCGGTGAACGGGCCGACGAATTGGTTCTTGCAGCACGGACAGTTCTGGTAGCAGTAAGCGACAGGCTCGCTGCAGTTTGAACAAATTGAAGCGCTGCAACCGCGACGACTGTCCGGGATGTTGGCGGCGTAAATGTCGTTGAGGACCTTGAACAGTTGCCCATTGTTGATCCTGCTCCGTGTCAGCCAGGGGACACGGAGGCTCAGCCTCCTGCCGGCTGTAGCGATTTGCCGGATTTGCGCCCTGATTTCTTCTGGAGCGTCAGCCTGGTCGAAAGCAAAATTGTCTTGGCTTGGGGAAGTCAGCCCGACGACATCTCTGGCCAAGTAGAACACTCGGCTGTATTCATCTTGCGTCCTACCCCTTACTTCTTTGAGTAGCTGGTTGGCGGTGATGACACCACGACTGACTGCCAACTTGCGAATACCGTCGGCGAGTGTGTTGTAAGATCCGCGCGGGGCTCCTGGTTTGATGAAAAGATGGGATTCTGCGGCGGCGATGGCGTGCTGTGCCTTCTTTATCAAATTTTCGTTAGCCACGTTTATGGCCTCCATTTTCCCAAGTAAGAGCTAGTGATAAGTTACTGTATTACAACAGATTTGTCAAACAAAAAAACGCTGACAAAAAGATTTTTTGCTATAATTTAGGTATGACAGGCAAAACTCACAGAATAATTGGCTTGGTTGCCGGTGGCGGATATTTTTTGGCCACAGCATCTGGGGCATATCAACCAGCGACTTTGGGCGCGGTTATAGTCGCATCGTATTTAGGGTCTCTAATCCCTGATGCTGATGATGCTGGTGCTGATATTTGGCATACATTACCTTTTGGCCACACTGTTGGAAAAATTACCGATCCGCTACTAAAACACCGAAACATTTCTCATTCGCTAGTTGGTATTGGCATATATACTATTATACTGCTGGTGATTCTTCGATTGATGCCGTCTTATTGGGGAATTTCGATTATGCCAGTCCTAATTGCATCATCAATCGCTTATGCTAGTCATTTACTGGTAGATTCTTTTACAGTTGAAGGCATTCCATTTCTTTGGCCTTGGAGTCGAATGTTAGGAATCCCGCCAAAACCTTTTGACGGCATTCGAATTCAAACCGGAAAGTGGTTTGAGAATTTGGTAGTTTTTCCGGCTGTTAACATTTCACTAATTATATTCGTTGTTTCATATTGGCAAAAAATAAAATCATTAATATTAAAATGATAAATATTTCACTACTCTACTACGTAGTATGGTAGTGAAATATGGAGGTGAAAATGGCAAGTAAGAAAACTTGGGCGGAAAAGTTGCATGACTCAAAAGATTTGCCGAAAGTTGTGAAATTAAATGAAAAAGGCGCACAGCATTGGAAAGGTGAAACAATGGTTGTGCCGGCGCCATTGGAGGTTGATGCCATTATGAAAAAAGTCCCAAAAGGGAAATTAATTACCATTGATGTCATTCGAAAGCAGTTGGCGACAAAATATAAAACCGATATTGGCTGTCCGCTAACATCCGGCATATTTTCCTGGATTGCCGCCGGCGCCGCCGGCGAAGAAATGGCTGCTGGGAAGAAAAATGTTACACCATTTTGGCGGACACTAAAATCCAACGGCGAATTAAATCCAAAATATCCTGGAGGAATTGATTTCCAATCCGACCAATTAAAATTTGAGGGTTTTGAAATTGATACTTCGCGAAAAGTCCCAAGAGTTAAAGACTTTGAAAAATATTTGATATAATCAACCAAAGTACACCTCGTAGGTGTACTTTGGTTATCTGGTATAATTATGTTATGACACAAATGAGGGAAGATTTATTGGTGCGTGGTGAATATTATCATATATTTTCTCGAAGCATAGCTAAATTTGTTGTTTTTAACAATTCCAAAGAATATTCAAGGATGCTAAATGTTTTGCGTTTGTATCAATTTTCAGATTTTGATTACAAATATTCAAAATTTATTGAACTAGATATTTCACTTCAGAATTCTATTTGGTCAGCACTCATTAATAAGAATAAAAGACTGGTTGAAATTATGGCTTATTGTATTATGCCGACACATTTTCATTTAATTTTGAAACAGATCGCAGATGATGGTATTTCAAGATATTTATCTAAGGTACTAAACAGTTATACTCGATATTTTAATTTAAGACACAAAAGAATTGGACCGCTTTGGTCTGGTCGGTTTAAAAATGTTCTTATTTCAGATGATGAGCAACTACTTCATTTAACTAGATACATCCATTTGAATCCTGTTTCTGCTAAATTGACGGACAAGCCGGAAGATTGGAAGTTTTCATCTTGTAATGAATATTTCAATGTACCAGATGCGAATGGCATTTGTATTTATAATAAAATAATTGACATGGATTCTAGCAGATATAAAAATTTTGTTTTGGATAATATTGATTACCAGAAAGAATTATCTAAAATTAAACGATTGCTTATGGAAGATTATACCGGCTAAAGTACACCTGCGAGGTGTACTTTGGTTGGGGTTAATCAAAAGGGATTTTGAAAAATATTTGGTTTAAAAAACCGAGCCACCAAGGCCCGGTTGGGATTCTAATCTACTCTTGTCCTAGCGATGGTTTCTCTGACTGGCGTGTCACCCATCAGAACACAGCGTTCTCCTTTTTGGAGGTATAAAGAAAATTGCTGACACTGATGTGCAACGCCGCACTCCTCGCAAGGTACAAGAGTTTCACCACTTGGCCCAGAAATTGTCTTTTTGAAGTTGAGCCAACCTTGGCAACCATCTGCAAGACATCTCATTATCGACCTCCGTATGATCGTTTGAGTTCAAGATACAACTGTTTTGATATAAAATCAAGAAAAATAATTTTGCTCCGGCCGTAACGCTGACCGGAGCTGGGTCGAACAAGGCTAGACAGGATCACCTCCCGGGTCTCCGTGCACATCGCCTCCGGATCTGAACGAACTGCCGGTTGACGATCGAACGGCTTGCCCGAATCAGATTCCGCATGTCACTAACCTCCCGAAGGGATGAGGTGCTCTAAGTAGAGTATATTCTATAATAATAAAATTTCAAGATGTCAAAATTTTCGTTGACGAAAAACTAAAAAAGCGCTACTATTAGATAAGCGGAAGTTCTAACACTGACTCGATTGCACTGATCCGGCACTGACAAATACAACTAGTCAGTGAAAAGTCAGCGTGGCAAAGTCAGGGTTATAATAATCATTATTTTAAAAACAAATGAAAGTAGGACAAAGTGTTAACGATATTAATTGCAGCTGCCGCTCTTGTAGTCGGTGGCGGTTTAGGGTTTTTGGTTTTTCGAGTTCTCACAAGTAAAAAAGTTGATAGTGCTAAAAATCGAGCGGACAAAATTGTTGCTGATGCCAAATCGGAAAGCAAAGAGCTTTTGGTGTCGGCGAAAGATGAGGCCTTGAAATACAAGGAAGAAGTTAAAAAAGAATTAGTACCAAAAGAGCGAGAAATTAATGAGCTTGAGCGGTCGTTGCGTGGTCGCGAAGTTGGCTTGGATAAGAAGTTTGATCAGTTGGAAGCCGAGAGAAAAGGTGTTGTTAAAAAAGCTGAAGAGGTTGATCAACTTAAGCAAACTCTTCGTGATTTGCGGGTAAAGCAGGAAGAAAGTTTGGAGCGAATTGCCAAAATGAACAAAGAGGAAGCCAAGGGAGTGCTCTTAACTTTGGCGGAAAAAGAGGGAAAAGAAGAGTTGGTAAAAAAGATTAAAGAAGTAAATACTTTTGTTAAGGAATCAGCTGACGCTAAAGCTCGCGAAGTTATTGCATCTGCAATACAAAGATTAGCACCAGAATTTACTGCAGAAACCACAGTTTCATCTGTATCGATTCCATCGGACGAAATGAAAGGCCGAATTATCGGTCGCGAAGGCAGAAACATTCAGTCATTTGAAAAGGTTACCGGCGTTGATCTCATAATCGACGACACGCCGGAGATGGTGGTACTCTCGTCATTTGATCCAATGCGTCGGGCTTTGGCCAAACTAACCTTGGAAAAATTGATGGCTGACGGTCGGGTAAATCCGACTCGAATTGAAGAAATGTATGAAAAAGCTAAAAAAGAACTAGCCGAAGATATTCGCCGGGCCGGCGAAGAAGCCGCTTATGAAGTTGGTGTTGCCGGACTTCCACCGGAAGTTATTAAAGTTTTGGGCCGGCTGAAATACCGAACATCCTATGGTCAAAATCAGTTAATGCATTCAGTTGAAGTTGCCGGTTTGTCCGGACTTTTAGCCGAGGAGCTGGGTGCCGATGTCCGAATCGCCAAAACTGCCGGACTTTTACATGATTTGGGCAAAGCCGTAGACCAAGATGTTCCAGGCAACCATGCAACAATTTCAGCTGACATTGCCAGAAAATATAAAATTGATCCTCTAATTATTCATGCAATTGAAGCTCATCACGAAGATGTTGAAATTACCACCGTAGAGGCCGCTGTTGTTCAGGCCGCTGATGCAATTTCATCTGCCAGACCAGGTGCGCGCCGTGAATCATTGGAAACTTATATCAAGCGCTTAAAAGACTTGGAAAATATTGCCAACACATTCCCCGGCGTTGGAAAATCATTCGCAATTCAGGCTGGCCGCGAGGTTCGCGTAATTGTAATTCCCGAGGAAATTGATGACTTGGGTGCCGAGCGACTATCAAAAGAAATTGCTAAGAAAATAGAAATTGATATGGCCTATCCTGGCCAGATTAAAGTTAATGTTATTCGTGAAATTAGAGCAACGGAATATGCAAAGTAAAATCATCTAGCGGAGGTTAGCCCACAGATAAATTACACAGATAAAACACTGATGAAAAAATCTGTGTTTAATCAGTGTCAAAGATTAGTGGACTTACATCCTTATAAAAATTTTTATGCAACAAAGTGAAATTAAAATTCTATTCATCGGCGACATTGTCGGCCGACCTGGCAGAAATGCCAGCAAAAAATTAATTCCGGAGCTTGTAGCTGAGCACGGAATCGATTTCGTTGTCGCCAATGGTGAAAATTTGGCATCTGGCACCGGCATGACATTTAAAACCTACGCCGAGATGACTGAAGCTGGCGTTGATTACTTCACATCGGGAAATCATATTTGGAAAAACAAAGATATCATCGAACATTTAGATGATTCGACAACCAAAATTATCCGGCCGCTAAATTATCCGGCCGAAGCTCCTGGTCGTGGTTTTACAATTGTGGAAAAAGACAAAAAGAAATTTCTTTTAGTCAATGCGCAAGGCAGGGTTTTTATCCACGATGACCTAGAGGATCCGTTTACTGCTCTTGACCGCATTGCCAACGAAAATACTGATATTCCTATTATTGTTGATTTTCACGCCGAGGCAACATCAGAAAAAATTGCTCTTGGCCGCTATCTTGACGGCAAAGTTGCCGCTGTCGTAGGCACACATACCCACGTTCAAACCGCCGACGAAACAATTTTTCCTGGCGGCACCGGTTATATCACAGACGTTGGCATGGTTGGGCCGATTAACTCGGTTTTAGGTGTTGAAAAAGAGATTATTATTGAAAAGTTCTTGACACAATTGCCGGCATCGCATAAAGTAGCAAGTGGAGAGGTTAATTTTTCCGCAGTTGTAATTTCTATCGATCCAGAAAAGAAAATTTGTTCGTCAATTTTACGAATTAATAGCAAGGTAAATTTAAGTGCATAAGGAGGCGGGGAAGGAGAGTATGAATAAATCCGAGCTGATTGAAGCCGTGGCAAAGAAAACTGGTTTGTCTCGCAGAGAGGCAACAGTAGGAATCGACACAGCGTTCGCAATTGTTTCCAAGGAACTCAAAAAGGGAGGGAAGGTCACACTTACCGGATTTGGAACCTTTGATGTTGGCAAAAGAAAAGCCAGAGCTGGAGTTAATCCAAGAACTGGTGCCAAAATCAAAATTGCCGCAAGTAAAATGCCAAGATTCCGACCGGCCCGAACTCTTAAAAAAGACGTCCGCAAGTAAGAGGAAGTGTCTAGCCACAGATTTTCGTCACAAATCGGCACAAATAAACCAAAATAAAAATTATATATAAAAATCTCTCAGGAAACTGGGGGATTTTTTGACTGATAAATAAAAAATGCCCACCAGCATCATTGCTGGGGGCGGGGGTTGTCGAACTTGTCGCCGGTGACGCGGGTGCGTGGCCGGCCCGTGTCGTAAGGATGTTTCTGCTGAGTCGCGGGTTTGTGTGACGTCAGCACTTTGCCAAGCTCGTCGTGGATGGCTGACGCATCGGCATGATAGAGAGGCTTGCCGATCGCCTCGCCATCGTTGAAGACGATGAAAGCGGGAACATCATCTACCTTGCACTGCTCGGCCAAAGCGAGATCGGTGTCGCGATCAACCTTGACAACCTTGACTTTGCCATCGTAGAGTGACGCCAGGCTGTTGGCCAGGCCGTCAGCGCGTTCGCAGTCGAAAAAGTACTGGTAGAAGAAAACCAACACTGGCAGTTCAGATTTCAGCACTTCTGCCTCGAAGTTGCTGGTAGTGGCCACAATCATCTTCGAACTGGGCATGATGTCCTCCTAGATGTCTGTGGTGTGAAGATAATATCACGGTAGATTTTTTTTGTCAATTATTTGGGGCTATCAGTTCTCAACTTTTTCTCAATAAAAAATTTATGTTTTTTAGTGTAGAAATAAAAAGACCCGCTGCGGCGGGCGGCGGGCTAGATCCGTCATGTTGCTGTTGTTGGTTGGGCGGCCTCTGTCCGGAATACCGAGCGATTTCCACGAATGAAAGGTCATGCGTGTGGACATGCGGAGAATTGTTCTTCCGTCTGTCCAGACGATCCAGGCATGTTTTCTGTCGCGGGCCATTGTGACCCAGCAACCATCCTGGTCGCTCCATGTCAGCGATGGGGGCTCAAACCACAGCCCCAACTGAGGGAGAACGGTCAAAGGATGTCCGACCAGAAGGTAACACCACTCGCTCTGGTCGGTTGCGGCGACCTGATTGATCTCGTGCCAGACTGTCAGATTGCGCCAGATCATCGCTCCAGCAACTACCAGCAACAGGAAACCAACTATGATGAGGATTCGCTTCATTTGTCAGCCGCCTTTACTAATCGGTGTGAAAGCTGTGATAGCAAAAACTATAGCAACTTTTATGATTTTGGTCAATATTTTTGCGCTTAATAATATCCTCTCTCAACTTTTTCTCAGGTTTGTGCTATAATGTTGAAACTAAATAATATCTCAAAATTAATATCTAATAATAATGGAAATAAATCACTATAATAAAAAAACCGGCCATGGAATGGCCACCGAAATTATTAACTATTAGATATTCATTATTAAATTACTCTTATGCGAATACTTATTATCGAAGACGATCATAAAATTGCCGGTGCAGTAAAACGCGGATTGGAACAGGAAAAATTTGCTGTTGATATTTCCTATGATGGCCAAGACGGTCTGGGCCAGGCACTAACAATTGATTATGATGCTATTATTTTAGACCGAATGTTGCCGGAAATTGACGGCATTGAAGTATGTCGGGCACTGCGGGAAAAAGAAAATCATACACCAATTATAATGTTGACTGCAAAAGATAAATTAAACGACAGGGTCGAAGGATTGAATGCTGGGGCTGATGACTATTTAGTGAAGCCATTTGCCTTTGTGGAACTATTGGCTAGAGTTCGAGCGCTTTTACGTCGGCCGGCTGAAACTAAGGAAACGGTTTTGAAAATCGATGACCTGATTTTAAATACCATGACTTTTGAAGTTACTCGTGGCGGTAAAAAAATTGAACTATCATCAACCGAATTTTCGCTATTGGAATATTTGATGCGAAATCCAAACAGAATTTTGACTAAAGACAACATTATTTCGCATGTCTGGGATTACGATGCTGACATTTTACCAAATACTGTTGAAGTCTACATTGGTTATTTGCGGAATAAAATCGACAAACTGTTCCCTAGAAAGATACAATTAATTCAAACGTCTAGAGGATTCGGATACAAAATTACATCTAACTGAAGAAACTACACTGAAAATTACACAGAACAAACACAGAAATCGTTTTTTCAGTGCCACTTCTGTGTTAAAATCTGTGTGGTTTCTACCTTATAAAACCCATGAAATTCACCGCTGCAATTACAAAATTAACTGTCTTTTACGTGCTAATTGTAATGTTTATTAGCATTGGTTTTTCGGTGGCAATATTTCAGATCTCGTCAAACGAAATTGATCGTGGACTCAACCGACAAAATATAATGTTACAGAATTTGCCGCCAAGAAATGATTCTCATTTGCTTGATGATTTTGCTAATTTACGGGTTCAACAATTAAATGACAGCAATAATCATTTGCGGACCAACCTGATTTATTTCAACTTGTTAATTTTGATACTTTCGACGTTTGCCAGTTACTTTTTTGCTCGTTGGACATTGCGACCACTTGAAGAGGCAATTGAGGAACAGAACCGTTTTACTGCTGACGCATCACACGAACTAAAAACTCCCTTGGCAGCAATGAGAAGCGAAATTGAGGTTAGTTTGCGGGACAAGAGCAGCAGCTTAGCTGAATCAAAAAGACTGCTAAATTCTAATTTGGAGGAAATCGAAAAATTAGAAACTCTATCTGGTGCACTTTTGAAATTAGCAAAATTGGATGAAACTAATAAACTAGAATTTGAAGCATTAAATTTGGATGAGATTATCGTGGAAGCCTATGAAAAAGTTGAAGGACTGGCGAAAAAGAAAAGTATCGATATTGATGCAAAATTAGTCAGCGCAAGGATTCTTGGCGACAAACCGTCACTGACGGAACTTTTTGTAATCTTGTTGGACAACGCAATAAAGTACAGCCCGAGCGGGTCGAAAATCAAAGTTAAATTAACATCCGACGGAAAACATTCTGAGGCTTCCATCAAGGATCATGGAGTTGGAATCAAATCATCGGAATTGCCACATATCTTCGACCGCTTTTATCGAGCGGATCAATCTCGAAATAAAGAAAAAGCTGAAGGTTACGGTTTGGGTCTATCAATTGCAAAACGAATTGTTGATTTACATTCCGGAAAAATTTTAGCCATCTCGATTCCCGGCAAAGGGACCGAGTTTATTGTAAAGTTTTGAACTCTTTCAGCTTTTCTTCAGAAAACAACCCACGAGATGTGGGTTGTTTTGATTCTCTGATAATTGTGCTACTATTTATTCATCAGGAGGTGGTCGAAATGGCCATCGATATGGATTTTGTCAGAAAGATGGCGAAGCAGGCATCCAAAGCTTGCGTTGCTGATTTCGATGAGATCGAACGAGGTTTGCCGATTTGTCTGACCGCGCAAGGGGGAAGGCGACCGTCACCACGCCGTCGCAAGAGACTTCTCGAAATGTGCGACCAGATCAAGGAGAGGACTCATCTTGCTGGAATCTAGTTCCCGCCCCGGCTCTATCGAGTCGGGTTTTTTTTGTTAAGCCATTTCTCAGTTAGCGCATTTATAATCAGTTTAGTGAGAGTCTAAACAGCCTTAATTTAGAAGGAGGCAACATGACAACACTGAAAATTGCTAGGTTAGAAACTAAAGAAAAGATTTTAGAACATAGTCCGCCCAAGGTGGGCTAAGAAAGGAAAATATGGAAGAGAATAAAGAACCAGATTCCGCCGAAAAGAAGTCAGCAGGTTGTTGTTCTGGGAGACATGGAATGAAATCAGTTTTAATTATAGTTGGAGTTCTGGTTATTCTTGGAGGAGCTGCCTGCGTTGCAAAAATGGCTATTGGCCGCCATGGTTTTAATCAAGTTGCCGTTGAGCGAAATGTTTCATTCGGTGGCGGTAACATCGAAGGCGGACGCAGAGGCGGAATGATTGGCGGCGGAGGAATGCGTGGCCGAACAGGTGAGAGTTTAATCGGAAAAATCAGCAAAATTGATGGCGACAACATCACACTTCATAAAGATTCAAACAATAAAGATTATACTGTAGAAATAGCTGACACGACTCAAATTAGAAAAGATGGTGAGATTGCTTCGAAAACTGACCTGGCAACCGGCCTTGCGATTACAGTTCAGGGGAGTGCAAATTCGTCAGGACAGATTCTGGCAAATATCATTATCATTAATTAAATTAGTGGCTAATATAGCCGGCGTCCTCCCCCTGCGCCGGCCATATTATTTTAGGAATAAGTTACAAGTAGTAGAAGTTGGTCTGGTAATAAGTCAAAGTTTAAGTCATAAGTCCCAAATACTTTGACCTTGACTTTAAACCATACTCACTTCTATCCCGAAAAACTAACAACTAAATGGAGCTAAAATGGGTACAATTATCCGCGGAGTAAAAAATGCTTTTCGTAACAACTTACGAACGCTATCTATTGTTTTAATTCTGTCTGTTAGTATTGCTATGAGTCTAGCAATGTTTGAGTCGCTGAAAACTGTTCAGGCCAAGATTGATAGTGTCAAATCATCGATTGGCAATTTTGTGACTGTATCGCCGGCAGGGATTCGTGGTTTTGAAGGCGGGGGAACATTATTGACTGATGACGCGGTGGCTAAAATTTCCCAAATCTCCGGCGTAGTGAAAGTTACTAAAACATTATCCGACCACTTACAAACCGGCATGACAAATTTAACCACACCAATTGAAGCCGGTGACTTTGGTAATCGACAACAAAAGCAAAGTTCGCAAAGCTCTGATGGAACATCATCTAGTTCATCCACTTCGTCGACCGATCAAAGCCATGGATTTGCTATGCCGATTATGGTTACAGCCAGTGATGACTTGTCAGTGACTCAAAGTTTAAACATGTCGGATTTCAAAGTTATATCCGGTGAGAAATTCGATGGCACGTCAGCTGAAAATATTGCCATGCTTGGCACGGATATGGCAACAAAAAATAATTTAACAGTTGGACAAACTTTTAAAGCTTATAATCAAGATATTAAAGTTGTAGGCATATTCGACTCGGGAAACAAGTTTGGAAACACCCAAATTGTTATGCCACTAAAAACCTTGCAGACCTTATCAAGCCAAGCGGGACAAGTTAATACAGTGGTAGTTCAAACGTCATCAATTGATGTTATGTCATCGGTGACTTCGGCGATAAAATCACAGCTAGGTGACTCGGCTGATGTAACTTCTAGCCAAGATACTTCAAATCAGGCAATTACACCGCTTGAGAATATCAAATCAATTTCAACTTATGGACTGATTGGGTCATTGGTAGCCGGCGCTATCATTTTGTTTCTATCGATGGTAATGATTGTTCGTGAACGCAGAAGAGAGATTGGGGTTCTGAAAGCTATCGGTGCTTCAAATATGCTTGTTGTTTCTCAATTTGCTGTTGAGTCCTTAATCCTAACTTTAATGTCAGCGGTAGTTGGTGTTATTGTCGGCGCGTTCATTTCCAACCCGATTTTGAAGGTAATGGCGACAAACAATACCCAAAATACAGGTCCGGCCAATCCTGGTGAGGCTCATGTTGCAATGATGCGAGTTGGTGCCGGGATCGTTAATGGCGCACAGGGAGCTGTTCGTAATATCACTGCAACACTTGACTGGAAAATTGTATTATATGGCTTAGGAGCTGCAATTATTATTGCAATAATTGGTTCGGCACTGCCTGCGTCTTTCATATCAAAAGTTCGTCCAGCCGAAGTACTTCGCAGTGAATAAACTCTAAAGATTGTCATCCTGAACTTGATTCAGGATCCATAAAACATTTATTTAGATTCCGGATCAAGTCCGGAATGACAGAGGTAAATATGCTAAAAGTAATGAAACTATCGAAAACTTTTCAATCGGCAGATACCAAAGTTAAAGCTGTCGACGAAGTATCTTTCGAACTATCTGATGGTGTTTTTGCCACAATCGTTGGAAAATCTGGCAGCGGAAAGTCAACTTTGCTGGCTTTGCTTGGAGCATTGGACAAAGCAACAAGCGGCGAAATATATGTTGGCGGTGAAAATATTACTAAAATGGGTGATATGAAATTGATTAGCTATCGCCGAAACAAAATTGGTTTTGTTTTTCAGGGTTATAACTTGGTGCCAAATTTGTCGGCGCTAGAAAATGTTATGTTGCCGATGGAGTTTGCTGGCAAAAACCATCCAACGCAAGTAAAAAGAGCTAAAGTTTTGTTGGCTGAGGTTGGCATCGACGAAACGAAATCAAAAAGATTACCAGCGAAACTCTCCGGTGGCGAACAACAGCGAGTTGCCATTGCTAGAGCTTTGGCCAACCATCCAAGCTTAATTTTGGCAGATGAACCAACAGGAAACTTGGACAGCGCAACTGGTGACGTGATCATTAAACTTTTGAAAGATTTAGCCAAAAAAGAAAAAACGACTATCATCGCCGTGACTCACGACTCAACCATGTCAGCCAAGGCCGACCAGCATTTTACAATGAAAGACGGCAAGTTAACATAGCCAAAAGCCTTTAAGAAATTTCCTCAATCTGCTATGATTGAGGAAATTTTGTTATATGAAAGGGCTGTATGGAAGAAATAAAAAAAGAAAAAATCACCGAACTAATTTCTCGTGGGGTGGAAAATATTTACCCAACACCACTTGCATTGGCAGAAGTTTTAAATTCCGATAAAAAAATTAGAATATATTATGGTATAGATCCAACAGGTCGCTTGCATTTAGGCCATGCAGTTCAGCTTAAAAAACTTCGCCAATTTCAGGATTTAGGGCATGAGGTCATTGTCCTTATTGGTGATTTTACTGCCAGAATTGGTGATCCAACTGATAAATCAGCGACTCGAAAAAAATTGTCCAAGGAAGAAGTTGAAAAACACGCAGAAGGTTACAAAGAGCTAATCGGCAAAATATTGGATACTAGTGGTGCAAATATCCGCTTTTTGCACAACGAAGAGTGGACTAATAAATTAAAACCTGAAGATCTATTGGAGCTAGCCTCCTACTTCACAGTTTCTCAATTTTTGGAGCGCGATATGTTCCAAGAAAGAATAAAGGCGCACAAAGAAATCCATTTGCATGAATTTTTATACCCGCTTTTTCAAGCTTATGATGCGGTTTCAATGGATGTTGATTTGCAAATCGGTGGTAATGATCAAACTTTCAATATGTTGGCAGGCAGAACCCTGATGCGAAAAATGAAAGATAAGGAAAAATTTGTTTTAACGACGAAAATGTTGGCTGATCCTTCGGGCAAAAAAATGGGTAAAACTGAGGGCAATATTATTCCTCTTGATGCTAGCGCAAACGAAATGTTTGGAGCAGTTATGTCTTGGTCGGATGAATTAATTATTATTGGTCTCGAACTTTTGACCGATGTCCCAATGGATGAAGTTAAGGTAATGAAACGAGAAATGCTAATTGGAAAACTAAACCCGCGGGATGCAAAAGCCAGACTAGCAAAAGAAATTGTCACTTTGCTTAATTCTAAAGAAGATGCAAAAATTGCCGAAAAATCGTTCACTGATACTTTTTCTAAAGGTGAAACTCCAACAGACATCGAAGAGATAAAACTAGAAAAAGGTCAGTCAGCAATGCAAGCCCTGGTAGCAAAAAATATTGTTTCGTCCGGCTCTGAATGGCGCAGGTTAGTTGAAAATGGCGCAGTCAAAAATGCCGACGGCGAAAAAATCACTGACATAAATTTCACCCCAACAAAAACAACTGTCCTCCGCATCGGCAAAAAGACTTTTGTCAAAATAGTACTCTGATCTAACTATTAATTACTTCTGTAATTAGAACTTCTGACCCCGACTTAAGATTTACTTTGTCGTTTAGTTTTTTATTTAACAAACTTTTTCCCAAATCTGATTTTTCAGAAAGTAGAAAAAAATCTTTGTCGTCAACAGTTATTAAATTTCCGCCTGCTGTTGGGACAATTACTAAATATTCATCGTTTGGTTCGTCAGGATATTGAACTTTGACGATTGAACCGACAGAAATATTTTTTGATGGAATTTTTCCAGATTCAAGTATCGCACTAATTTGTTTAAGCGATAATTGAAGTGGGGGAATATCTTTTGATAGGGCCTCAGCTAATTGAGTGAACTCCTGTTTACTTTTGTCAGACCAAGACTGCATGGAGCCGGGAGAATTGGCAGCGCTCGTCGCATTTTCGTCAATTCTTTTTTGAAGATTTTCTATCTCAGCCAGATAATATTCTTCAACTGATTGTAATACTTTTTTCCACATGTTACTAAAATTTAATTATTACGGAGAGGTGGGATGGTACCGACGGCAGGAATCGGTCACGGATAAAATTCTGCTGAATTTTTCCTCGACCCCGTCTCCCGGCCAGTCGCCGGTCCGGCTTTCGATTCCTTTTTCGAACTGTATATTTCTGATCAGGGGTTAAAACCCTGACAGAAATCTATGGTACCCCCTTGAAGTCCTGAACCTTTTACCTCTCTCATCATACCTTATTGAGCGTAATTTGGCAATAATTTGAAAATGAAACACAGTTTGAAGTTTGTGTGCCATTTTTTATCCGATTTGATCTGAAATGGTACATGATGGCACACTATAAAAAGGAAGCGTGCCAAAAACGAGTGTGAAAAATGAGACGAGACAAATGAGACACTAGAACGAGGTTTTGTCTAAAGTCTCAAAAGTACCATTTCGAGGCGAAATGATACACAATGATACACTATAAAAAAGAGCTAGTATCATTTTCTAAAATAATCATCTTGACAATCGTCTACCAATCGTCTACAATTAGTACATAAACAAGGAGGTCAATATGTTTGAACCAAAATTTAATATCACCTCAAAACTCTTGGAAAACATCAAAAGAATTGGTGTTATTGTTGCTGATCTAAACAATCGTCACTTTTCGAAACTGACTTTGGTCAAACTGGAAAAAACCGCCAGAGAAGTTTCTGCGCATTCGTCTACCAGTATTGAAGGCAATCCATTGCCCTTAACCGATGTTAAGAAAATTATTAAAAATAGACCGGAAAATCTGCGAGACAGCGAAAAAGAAGTTATTAACTATAATCAAGCGCTGGAAGTTTTGGATGCGGATATTCAAAATAACACAATTAAATTCAATCTTGATCTAATTTTAAAAACCCAAAAGATTGTTACCCGCGAATTGATAAATGACTTTAATTCTGGCAAAATTCGTCAGCAACCGGTTTTTGTTAATGATCCAATAGCCAGAAAAGCAATATATTTACCACCGGATCATCAAGATGTTAAAAGTTTGCTCGACGATCTGATTGAATATATCACGACCAGTAAAAACCGAATCGATCCATTAATCCTGGCTGGTATTTTTCACAAGCAATTTGTCATTATTCACCCATTCATAGATGGCAACGGTCGAACGGCAAGGTTGATGACAAAAGTGTTACTAGCTGATATGGGGCTTAATACATTTAATTTGTTTAGCTTCGAAAATTACTACAACCAAAATGTCAGTAAATATTTTGAAAATGTTGGAATTCGCGGTAATTATTACGATTTGAAAGATCAAATCGACTTCACAACTTGGCTGGAATATTTTACCGATGGAATAATTGACGAACTTTTGCGGGTCAGTAAAATCCTTAGCACAGAAACGATCTCGCCAGAAACAGCCCTAAAACCGTATCACCAAAAGATCCTGGATTATATTAAGAAAAACAATTTCATTGCCGACCGCGACTATGCCAAATTAACCAACCGGGCCAAACCAACCAGAAACAAAGATTTTAATAAACTAATCGAATTGGGGCTAATCCAGCGCCATGGTAAGGGCAAGGCGACCTATTACAAACTTAAAAATTAAACTTTATCTAGCACTCTTTGGATTTTAGACTCAATTATTTTCTGATCTGGTTCATTCTCGAGATGCCACTTATCTTCTTTTGAAAAGCTCTCATTATAAATGTGGTGTGATAATTCTCCCAGAAAGCCCATTATTTCGATATCAAGTTTCTCGTAATCATCAATTTTGTTTCGTGCTAGATACTCGCTAATAATCATTTCCTGCAATAAATATCCAACATCAAATATTCTTCGTCGGCGTGCAGCTACAGCTTCTCGAGATATAAAACCATATCTTGTTTGATATTCGTCTATAGCGCAATCTTCGCAAATAATATCCGGGCTATCTAAAAAAGCATTTTTAGTTGCACCAATCGCAATGTCTTTTTTGCCACATGCCGAGCAAATTGCGTCTGGATATGTCAATTTCTTTCCGTCAATATCACGCTTCAGATATTTTAGCTTTATTTCAGGCAATATTGTCTCAGCACTAGCAACTGCATCGTCGCGATTTATTCTTCGCAGATAATCATCATATATTCTCTCATAACCATAGCTCCGCAACAAAACTTCCGTAAGCAACATTTGAATACTCTTATATTCACCGACCGGCAAACTGGAAATATATTTTACCCGTTTGTATTTTGGTAGATAGTATTTCTCAGAAAGCTCACCGACTTTATCAACAAATTGACAAAATTTTAGCTGGTCGACAGCAATTTTCTTTTTATCCTCATCAGTTGGATTCTTTTGAGGATAAAAAATATAGTCAACATTTATAGACATCATCAACCAGTCTGAAGCTTTTATAATGCTCTGACGAATTTTCCCCGATGGGTGTTGAATACATTTTAATATAAAATTAGTAAATTCATCAAAATATTTAATTCCAAGGGCAAAAAATGCCCATTTTAGCGAACTGATTAAATAGCATTGATGGTTGAGATTCGATATCTGGTCAAACCACTCAATTTCTACGAGAAAAACCTTAAAATTTTCATCTTGATGATTGTTATCTGTCATACCGTGGCGATGAGCAAAATTCTCAATCTCTTTTTGCGCTTGCTTAACTTCTTCTCGAGTACCAGTTTTTACAATCTCTATTAATTTTTGCAATCCTTTTGCCATTAAAAATTATTTCCTTTAATTTTTGTAATATTTTCTATGATATTCCTCAAGTTCATCATGAAATCCCCAGCCGATATGTTCTGTGTCAATGAGAGTTTGCTTCGCTCTGGATTGAAAATTTTCCAGTAAACTGTGTTCGGAAATATATTTTAATGCTTCCCAAAACATTGCGCCCATGCTGTAATAAAATGATTCGTCGATATCACCATATTCATTGGTAAATTTTATACCATTTTCCACATAGTACAACATAATATCGGCAATATTTTCTTCGGACTGACTGATCTTTTTATAATCGAGCACTGCTTTTCTAGCAACAGACAGTCGCATTTTACCCAAACCACGCGTGGGGAAAAATTCATTTTTAACAACCTTTTTGTATTTATCTAATATTTTGTCATCATCAGCATCAAATTTACAAACAAAGAAATCCCGCACAACAGAAAAATCACGATTAAGTTGTTGAATTTCTTTGATCAGTTCTTCTTTGCTCAGTTTCTTTAAATGTGAAGTTATATTAGCCATATTTTCTAAATTTAATTTCACAACTGAATCTAGCACAAAAAATATTAATAATAAAGTGATTTACAAGATTATTTAAAATTTGTCCTCCGCTAATATATTATAAATGTTATAATCGAACTATGATTTCAAAAGAACAAAATGAGTGGATCAACCACCTTTCTGACAATGATAAAATTATGATTTTCCCTTACGATCCCGAAATTCCTAAAAGATTCGGAATTATCAAAAAAATTATTCTCAAAGTTTTAGATAAAAAAGCAGAGTTACATCTAAAAGGATCATCGGGCCTAGGTATTTCAGGGCAAGGAGAAATGGATATTTATATTCCGATATTACCCAATAAGTTCGATACATCAATTAAGCTTTTAGCAAAAAAATTTGGCAAACCAGGAAGTTTATATCCACAAAGAAGGGTGCGGTTTGTTGCATATGTCGAAAAGACAAAAGCAGAAATATTTCTGATTAATATCGAAAGTGACGATTGGATTAACTCACAGAAATTTGAGAGTTATTTACGAGAACATCCCAATTCATTAAACGAGTACAAAACTCTCAAAGAAAAAGGTGCAGGATTAAGTACTCGCCAATATTATCGGCGAAAAATTGAATTTATCAATAAAATCTTAATACTCAACAAAAAAACGGTTTAAACCGTTTTTTTGTTTATCTCAATTTTTTGAATCAAAACCGAACAATTCTCGCACTTACCGCGTTCTCTTCGAGTCTGAGCGATGAGGTTGCTAGACCTCAGAGTCGAATGACCGGTCGCCCAGAACGAAATGTGGTGGTACTCTATTCTGAAAATTGTTCGAACGCATTTCGCCGCCGAAGGCGGCGTGAAAACACCCCCGAAAATTCCCGACTGAAATTCTGAACTTTGACAATTTCAAGTTTTTCTTTGGCGGCTTACCCCACTAGAGATATCTTAGCAGATTTCTCCTTTGGCGGCAAGAATTCTAGAGTAAAGAAAAAGGGCAAATCTCGCAAGAGAAATGCCCGTGTGTATCCTTGGTTCGGGAACGCTATTCCCAGCCCTACCCACGAACCCGCCGCGGTAGATTCGGGACTCGCCCCCCTTTGCCACGATGTCGGGTAACTCGCAGTGTCTGTCTGCTCCGTCCACGTCGCATTCGACGAAGTATCTCCTGCGCTGCGGACGCTCCCTCCTCCTGAACAAATCTTATGAACGAGGGAGCGTAGGGATGGTGTGCATGTTCTACCACCATTCCCCAACTACTAGTAGCAATGTGAAGCAATGCTTCATCGGATAATCTCCTGGGGTCGTCCACTATGCACCTCCTGTCGTGGTCTGCTTGCGATGGAGTGCGTAGTGAGCGTGACGGCAGTCCTTGCACAACGCCTTCTCCGTCGCTGCGACGATCGCGCTCAGCAACTCCTCAGGGATAGCGTGGGGGTACGAGTTGAAGCCATGCCACTTTCCGCCGAAGCGGGTCGCCACAACTTCAACAGTTGCTTTCAGATTCGTCATGTCGAGTCCGGTCACTTTGCAGATCGAACCGTTGACCCTGCCAGAGTCTGGCGGCGGGCATATGTTGATCAGCCAGCAACCAACCTCAATCGGAACCAGTGCGTGCTGTCTCGGGGCACCATCCCTGGGGATATTGTAGGCCCGAAGTTTTTCTCCGTCCGCCCCAGTCCAAATGTGAGCAGAGCCAGTCTCCCCGGATTGTTCCCATCCCGCCGGCTTTCCTTTCTTCGTCTTCTCAATGTTCACTTCAAAGGTTTTCATCCCCAAAACCTCCCATGATGGCTTTGAACTCGAAGCTCCAGAGCGTGGGATGACAGCGCTCAGCCATTTCCCCTTGCGGGGTTGTGCCTGTGAAGGCAAGAAAAACATCTAATCTTAAATGACTTTCTCGCTCTAGCAGAGCATCCAAAGGTTTGAAACTTATGAAATATAGCAGAAATAAACAAAAAAGTCAACCATATTCAGGTTGAATTTCATAAAAATTTTCTTTTACAAATAAACAATGATTCGAGCCGATATTTTTGAAGCAGGTTCTTTGGCAGTTTTGAAAGTTCAGAATTTCAGTCGGGAATTTTCGGGGGTGTTTTCACGCCGCCTTCGGCGGCGAAATGCGTTCGAACAATTTTCAGAATAGAGTACCAGTACGGAAATGTCAAATTTTGAGAGTTTGCGCCGCCTGCGGCGGCGACTAAATTGTAGGGAATTTTTGCGACAATATGCCACTTTCGATTCTGGATCCGTAAAAGAAAATTTTTATGATTTAAAAGACAAAACAAGGAGGAAAAATGCGTTACATAATTTACGCTCGCAAAAGTACTGAAGATGACGACAGGCAAGTTCTTTCGATTGAAGCTCAACTTGTTGAGCTAAGGGAATTTGCCGCCAAAGAAAAACTTGAAATTGTCGCTTCGCTTTGCGAAGCCAAAACTGCCAAAGAACCCGGGCGAACGAAGTTCGCTGAAATGTTAGAATTGATCGAAAAAGGAAAAGCCGAAGGAATTTTGAGTTGGCATCCGGATCGTTTAGCTAGAAATTCGGTTGACGGTGGAAAAATTATCCACATGGTAGACTGCGGTTTTATAAAATCCCTTCGCTTCCCTTCGTTCTGGTTTGAACCAACTCCGCAAGGACTTTTCATGCTTAATATCGCTTTCGGACAATCAAAATATTTTGTAGACAATTTGCGAGAGAATGTTAAACGAGGATTACGACAAAAAATACGAAATGGCGTTTGGCCAGGCTGGGCGCCGATTGGTTATATCAACAACCCGAAAACTCGAGATATAGATGTTGACGAAGTAAAAACAAGGAAAATCAGAAAAATATTTGAACTTTATTCAACCGGCAGATACACTTTCAATTCTCTCGCAAATTGGGCAGAAGAGAATATGTTATTTGGCAATCTCAATAAAAGAATCTCAATCAGCAATATCAACTCAATTCTACAAAATATTTTCTACATTGGGTTGATGAAATATAACGGCGAAATCTACGAAGGAAAACATAAGCAGGTAATTTCAAAGAAACTTTTTGACAAGTGCCAAGAAGTTTTGAAAGACCGCGGAAAACCAAGAACAAAAGAAAGACATCATTTTGCTTTTCTTGGCCTTATGAAATGTAAAAGTTGTGAGTGTGCGATAACTGCAAAAAAAAAAAAAGGTCATAATTA
>JAPLVG010000019.1 GCA_026397235.1 Candidatus Berkelbacteria bacterium
CGACCGAAGAATATACTTTGCGAAAACAAAAATTGCTAAACGAAAAAATAGAATCTAGTGAGCAAATTAAAGATTTTGAACAAAAAGGATTGTCTTGGCTCGAACCGGCCAGAGAGTTCGTTTTATCGCTTGCCAAAGCAGATAAATTAAAAAAATCCGAAGATCATTCGGAAATTCTAACATTTCTCAAAAATATCGGCTCGAACCATTATTTACAGAATCGAAAGTGGCAATTTGAAGCAAATATTCCCTACAACTTGGTCGCCGCCGCAGGCGGCGCAAACTCTCAAAATTTGACATTTCCGTACTGGTACCGACGGCAGGAATCGAACCTGCGACGCCCTCCTTAGGACGGAGGCGCTCTATCCACTGAGCTACGTCGGCATTTCTCTCTGGATTTTAGCACAAATTTCAGTTATGATAAAGTCGTTTGATACCGACTTTGTTACGCCTTGATTTTTTTACTATAGTGTCTTGTAATAAAGCGGAATTGATTGTCGGGGCGTAGCGCAGCCCGGTAGCGCGCATCGTTCGGGACGATGAGGTCGCTGGTTCAAATCCAGTCGCCCCGACCAAAGAAGGAGTGAATGGATGCAGAACCATGGGAAGGGGTCGGGAAACGGGAGTTTCCCGCGGAGGAAAATAACAAAAACCGTGGGTTTTTGTGAACGAAGTGGGTGAAATATCCAGTCGCCCCGACCATAATATATATTTAATAGGGAGACTTATTATGCCAGAAAAAGTAAAGTTTGAAATTTCGACTTGGACTGTTGTCAAAGTATTATTAATTGCGGTGGCATTTTATTTATTATTTTTGGTGAAAGATGTTGTTGCCTTGTTTTTTATAGTTTTGATTCTGTCTGCGACTTTTTCTCCAGTTGTAAAAAGCTGGCAGAAATATCTTGGCAGAGTGATGTCAATAATCGCACTTTTCCTCATCTTAGCGGCAATTATTTTTGCCGTGGTCTACATCGTCATTCCTCCTCTGGTAGTTCAAGCTTCTCAATTGGCGCAAAGTATTCCTGACTATATAAATAATTCAAACTTTGCAAATTTACGACAACATTTGCCTAACATTCAAAATACTTTGGATAACCTGGTATCTAATCTCGGGACTTTGTCTTCAAATCTCTATTCATTTACTGCTGGGATAGTTTCTGCGATCTTTGCTGTAATTATGGTTTTAATCCTGACATTTTATATGCTAATTGGAGAGCAGGACATTAAAAAGTTTGTATCTTTTGCCTTTGCAGAAAATCAGCGCGAAAATGCAATTATTGTAATAAATAAAATTGCAGCTAAGGTTGGTTCTTGGTTTAGAGGGCAAATGCTTTTGGGCTTAGCAGTCTTTCTTCTCGATTTTATTGGGCTCTCTATTTTGCAAGTTCCGTATGCTTTAATTTTGGCTGTTATAGCTGGACTTCTAGAACTGATCCCAACCATCGGGCCAATTGTAGCAGCAGTGATTTCTGCCTTGATTGCATTAACCATTTCGCCATGGACTGCTCTATTTGTAATTATTCTTTATCTGGTCGTTGCTTTGCTAGAGAATGCATTCTTGGTCCCAAAGATTATGCAAAAGGCAGTTGGCATTTCCCCAGTTGTGATACTTTTGGCGCTTTTAGTTGGGGCGAAATTAATGGGGATTGTTGGGGCCATATTATCTATTCCACTTGCCGCATCGCTTTCAGTGGTAATTCTGGAATGGCCAACAATATCAAAAATTTTCTCTAAAGAGAATGCCTAATAAAAAAATTCGAAAATCAAGAAATACTATTAACCGTAAAGCACGGTTTGAGTACGAGCTTGTCGAAAATTTGGAAGCTGGAATAGTATTAACTGGTGAGGAAATAAAGGCAATTCGTGCAAATAAAATACAGCTGACGGGATCTCACATAAAAATTATTGGTGGGGAAGCTTGGTGGGTTGGTGGCATCATTTCAGTGGTTTCAGGTGATCAACAGAGAACCAGAAAACTACTCCTGCATTCCGAGGAGATACAGAGATTGGTTGGCAAATCCGATGAAAAAGGTTTAACAATTATTCCGACAAAACTATATCTCAAACACGGCCGAGCCAAAATAGAAATTGCTTTAGCCCGCGGCAAAAAACTTCATGATAAGAGGGAGGTCCTAAAGTCGCGCGACAGCGAACGTGAGGCCAGGAGAAATTTAAAAACCAGCGCTTGAACTCAGTGCTGGTTTTTAAAATCTGATCTACTTTTTCTTTTCTTCACCTTTAACGGCCTTAGAAACCTGTTGATAATTTTTTAGTAAGATATCTTTGATTTCTTTAGCGTCTTTGGCTGAAATCTTTTTTTCGGTTTCATAAACCTTAACGATTTTGGCTACTACTTCTTCATACTTTTCTTTAGTAACTTTACCACCTGCAGCTAATTCCCCAGCGATTTTGTCCTTCATCTCGAGAGCATATTCTTTAATGTCCTCACGTGTTTCTTTGCCAGATTTTGGCGCCAGTAGAATTCCAGCTATTGCCCCAGCAATAACCCCAATTGCCGCTCCCTCTAAAATACCTTTAGTCTTCTTGTCCATCTTTTTCTCCTTTTGATTTACTTTTAATTTGAGTAATAATTTCGGTTGCTGCCTTACGTAAAAATTCAAAAGTCAAAATACTTTGCTTGAAAGCCTCCAATGATGATATTGTCTTCTCGATAAACTCTTTTGTCTCACCGGCAGTAGTTTTTACCGTAACAGAAATTTCTTCCAGCTTCTGAATTAGTCTGGATAGTTGAATTTGGACCTTAATGGCCAAAACAAATAAAGTGATGATAAAAATTGTCGCCACTATGGCAAAAATACTGACTGAAAGTTGATAGAACGAATTCAAATCCATATTTCCTCCTAGTATTATTATACCATATGTTGTCTATTTTTTTGTTTGGCTAAATTCACATCCACAGTAATCTTGGCGATATAAATTTAGCTTCTTGAAAATTTGAGCGCCTTTTTTGAAGCCATCATTTTTTTTAAAATCTGCTTTAAAGAAGTTAATACCAAATTCTTCGGCAATATTATTTCCAATTTCATTTATCATTTCAGAGTTTTTGTGTGGTGATATTGAGAGTTCCGCTCCAAAGAAATCAAACTCGCCATCGTGGTGGTCGTTAGCTTGGGCTGCAACGGCTGCAACAGCCTCTAAGCGCATTTTGTAACAAGCTTCGCAACGCTTACCCTTCTCGGGCTCATCTTCTAGCCCCTTGGCTGTCTCAAGCCAATAAGCATGTTCTTCGACCCAGTTGTAATCGCCAACCATAATCCGAATATTTTTTTGGTCACAAAAATTCAAAAGCTCGTTTAGCCTGCGATCATGTTCAGCTTTTGGAAAAATATTTGGATTATACCAAAAAAGTGTGACTTCAAAATCATCTTTCAGCTGATTCCAAACACCGGCGGTGCACGGAGCGCAACAAGCATGGAGTAAAATTTTCTTTTTCATAAACTTAATTAAAGCAGAAGGAAGCGAATTTTGAAATATTGACATATCTCTTACTATTATATATAATTATTCTCGATGGGGCTGTATTGGCTTCGACAGAAGGATTTTAGGTGCTCTATTGCAAGCAGGTAAGCTATGACCTTAACAATGCAAATTTTAAGTGCAAAAACACTTACAGAGAAAGCTAAAACTGCTTTTGCAGGATTTGCTTTCTCGCCAGTTGCTGCTTAATTGACGCAACCGCCTGCTCATTGTCTGTTCGAATGATGAGGCCAGACGTCATAAATCGAACTGCACTTAGCCTGAC
Organism: Candidatus Berkelbacteria bacterium; assembly: GCA_026397235.1. GTDB lineage: Bacteria > Patescibacteriota > UBA1384 > XYA2-FULL-43-10 > CAINNR01 > CAINNR01. The sequence continues at coordinate 3,764 of JAPLVG010000019.1, forward strand.
TCCTTAGCGTGTTAAGTAAAGCTTTACTCAGGATATGATTGATGATTTTTGCAGCGGCTTTATCATCAATATGAAAATTTAGTCGCTGATAAGCTTGTAGAAAATATTGTGTCTACCTTTTGGACAGGGGTTCGACTCCCCTCAGCTCCACCATTAAAAAATCCAGTCTAGGACTGGATTTTTTAATTAAAATTGCGTATTTACTGACTTTGCCGAACGGCGTTGGCCATAGAATGTAACCAATGACCAATAATATTGCCATCACCGGTTTTTGGCAAAAGGTAAAATAAAATTGTGGCAATTAAACCGAGACCAATAATCCAACCAATACTATAGAAAATTCCCTTCAACAACATCCAGCCTAAACTATTTGACCGGTGCATAACTTTAATCAATTTATCAATCGATTTTGATAATTCTTTGTTTTCTTCCATTTTCCTCCTTGTGGTTGGTAACAGTATTATATCACATAAGAATTGCACAAAAGAATATTCAAAGAAAATTGGTATCTAGTACAATTATACTATATAGCATAATTGTACTATTCATGAAAAAGGGTTTAATCTTTTTCGCGCTTTAAAAACAATATTGTTAAACAAATCTTTCTTGTCAAAAGTTTTTGCCAGAAATTCATCATAGTTTCCAGTCTTATCCAATATTTTACTCAGTACTTCCTTTTTTCGGTGTAGTTTACCAGCAATATTCGATATTGTGTTGCTCGAAGCTCCTGTCATATCTGATATTTCTTCGTATGTTTTTCCTGAGAGTATATATGAGGAAATTATGGATCGTCTGATAATTTCAGTAATTTCTTTGGTTGTGTGAAGATCAATGAATAAATTCAGATTTTCTTCAAAATTGTTTGCTTCAGATAACACATAGACTAGAAATTTAAATTCGTTCCACTCCCATTTATATCGATTTTTCCCTGCAGTCGTTCTAATTTTTCTCATATTATTCCAGCACAATTATACTATATAGCATAATTGTATCATATTGGTATTAATCACGTAGCAGTTATTATATATTGGCCTGAATTATTAGCTAGAGAACTTTTTTCAAATATTGGCCGGTGTATGATTTTGAGTTTTTGGCTACTTCCTCTGGGGTGCCACAAGCTACAATCTCACCACCGGCTTCACCACCATCAGGACCGAGGTCGATGATATAATCGGCGGTTTTTATCACATCCAAATTATGTTCAATAACAACAACGGTATTACCTTTATCTACAAGTGCTACCAATACGCCAAGAAGTTTTTTGACATCGTCAAAATGCAATCCGGTTGTCGGCTCATCTAAAATATAGAGAGTACGGCCTGTTGATTTGCGTGAAAGCTCGGTCGCAAGTTTTATTCTTTGAGCCTCGCCACCGGAGAGAGTCGTTGCCGGTTGGCCAAGTTTAATGTAGCCCAAACCGACATCAGATAACACTGCCAGTTTTTGTTTGATTGCCGGGACATTTTCAAAAAACTTCAAAGCTTCATCAACAGTCATATCCAAAACTTCGGAAATGCTTTTATCTTTATAATGAATTTCCAAGGCTTCCTGATTGTAGCGGGCCCCTTTGCACTCCGGGCAGGTGATATATACGTTTGGTAAAAAGTGCATTTCAATTTTCAAAACTCCACCACCATGACAACGTTCGCAGCGGCCACCTTTAACATTAAAAGAAAATCTTCCGGATTTATAGCCGCGGATTCTGGCATCAACAGTTGAAGCAAAAAGTTCGCGGACAAAAGTAAATATGGCTGTATAGGTTGCCGTGTTGGAACGTGGTGTTTTTCCAATCGGGGACTGATCAATTGTAATTACCTTGTCAATATTTTCAACACCGGTAATTTCTTGGTGTTCGCCGGGAATTTCTTTGGCATGATAAAACTTTTTGGCCAGGGCTTTTGACAAAATATCATTTACCAATGTTGATTTTCCCGAGCCGCTTACTCCGGTAATGCAGGTAAAAATATTTAATGGGATACTGGCAGTCAGATCCTTTAAATTGTTTGCACTGGCCCCGATGACTGAAAGTATTTCACCATTGCCACTGCGCCGGATCTTTGGTGTTTCAATTTTCTTTTTGCCGGATAAATAATCGCCGGTGACGGAATTTTTCGCCGTCTCGATTTCTTTCGGCGTGCCCTCAAAAATAATTTGGCCGCCGGCTTCACCGGCGCCTGGACCAACGTCAACTAGCCAATCAGCAGAGCGAATAGTTTCCTCGTCGTGTTCGACAATAATAATCGAATTCCCCAAATCGCGCAGATTGGTTAGTGTTTTTAACAGTTTGGCATTGTCTTTTTGATGCAAACCGATTGATGGTTCGTCCAAAATATAGAGTACACCTTGTAATCCCGATCCAATTTGCGTTGCTAAACGAATTCTTTGCGCTTCACCGCCGGATAGTGTTGCGGCATTGCGATTAATTGTTAAATATGGTAATCCGACATTGAGTAAAAACGACAACCGTTCTTTAATTTCTTTAATAATCTGTTGAGCAATTATTTTCTGATTCTCGTCTAGTTTGCTGTCCAATTTATCAAAAAAATCGTGGCAGCGGTCAATCGTCATATCAGAGACGTCAATAATATTTTTGTCGGCAACAGTCACTCCCAAAATTTCCGGACGAAGTCTCATGCCATTACAAGCCGGGCAGGTTCGATTAACCATATATTTTTCAATTTCGGTCCGAACATAATCAGACTGAGTCTCTTTATAACGTCGCTGAAGGTTAGAAATAATTCCTTCATATTTTACTGAGTAGCCGGAAATATTGTAGCGATCTTCACCTGTGCCATATAGAATTTTTTTTAGTTGTTCTTTTTCCAATTGTCCAACTGGCTTATCAAGCGAAATTTTATTTTTTGTTGCCATCGCAGTTAGCGCTGACATATACCAAGTTGAGTTCGAAGCAGTTTTTGACCATGGCCGAATTGCCCCCTCGGAAATTGTCAGTCTGGGATTGGGTAAAATTAACTTCGGATCAATTTCCAAAATGGTTCCCAATCCTTGGCAACGTGGACAAGCTCCGTGGGGTGAATTGAAGGAGAAAGATCGCGGCGCTATCTCTGGCAGGGAAATATTACAATCTGGACATGCAAATTGCTCGGAGAATTGCTCTTCGGTTTTTTTATCAACATAAACAACTTTAATGTAGCCGCCACCGATTTCCAAGGCTTTTTCTATCGAATCGAATAAGCGCATTTGAGTACTTTTATCTTTGCCATTATGTTCGATAATCAAGCGGTCAACGACAACTTCAATTGTGTGTTTCTTTTGTTTGTCCAATTCTTTATTTTCTGCTTCGTCTAAATCCATTACTGAACCATCAACTCGGACACGGGAGAACCCAGATTTTCTTATCCGGGCAAATACATCAGCGTGTTCTCCTTTTCTATCGGCAACCAAAATTGCCAGAATCATAATTCGCAATGTTTCTGTGGTGGCAGAAATTAGATGCTCGGCAATTTGTGTTGGTGTTTGTTGGCGTACCGGTTTATGACAGTTTGGACAGTGTGGAATTCCGGCTCGGGCGAATAGAAGTCGTAAATAATCATAAATTTCAGTAATTGTGCCAACGGTTGACCGTGGATTATTATTGGCGGATTTTTGATCAATAGAAATTGCCGGCGACAAGCCTTCAATGTAATCAACATCCGGTTTTTCCATCACTCCCAAAAATTGTCTGGCATAAGATGACAAACTTTCTACATAGCGACGTTGACCTTCGGCAAAAATTGTATCAAAGGCCAGTGACGATTTTCCGGAGCCAGAAAGTCCGGTAATTACCACCATTTTATCTCTTGGAATCTCCAATGAGACATTTTTTAGATTGTGCTCCCTGGCGCCAGTAATTTTAATTTTATTCATAGTTTTGAAAATCAAGTTCTAAATTCTAATTTGTCATTTCGAGCCATCCAGCTCTTTTCTCAAAAAGGGCTGGAGGCGAGAAATATACAGCTTATATTTTTTATTAAATCCTAACTCGTAGATTTCTCGTCCTTCGACAAACTCAGGAAGATCGAAATGACAAATTTAAAATCATTTATTATGAAAAAGAGAAAGAATTTTTCTGCTCGAACTGTTAGCAATTGTATCACGTCTGTCAAGACCTGTAAAGTCCCAAAGAAAAAAGGCAGCCTCGTGGCTGCTGGTCGGTTGTGGCACCTGGATCAGGAGATTGTGGCAAGGATAGGATGACCCTCAGTCGCTTGTGGGTTGCGCAAAAAGCGAGAAATGCCATAGTAAGAGCTTCCACTTACCACGAAAATCTCCTCGTCGCCCCAGACGATGACACTTGGCATTGTCGGGGAACTAGAGAGACTGAAGGCTACTGCCTTGGCTCCAGTAATCTCAAATGCTTGGCGCTGGATACCAAAGGAACTGTTATCATTGGTCAGTTGACGAATATCAACTGGCCCCTCAAACATCGCCCTGATTGGCAACTGCTGAGACTCGTTGCTGGGCCAAAGCGACGTATTGGTTCGATACAGGCGGAGAATTCCGCCATTTTGTTGAACCAAATCTGCCAGATTCACAGCGATTTCGTCATCGCTGCCAAGACAAATGGCATTAGGGTTGATAAACTCATCTGGCGGCTGTGTCGTTCCACAACTTGAACATTTCCCATCTACCCACTCGTGATTGTTCACGTTCTCATCTCCTTGTGTGATTGTTCACGTTCTCATCTCCTTGTGTTCGATACTAAATAATATATATCAAAAAATTTGATTATTGTAAATACTTTGCCATAACATACTTTGCCACTTCCAAATTTTTATTTTATTTGATACGTTAAAAACAGGAAGTCCAAAATCTAAACACAAGATTGCCACGTTGTTCCTCCTCGCAATGACAAAACGATATTTGGAATTGAGATTTATTGTGCTAGTATATTCTAAACATCAAAATAAACTTAATTAAGCGAAGGGAATTATGGAAAGGAGAAGCGTGGAAAATGTTGACACAATTATTGGCTTGAACGTCAATTTGAAGGGAAATCTGAAAAATCAAGGCTCAATCCAAGTAAACGGATCAGTCGAAGGCGAAGTTCGCAGTGATGACAATGTTAATGTTGGCGAAACTGCGGTAATTAAGGGTCCAGTCATCGCCAAGGTTATCGAGGTGTCCGGTACGATCAAAGGTTTAATTGAAGCAACGGAAAAACTGGAGATTAATGCCACCGGTAAAGTTATTGGCGATATTAACGTCAAAACCTTGATTATCAAGCAGGGCGCAATTTTTGTTGGCAAATCAACAATGCCCGATCAGGGTGGTGAAGTGGCTGATGCAAAAGACAAAAAATTGGATGAAGATAACCAACCAACTGAAGAAGAGAAACCATCTGAAGAAAATTCGAAATCCTAATTTCGAAACACGAAACAAACGAAATCAAATCCAAATGCCAAAAATTCAAAACGAAGTATTCCAAAAATTTTGATTTTTGACTTTTAACTTTTGAATTAATTTATCATGTACTATTACATTTTTGATGTTAGAAAATGCAAAAACCGCCGGCAGATTGAAATGATAAAAGATCACTTGTCTGATTTAGGAATCTCCGGTGAATTTGCCGTACCGGATCGGATTCGCCCTGCGAGAGAGTTAGCTGAACAGGGTATTTTTAAAGGTTATTCGACAATTGTTGCTATTGGTGCCGATGATCTTATCGGCGAAGTAGCATCTGTGATGCTGTCAAAACAGCAGGTTCTTGGCGTGATTCCTCTCGGCGCCAGCGACAATATCTACAAAATTATTGAAGCAAATACTTGGGAGGAGGCAGCCGAAAATCTTCGTTTTCGTAAAGTGACTGACACAAGGGTCGGAATAATTAATGAGCAGCATGTTTTTTTCTCCTATTGCGAGTTAGCAATTGACCATCCGACCTCGGTTACTATTGAGTTTGAAGATTTTGTTTTGCAAGCTAAAGCCAAGGAGTTATTTATCGCCAACCAGTTTCCCAATTTTGTTCGCCGGTTTCCGGACAAGCTTGATGTTATTATGAAGAGTGTCGACCCGAAATCCACGACAATTTGGGGTCGGTTTAAAAAAGCCATTGGTGCTTCCGGTATTGTTCGAGACATTGATTTAACATTAATTAGAACAGATGGGCTGCGGCTATTTTCTCCAAGACAATTACAAATTAAAGTTGATGGCCGAATTGCGGCCAAAACACCGGCAACTTTCGGTATCAGCCAAAAAACTATAAGATTAATCACCAAAAAAAGCGGACATGCTTGACCAGCAGTTGTTCCGTCATTGCGAGCCATCCGCCTCGGGCGGAGGCGCGGCAATCTCTATTGAAAAGATTGCCCACAGGGTCAGCTTCGCAAGACTTCGTCGTTCCTCCTCGCAATGACAAGGCGATAAAACAAAAACGCTTGATTAAATTGGAATAATTTGTTAGTATAGGCGTAGTAATCAATTAGCTCCTCCTCCGCCCTGTCGGGCTACGGAGGACATCAGCCCTTGTGGGCTTCGAAGGGAGTTTCGAATAAGCAACAAATTTTTACGGGTTAACGATCGGATTCGAGCAGCCAGAGTAATGCTAATCGACGCCGAAGGAACATCACAAGGTGTTGTGTCTTTGTTTTCAGCTTTGCAAAAGGCCCGTGAGGCTAGTCTTGACTTGGTTGAAATTTCGCCAAACAATGTTCCACCAGTTGCCAAAATTATGGATTTCGGACGTTTCAAATACGAGCAGGAAAAGAAAGATAAGGATAATAAGGCCCACTCCAAACAATTCGAAGATAAAGAAATCCGCCTATCAGCCAAAATTGGTGATCACGATCTGGAAGTCAAAGCCAACAAAGCTAAAGAATTATCTGATAAAGGTCATAAGATCAATGTGGCACTTCGTTTACGCGGACGAGAAAATATATTCGCTGATCGGGCCATTGATGTTATTAAGAAATTCACCGACATGGCTGGGATGGATTTAGTCGAAGAGCCACGGAAATTAGGTAATCAAATTAGAGTAAATTTAATCAAACGCAAGAATAACAAGGAAGTAAGCCCACAGATCATTGATACAGATTCGAACACAGATAACAACAAATAATATTTGTCAGTGAAAAGTCAGTGTGGTGAAGTCAGTGTTAGAATAATCATTATCGGAAAGAAAATGAAGCTAAAGACGCACAAATCAACAGCTAAAAGATTTAAAATCACTGGAAGTGGTAAGATTATGCATATCCGGGCAGCCGCAAACCATCTTTTAACTAATAAGTCAGATCGCAAGCGTGGTTTGGTTTTGGTTAGCAAAAATGATCAATCAAGAGTTAGAAAACTTTTAAATCGATAATCGTTTTTAAATTTTAAATTTCCAATCATGCCAAGAGTAAAACGCGGAGTTACAACCAAAGCCAGACACAAACGACTTTTTGCCAAAACAGTTGGTATGAAAGCCGGTCGTAGAAATCAGGTAAAACTTGCCAAACAAGCCGTTCTTAAGGCTGGAAATAACGCCTATATTGACAGACGCCGAAAGAAGCGGGATTTTCGTGGCGCCTGGATCATCTCCATCAATGCCGCATGTCGGGCCAACGGATTGTCTTACTCAGAGTTTATTAAAAAACTTATTGACCAGAAAATCGAACTAAACCGAAAAGTCCTTTCAGAGATGGCAAAAACTCAACCGGAATCATTTGCTGAGTTGGTGAAACAAGTTTCGAAGTAATTCTTTTCGTAATTCCGGATCTGATCCGGAATCTAGTATTCATCAGATGGATCCTGAATCAAGTTCAGGATGACACTAAAAAATAATTTATCCAGTTCTGTAAGTTAAAAGATAGATTTTGGACGATCGTTCAAAATCTATCTTTTTTTTGTTGACTTTGATTGTCTTTCTGATAACATCTAATCAGCCTATTTGGAGGTTCCGATGATGCCATCGAGTAAGACCAACAAGAAGAATGCGTATAAGATTCTGGTGGCTTTGGGTGGATTGGCAACAACAAGACGGATCGCCACGATTCTTGATCGTAATGTGAACGGAGTTTCGCAGACCCTTGGGTCGATTGAGGGGCTTCGGATGGGTGGAGGCAGAGGTGGAGATACAGAGTGGATTATTCCAACCGGCCATCGTTTTGATGGCTAATAGAATATTGCCGCGAGTCATTACGATCGCGGTTTTTTTATTGGAGACAAATAATTTAGGCCTAAAATCACAACCGCCACAATTATCAAAACATCGGCAAGGTTGAAGGTTGGCCAGTTGGAGATGGAAATGTAATCTGTTGCGCCGCCGCGGAAAATGCGATCCAGCAAATTGGAAAGTATCGAGGCCAAGAGTATGACACTAGAAAATCGCACAATTCTTTTATCTGATTTTTCCAGCAGAAGAATAGGCAAATAGGAAAAAGCTACAAGCAGAATAATCGCCAAATTGTTGGCGCCAAAATATCCGAGAATAAAATGATCATTAAAAAGTAGCCACTCCGGTTTAATGTAGACTGGAATCAACTGTAGCACCAGGAGCAACCCAAGAGTTTCCAAAATTGGCCAGAGATATTTTTGTTTCATCGCTTACTATTTTTTTTGCAACTGACACAGACATCGGCGTAGGGCACCGACTTCAAGCGCCCGCTTTCAATTTCTTTCTTGCAAACCGAGCATTGACCGTAAGTTCCCTTATCAATCGCTTTGAGAGCAGTATTAATTTTCTTGTCCAAAGTTTTTAGTTGGACTTCGAGGCTTAAATTATTCTCAAAATCTTCGTATTCCCTGGCGTTATCGTCATCACCGCGGCCGTAATCCGGATACTTTTCCAGTTCAGTCATTTTTTTCTCAAGTTTTTCTTTCTCTTTTTCTAGTAATCTTTTTTGTTTTTGAATAAATTTTTCATCTAATTTCATTTTTGCCTCAACTTTCTTTTCAGGTAATATATACTAAAGGTAAAAAATGAAATTGCAAAAATAATAAATGATGTAAGTTGGCTTAAATTAATTCCAATAATCAAGTTTGGGTCAGCGCGATAACTGTCAATAAATATTCTAAAGAATGAATAAAGGGCTATAAAACTGAAAAACAAAAAATAATCAATTAAATATTTTCTGGCATATAAATATAATGAGAAATTAATTGCAAAAATCGCCAAACAAAGATAAATCTCCATGGCTGTAATCGGATAATGATAATAGTAAGCAAATGGTCCGTAGTATCGCCTACCGACTTCGCCGGCAAGTACGCAGCCGACCCTACTGATGCCAATTCCCAGCGGGAAGACAATACCCGCCATGTCCAGCCATTTGGCGATATTTTCTTTTTGGGCTCGAAGCAAAAGTAAAAAAACGATTCCGCCAAAAATAAACCCGGCAAAGGAAACCATTCCGCCCTGCCAAATTTCGGCTATTTGATAGAAATTTGTATAATATTTGAGATTCAAGAAATAGAACAAAATTCTTGAGGCGATTACTCCGGTTACAATCGAAGCGATAAAATTGAGCAAGAATTTATTTGTCGGCAAATTTTCCTTTTTTGCCAAACGATAAAATAAATATCCGGCAATTGCCATCCCGAGAACTAGAAAAACTCCATGACTATACACGTTGTATCCAAAAACAGAAAACAAAACTATCCTCATAGTTTCCAATCTTTAATAGCTTCTATTGCTAGTGTAAATTATGTTGACTTAAATTGTCAATCACTGTAAAATTAATTTAGAACAAGTAAATATTACAAATGCCTGAAGACGAAAACACAAAAACAGAACAACCGTACAATGAGACTCTATCAAGTATCAATTCTGGAGGGGAGAATCGCACTAGCAGTTTTTTTTCCTTCCTATTTGATTTAGCCAAGACCTTTGTTGTTGTAATGCTGATTGCTTTTGCTATCAGATATTTTGTTATTCAACCGTTTGTAGTTGACGGCGACTCCATGATGCCAACATTTGTCAATAATGAATATCTTATTGCCGAAAAAATTTCCTATGATTTTACTCAGCCGTCTCGGGGAGACATTGTCATTTTCCGCTACCCGAAAAACCCGTCAATAATCTATATTAAACGCATTATTGGATTGCCGGGTGAAACAGTTACTATCAAAGATGGCAAAGTCTATATTGCTGATTCCCTAGACGCAACACCGCTCCAGGTTACCGAGTCCTATATTGATTCATCAATCAAAACTAACTTATTTGATGCTACCGCTCCTGATCAACAGCTGAAACTTACTCTGAAAGATAACGAGTTTTTTGCCTTAGGGGACAATCGAGATCACTCATCAGACTCGCGCGAGTGGGGAATCCTTCCGCGGGCAAATATTATTGGCCGCGTCTGGCTGACAGTGACTCCAATAGATCACTTCAAACTTTGGAGCCATCAGAACTATTAGTGATATTTATAGAATTTTTTGATTACATTAACTACATATTGTATCTCGTCTTTGGAAATGTCGGTAAAAAAAGGGATGGCCAAAATTTTTTGACTGATATTGTCTGTGACTGGCAATTTTGTTTTAAATTTTGAGTAACAGTAGGACTGCGCTAAAGATTTAAAATATATTCGATTGGAAATTCCGTGTTTGCTTAAGAATTCCGACAGCTCGTCACGTCTTTCGGCTAAAATAGGAAATATCTGATAACTAATGGAATTATCAGATGGCGGATCAAATGTTTTTATTTCCGGAATACCGACCAATTTCTGTTCGTAGATCTCGGCGCTAGCGGATCTTTTTTTAATTAAGCGATCTATTTTTTCTAATTGTGTAATTCCTAGCGTCGCCAATATGTTGTTTAATCGTAGGTTGTGGCCGGGCGCTATAAATTCATATGGTTTGTGATCAAAAGTTTTATCATCAGTATTTTGTTTTCCCAAATCGCGCAATAACCTGGCTCTAGTGATTATTTTTTTCTCGTTTGTGAGAATTACTCCGCCGTCGCCAGATGAAATTACTTTACTTTGGCTAAAACTAACAATGCCGAAATCTCCAAAAGATCCAGTCATTTTTCCATTGATTTTAGATCCAAGTGATTCTGCTGCGTCCTCTATTAAAAAAATGTTGTGTTTTTTGGCGATTTTCCGCAATTCTTTAATCCGACAAGGAAACCCTGCGTAGTGAACGGCAATAATAGCTTTAGTTTTTTTGCTAATTTTAACCTCAACATCAGCGGGATCGAGGCCGCAGCTCGTTTTTTCAATATCAGCAAATACCGGAGTGGCAGCTAAAAGCGCAATTGGGTGAACTGAAGCAATATAAGTAAAAGCTGGAACAATGATTTCATCACCACTTTTTATATTCAAAGACGAAAGACCAGCGAATAGCGCAGATGTCCCGGAGTTAAATGATAGGGCATATTTAGTTCCGCAATATTGTGCCAGTTTATCCTCAAATTCATTGATTGCCGGACCGACAGACCAATTAAGTCCCGATTTTATGATCCCATCTATAGCCTTGATATCGTTGGCGTCAGAACATGTTTTAAATAACGGGATTTTCATTTTTTGAGTATCTTTTTATAAAGTTTAAGATAATTTTTTGTCATCACCTCAACGGAACCTTTTTTTTCAACAATTTCTCGGCTTTTTACCCCAAGCCTTTTGAGAAAACGCTTATCTTTAGCTATGTCAAAAATTGCTTCAGCCATGCAGTATTTGTCTGCGTCAACAATTTTTCCGTTTTTACCGCTTAGCACCAGATCAGTTGTACCGCCGGTTCTGGTTGAAATGATTGGCAGACTTTCTGCCATCGCTTCAAGCACAGAAAGCGGTGTCCCTTCAAATTTGGAACTTAAAACAAAAATATCAGAAATTCCAAGTATTTGTCGAATATCATTGCGTCTGCCTAGTAAGAATACATTTTCTTTCAGCCCCAACTGATTGATTTGGGATTTCAATTGTTTCTTCAATGGCCCGCCACCAGCTATGAGAAGCACAATATTTTTTTGTTTTTTCAGAAGGATTGCAAATGCGTCAATTAACAGTCGATGATTTTTCGCCTCTTTTAAATTTGCTACATTTACAAGGACAATTTTGCCATCAATTTTTTGGGAAATTTTGCCCAAATTTGGCTTGGAACTTTTAGCCATTGCCGGTATTTCTATACCATTCGGAATTATCGAGAGCCGTTTTTTACCATAGGGGTTGGCAATGGATTCCGCAACTGCTCGCGAAACTGCGACGGTAGCAGATGCATATCTTAAAAATAATCTTTGAAATAGTCTTGCCTTCCATCCGGCATCTGCAACATAAATATTATGAATAGTGTGGACATTTTTAGATTGCCTCCTGCCTCCGATCAGAAAAGAATACAAGTATCCCGATAAATGACTGTGGATAATGTCGGGATTTAGTTTTGTAACCAGAGATTTAACTTCAGCCAGGGAGGCCAAACTGTATTTTTTGGATGAAGTAAAAAAGATCTTTATTTTAGCCTGATCTAATTTCTTAGTATACTTCGTAGTATGTTTTTTTGACAATAGAACCACAAAGACTTCGCAGTCATTTTTTTTCAGCCCAGTCGACAAATTAGTAACAATATCTTCAGCTCCGCCAACTTGCAAGCTATCAATTATTTGCAATACTTTAAGTTTTTTCATTAATAAATCTTTATATAAAATAGAGTAATGACACCAACTAAAATTATTTGCGCCAAAAAGAGTATTGACCAAATCTGTTTTTGGCTTAAACCCCTAGATTTCATCCAGTCAAAAATATGGTTTCTGTCTCCGGCCATGATCGGTTTTTTATTTATAAATCTTACAACCATCACTCGAATCATATCAAAAATTGGTATGCCGACAATTGTAATTAGTAAAATAAACTTTAATAAATTGCCGCCGGAAATTATCAGTGCAATCAGTCCAAAAACAAAACCCAAGAGTTCGCTGCCAGAGCTGCCGAGAAAAGCCTTGGCCGGGTTAAAATTAAAAATCAAAAAAATTATTGCCGCTGCTGCAATTGCAAATGAAATTAAACCAACAAATTGCAGATTATCCAGATTGGCAATTAAAAAAAATCCAATTGCACTAACTACAGCTAGGCTGGTGCAGATACCATCCATGCCATCAATCAAGTTTACTGAGACGATAGTACCGACATAGATTACCAGGATTGGCAAGAACGCTAAATATGCAATTTTAGTGGCGGAAAAAAGTGAAAAATAAATTAGTGCTACCAGGAGTGCGTGAATCAGCAATCGGACAGATGGTTTTAGTTGATATTTATCATCAATAAGGCCTAAAATAAAAACCATCACCATGCTGCAAAAGATTATTGCAAATACCTGGATTGTAAGATATTGCGATCCAGTCCAAAGGACAAAAATCATTATTGGGAATAGTGCTATCCCACCAGAAAGGGGTGTAATTTTTTTGTGGATTTTTAATTTGTCGCCATTAGGATTGTCGACAACTCCGATTTTTCTGGCGACATAAATTGCCAAAAAATTGATTAAAAAAACTATCAATAAAAATGCAAGAGAAAAAATTGCGATTTGCAGGGCGTTATAACTTCCAAATATAGACATTAGATTTTCCTCCGCGATGAATCTCGATTTCAGCCAATTTCTCTCCACCGATTGTTCGCATAAGATAATTAGAGGCAGTAAGTTTTTGTCCAACAATTGCAATGAAGTTTTTGATTTTTCTTGATTTTAGTTCTTTTATTGTCAGAGTTGCAAGCTTTTTGGCGATTCCTAACCGACGATATTTTTTATTAATTGCAATAGAAAGTATCTCTGCTTTGGGTAGTTCCTTTCTTTTTCCGGGATAAAAAACATGATCGACAATTTTTTTCATCGTGGTGGGTGATAATAATTTGCTAAAAAAAATTCTAACCCCAAATCCAATATGGTTTCGAATGAATTTTTTATACAAATTATTGCAATTTTCGGTTGTTAAAATAAACCCTACTGGGGTATTATCTTTTATGGCAATAAAACCGAAATTTTGTTTTTCCGACAGAATCGAAGAATAAATTTTTTCCAGGGTTTTGATGTCCAAAGACGACAAAAAACCACCGACAATATTTTGCTTGTGCAAACCAGCGATAATTTTCGCCTCAGAAATTTTTATTACTTTGTACTTCATTTTTAAACTCTGAATTTCATTATTACCCGTTCATCGGAATTCACTTGAAGTCAATTAATTTTTTATATTGCTCAAATATCAAGGGAATAATTATTTTTTGATCATTTTTTTCTCGAACCATTTTTAACCCTCTTCGGACGAAAAGTTTCCGCTGCCGTTTATTTTTGATTAATTTTTCTATCGCTTTGGCCAAAGCGATAGAATCTTTCATTGGAACTAAATATCCATTGTAGTTGTTAACAATTCTTTCATGACAGCCAGCGGTGTCAGTAGTGATAACGGGCACTTCCATAGCTTTTGCTTCAATAATTGACTGTGGCATCCCCTCTCTATAACTGGCAAGAACAAAAATGTCAGTCAGTGATAAAATTTCTTTTATGTCATTTCTATCGCGGAGAATAATAATATCGTCGGCTTGCATCTTAGCAATTATTTCAGGTTTGATTTTACTCGGATTTTCATTATCAGAAAGACCGGCGATGATAAATCTTAAATTCTGGTATTTATTGGATAGTATTTGCTTTGCTTGCCAAAATTCAATAAAGCCCTTTTGCTTAATCAACCTGCCGTTTGAGCAAATTAGTATTTGATTTTTTTTCAACTGTAGTAATGTTTTTAACTTTTTTAACTTTGCTTTATTTAGATTATTTTTTGAATAATATTTTAGGTCTATACCGTGGCTTGGAATAACAATAACCTTAGAATGTCGAAGATACTTATTAAATATCTTTTCATCATCATGATTTATAAAATATACCAAATCGGATAAATTAAGTGAAATATACCAAGCTATCTTCGTTATTATTCTGATAAAAAGTGTCTTTATGCTGGTATCAATAAAAGTTTGACCGAGGCCGGTAACAGTGTTAACTATTTTGGCATGAGTGAAAAATTTTCCACAGATTGAGCCATAAATGTTCCCTTTGACGGTAAACGAGTGGATTAGATCTGGTTTTTCGCGTTTGAAAATTTTTATTAAATCAGAGATAGATCTTTTCTCATTTGCCAATCCGGTTGAAGCTCTGTTAATCTGCCAGTTGATCAATTTCAGATTGTTTGGGATTCTAATATTATTTTTTTCTGCCAAATTCGCGACAACAACAACATCTAAGCCGTTCTGAATACAAAATTCCATCAAATAGAAATTAAAAATTTGGTGGTGAAGAAGGGTGTTGGCGACAAAAATTATTTTCTTCTTTTTTTTCTTTGAATTTGCCATATACCTTGATGATATTATATATTCTATTTAAATGAAACTTGTCGTTGCAACAGAACATCATTATCTTGAAGCGCCAGATGGTTCAATTTGGGCAGCTGGTGCGTATAATGAGGGGTATTGGAAGAGATACCTCAATGTTTTTTTGCGATTAACAATTATAGCGAGAGTCAAAAAAATTGACGGGGAAATTCCAAAAAATTTCTTTCGCATTGATTCACCACAAATTAGTTTTATTAAATTACCTGATTATTATGGGCCATTTCAATATCTAACCAAATATTATCAAATAAGAAAAATTTTACGGAATGCATTATGCCGTGATTATGCATACTATCTTCAAGTCCCTGGGACTATTTCCAATTTAATGGTTGGTTTGTTAAAAGACTACCCATTTGGTTTGGATGTTATGGGCGACCCGTATGATGTTTTTTCTCCCGGGTCGAATAAAAATATATTCCGTTGGTATTTTCGCTCATTTTTTACCAGTAGTTTGAAGAAATATTGTCAAAGGGCGGTAATAACTAGCTATGTTAGCATAAAAGCTTTGCAGAAACGATACCCTCCAGGGAAAAATACATTCTCAGTTGGCGTATCAAATGTTATTATCCGGCCAGAACAAGTTGTCAAATCGGCAAGGAAGTTTAAGGAATCAAACTTCAGAACGTTGATTTATGTTGGTACACTAAGTCAACTTTATAAAGCCCCAGAAGTTTTGATTAAGGCTCTAAAAATATGCCGAGACTTGGGTTATGACTACCGCTTAGAGATTATCGGTGACGGGAAATATAGGAATTTTCTCAGTGATTTAACCAAAAAGTTTGGTATTGAAAAAAGTGTAAAATTTGTTGGGCAACTAAATAGTTTCGATCAGATCATTAAACACCTCGATTCCTCTGATTTATTTGTTTTGCCATCACGCCAGGAAGGCGTACCAAGGGCATTGCTCGAAGCGATGGCCAGAGGTTTGCCAGCAGTGTCATCAAATGTCGGCGGTATCCCGGAAATTTTGCCTCGGTCAGTTTTAGTTGTCCCGGGAAATGCCAATATTCTTGCTGATAAAATTATTGAAGTGGCATCATCTGCCAAAAAACTATCTACCAACTCGGCAGCTAATCTTAAAACAATCAAAAGATTCGATATTCGTATTCTGCAAAAGAGAAAAGATGATGCGATGAGGAAATTGGCAAAAAAAACTGAAGAATATTTATCTACTGTCAGAAAAACAGAGCCAAAAATCTCGGTTCTGATGCCGGTGTACAACGCTGAAAAATATCTAGCTGAAACAATCAACTCCGTTCTGAATCAATCATATTTAAATTTTGAATTTATTATTGTTAACGATTGTTCGACTGACAGCTCTCTCGAGATTATTAGAAAATATCAAAAAAACGACCAACGAATAAAGGTGGTATCACTTGCCAAGAACATTGGTGTCGCTGGAGCCCTGAATGCAGGTTTAAAAATTTGTAGTGGGAAATTTGTTGCAAGAGTAGATGCCGACGACCCATGCAAAAACGACAGATTTGAAAAACAGTTGAAATATTTAAAAAAACATCCAAGAGTATTTTTAGTTGCTTCGAATGTTACAAAAATAAATCAATCTGGCAAGCATCTTGTTCAATCTTTGCCACGTTTTTTCTCAGCATGCAAATCAAGAAAAATATTGGAACGTAGAAATTTCATCTACCACTCGTCGGTATTTTTTCGACGAGACAAAAAAATTAGCTATCGCGAAAAAATACTACATTGCGAAGATTATGATTTGTATCTCCGTCTGTTGTCAGATAATAAACGAATGGTGGTTTTACTGCAACGGCTAATAAAATATCGGGCAGTAGCTAACTCAGTCACAAGAAAAAACAATGAAAAATTAGTTTTGTTTCACTGGCAAGCTTGCAAGTTTTATAAAGAGCGAAAGCGAACAGGAAGTGATTCATATAATCAGTTTGATCCGAATGAAATTCTAAAAATTGATACAAAAAAAATAATTGACAAAAGACTTTTTTCCTACCGAATAATTTTTAATTTTGCCAATAACCAGTTTTTTCAAGCAAGAAAAAACTGCCAGAAATACTTTAAGCATTTTGGCAGTTTTAACAAATACTATTTTTACTATTTACTGACGTTCTTTCCAGACAGAACAATTGTTTGGCTAAAAAGTGTGCGCAATTTCTTTAGTTATTGATAATACTTTTTGCCCAATTTTGAATTGCCGAAAAATTTGCATCTCCAGAGATTGGATTATAGGTTGTATTAGAATAATGAGTCTCACGTAAAAGGCCGCCATCGGTTGCAGTATCGGTTGTTAGTTTGTGTTGGGATATATTTGCTAGACCAATTTTATCAATCAAACTAATTAACTTTTTGACTTCCCAGACTTGGAAATCCATTTTAATATTTTTACCACCATCAGTTAGGACTGCATCGACTTTACTCGGATTAAGAAGGATTGATGGGGTAATGTAATCTTTGCGAACTTGAGTTAGAAACAGTTGCATTCTCTTTAGCCGGTCGAAGTCGGGGACCGCATCCCTGGGCCAACTGACAAAGGTTAGGGCTCGGCTACCGTTTAAGTGGTATGTATAAGGATCAGCTGTATCTTTTGCTGCAACAAACTCGCTGTTTTTTAGAAACGGATAATTTATTACATCAGCAGAAGGAATCTTGACGTTGACGCTACCAGCATCGTCAACGATTTTCTCGAAACCGTCGAAATTTACGACAAAAGCGTAATTAATGTTGACGCCGAATACCGAGGAGAAAGTTTGTTTGGAAAATTCGACAGGTCCTTGGGAATATTTCTTACTGTCTAAAATGGCTGTTTTGTAAACCGAATTTGCTTTGCCCATTTTGCCATCAATTGGAATCCACAAATCTCTTGGAATCGAAATTAGATTAATTTTTTGCTGTTTGCTGTCAACATTTACAATCATCATGGCGCTGGAAAGATAAGCTCCATCCATATCCTGTGGCCTCATTCCTAGAAAAAGGATGTTAATATCACCTGTGTCTTCGCCGCGAAGCGGCCCAGGGTTCAAAAGATTTTTGGCTTCATCTGTTAGTGATGATTGCGTCCCTGTAACCATTTTGTCATATTTGTATTTTAGATAACCGGCATAACCGCAAAATACAGCGAACAAGAAAATAAGGATCAACAAAACAATCAAAAGATATCTCTTTTTCTTTTTTTCTTTTGGCGCCGAAGTATAGTCATTTATTTCTTCGGGGTCATTATCAATTTCTTCAAACTCATCAAAATTAGAGTTCATTTCCCTCCCAGGTAG
The DNA here is from genome assembly GCA_026397235.1 of Candidatus Berkelbacteria bacterium. GTDB lineage: Bacteria > Patescibacteriota > UBA1384 > XYA2-FULL-43-10 > CAINNR01 > CAINNR01. Next base: position 22,293 of record JAPLVG010000019.1, read on the forward strand.
TAGAAATTCGACAGAATTATGGTTTTCCGTGTCGAATAAAAGAAATATTTATCAGCCAGATAAGAAGTAGCTCAGATTGTCGATTTCAAATAATTCTAGAAAACCGTCGGATTTTTACTACCTGGCCTCCAATTATGTATAGTTTAACTTTTTTTATCAATTAAGTCAATAAAAATTGGAGTTCCTGTAAAAGGATAGTGGTCGCGAATAACATTTTCTAAGTAACGTAGATGTGAAAAGTGGTAGTGATTTTTGTTTGGGCAAATTAGTTTAAAAACTATTGGATTAGTTTTTTCTTGATAGAAGTCGATAATCTTTGGAATCTGCGGATTTCTATCTTTAGCTGCAAAAACTATTTCTTTGATTTCGTCTTTCTCAATCTCAATAAATCTTTGTTTATAAACTTCAATAATTTTTTTAAGCAAAACTTTTTGGTTGGCACCGGTTTTTGCTGATAGAAACACTACTGGTACAAACGGAACAAACGCCAAATCATGTTGAAGTTTGCCGAGAGTAATTGCCATTTTATTTTTTATTTCCTCATTTTCCTCTTTATCCCAAAGGTCAAATTTATTAACAGCAATAACAATAGACTTACCTTGTTCTTTGGCCTGTCCAATAACGTGAGCGTCTTGGTTGGTTAGCCCCTCTTCTGCGTCGATAAGAATTACTACAACACTGGAGTCGTCTATTGCGCCCAGAGTGCGGATAATCGAAAATTTCTCGATTCCAACTTCAATTTTGCCTCGGCGACGAATCCCGGCTGTATCAATAAAGTTTATTTTTTCCCCAGCAAAATCCAATATTCCATCTGTGCTGTCTCTAGTGGTGCCAGGAATATCTGAGACTATTGCCTTGTCTTCCCCTATCATTTTGTTGAGTAAAGTTGATTTTCCTACATTTGGTCGTCCAATCAGTGCGACGTTTATGGTTTTAACTTTCTCATCTGTCGATTTTTCAGTTGAGAAATTTTCAGTCAAAGTATCTAGAAAATCACCAACACCGCGCCCAGATATGGCTGAAATATAATTAGGTTGGCCAAACCCGAGTGAAAAAGCTTCCCTAGTTGGAATTTCACGATTAGCGTTGTCGGCTTTATTTGCGGCCAAAAATACTTTTTTGCCACTTTTACGAAGAATTTTGGCTATTTCGCGATCATCATTACCAATTTCTGTGACATCAACAAGAAAAATTATAATATCAGCTTGATCGATTGCGACATTGATGCTAGTTTTTGTTAGGTTAGAAATTTCTTCAACACTTGCGTTATCAAATAAGCCAGCGGTATCTATGAGAGTAAATTCTTTGCCACACCACTCAACCTGAGAATAAATCCGGTCTCTAGTAGTGCCTGGAGTTTCTGACTCGATTGCTTTGCGGCTGCCGACTAGGCGATTAAAAAAAGTCGACTTGCCAACATTTGGCCGGCCAACAATTGCGACGGTAGGATTTTGGAGTAATTTTTCATTCATTAGATATTTATCATAACATAAATAATATATTTTGGCAAATAGGTATTGCATTTTTCTTACGTTTATGGCATGATCAAACGTTACAGATCATTGAAATTTAGCTTCTTTGGGCTTAATTGTTTATCTGACGAAGTCATCCTGAGCTTGTCGAAGGATCTGATCAAGTAACCAGCTAAGCCCAAAGGGCGAACCCGCATTTGTAGCGGGAAACTTGTCGGACACGGAAGGAGAGCTACCTGATGTCAGATCAGCGTACTCTCGAAGAGTCTGGACTACCGGAACTCCTTGGTCGTATGACCAAGGATGCCGCCATGAAATACAACGGTGGCATCGCTCGGCTTGACCTGGTTAAGGGTCACCCCGAGTTCGTCAACCAGACGTACGGACTGTGGGATCGGCTAGCGACGGAACAGGCCCTCAGGTTGCCGCTCATCCAGCGCCCGCCGTTCCTTGTGGCGCGCGTCGGCACACTCAAGACCGAGGCGGATTACCGCCAGTCGCTGACTGTGACCGACCCCGTCTGCAACATCAGCAAGTGGGCCGGCGACATCACGGGAAAGTCGGCTTTCACGGCCAGTATCCCCCAGATGGAGGAAGATGTCGAGTTCGTCTGGGCCTCGAATGAGGAGCTGGGCTACCCAAACGGCGCGACCAGGATCCAGAGTTACGAAGCCGGCCTCAAGCTTGGCTGGAAACCATGCTTGGCCTCGGATGCCTACGAGATTCGCCGCCGCTACCTCAACCAGCCGCTGGGCGAGTGGATGCTCATCGCCCACGAGCCGATAGCGGACTCCGACGGCCTCCCCAAGGTCTTCCGCGTTGAACACCACGTCGATGGCCTGTGGATCAACACGAACTATGGCAACCCCGACAACGTCTGGAATGCCAGCTTGCCTAGTCCAGCTCTTTCTTTGAAAGGGCTGGACACTTTTTTTGCATTTTTTACAAAAATTACATTTATGCTAATATTACTTTGGAAGTAGGTGAATACGTGGACGGTTAAGGCTTTCCGCTACCGAAACCAGAAATCGTTTATCCGGAGTGTTCCCGACCATGAGTTTGGAACAGTGTAGCTTTGGCTTGTTTGCAACAATCTTTTTGTTTCAAACGATAAACGAATTTTCTAAAAAATATAGAAACTTGGTGCGAGATGCTGGGCATTTTGATGCCGAATAATATACAGTTCTCTACACTTCGTGTAATGACGACTTGGAGAACAGTGACTTTACGGATAACGGAAGGCATTTCGTACGAAACGGACTCCGACGGCAACCCCAAGGTCTTCAACGTTGAACACAACGACGATGGCCTGTGGATCAACACGAACTATGGCAACCCCGACAACGTCTGGAATGCCAGTAACCGTTGGGTGTTCCGCCGCAACTTTCGATGTTTCTCCCGTCTTTGGCGGGAGTTTTACTTCTTAGATCAAATTAGTTCAAACTTCTGATCCAACCGCCGAGCATTTTGCCGATCTCTTGCAATTTTTCCGAGAGAGCTAAATATCTTTTAGTCGGGATAGATTTTGTGTCTTCCGCTAAACGAAGTAGCAGTTTGAGTAAATCCAATTGCATGGCAGCTTTTTCTAAAAAGCTGAATTTGTTTTTCTTGTCAGTTCGGCTGGCATAAATCAGACTCTTAATAAATTCCAGGCAAGTATTTTGAATCTCCTCGCCTAAAGTATGGCGATCCTGCTTCGGCATTTGCGGAACCAAACCATAAAATTCACGGTAGAAATCATAAACTTTTTGGATAATCGGGACATCACTATTCATGGAAAACCTCTTTGATAAAATAATTAGTATGGAGAATTTGTTTTTGGCTTGGAAGGAATTTCGCTGCGGCAAAAGGAAAAAAGAAGATGTGCAATTGTTTGAACGGAATTTGGCCGACAATTTATTCGAGCTTCACATGGCGCTTAAAAACAAAACATATCGTCATGGCGGCTATCATTCATTCTACATTAATGATCCGAAGTTGAGAAATATTCAAAAAGCTGAAGTTATCGACAGAATTCTGCATCATGCCATTTACCGAATACTTTATCCGATTTTTGACCGGACATTTTGTTTTGATTCGTATTCATGTCGGTTGGAAAAAGGGACACACAGAGCAGTTAGAAGATTGGATAGTTTTATCAGAAAAATCAGTAAGAATTACTCCAATGAGTGTTTTGCTTTAAAATGTGATATTAAAAAATTCTTTGCTTCGGTCGATCACGAAATATTAAGAGAAATTATTGAGAGAAAAATTAAGGATCGCAATGTTTTGTGGCTTTTAGAAGAAATATTGGCCAGTTTTCCTCTCGATTCGCCGGCGGCACGAATCGAGAGAGAGAGAGAGAGAGAGAGAGAGAGAGAGAGAGAGCTTTTGCCTGCCCCAAAGGGGAGCCCTTGGCTCGGCAAAAGCCACTGTTTAGCCAGGCCGAAATTCCAATCGGCAATTTGACCAGCCAGCTATTCGCTAATATCTACTTGAATGAGCTCGATAAATTTATCAAACGCCAACTTCATCTCAAATATTATGTTAGGTA
>JAPLVG010000010.1 GCA_026397235.1 Candidatus Berkelbacteria bacterium
CGCTGAAAAAGTCTTGGTCGTTTAGACAACTTGTCAAAAGTAAACACATTCCCTCCAAAGTTTTATTTTTATTTGAGCTTATTATATCAGACTGAGCTCAAATGATTGTAAAAGTGCTTTATTTCGTAACAAGTCTATTGACTAAATTATATCATAATTCGTCAAACCCTGTCCAAATAATTGGCAAAATAAGCGTATTTTTGCCATAAAAAAACAACATCGACACTCGATGCTTTTTAAGCACAAATTTAAGTATCTTTAGATCAAATAGAGATTATTTGTGCGGCCATTTAAAGACATGCTCGCCTTCGGATAATTTAAAACCGGCTTTAAGATAAAAATCCTTGAGCCATGGAAATTGCGGATCATTGGTTAGCTCAATAAAAGTTGTTTTTGAATTTTCCGCCAATTCTTGGGCTAGTTTTGTCCCAATTCCTTGGTGCTGATGTGACTTCCGGACATTCAAGTCCACAATGTATGAAAATCTGATTCCATCGCCAACTGTCCGGCCGAAACCGGCAAATTCACCATTATTGTATGCCAATGCAAATAGTTGCGATCCGGGGATAATCTTTCGGCACCAATCTTCGTCACCATAACCAAAAAATTTAATAGCTGAGATTATCTCGTCCATATTTTGATCAAATTGATCTTTTCTAAAAATCTTAACTTCCATATTTTTCATTATTCGGTTTTACCTAATTCCAAAAGTCTTTTAGTATATTTTTCTTTCGAAAACCGATACAAACAATAAATTTGGACTTGATTACCATCGCCATCATAAGGGACATAACAAACAACATCAAAAAGTGCTTTAATAAAATCTCCATGGTCTTTAGTTAAAATTAGCATCTTATCGCCGAATTGCAAGCCTAGCGATCCAAGAAATAAGTCTGCTATTGGCAATCTTTGTCCGTCTGATCTGTAAGCATACTTTAATTTTTCAACAGAGTCTTCAAGAAGATGAGGCGAATAATAAAAATCTACAGTTTGATTAAAAAAATTCTCAGCATCTTTAAACCCCTTTATCGTTGAAAATCCTTTGGAAAATTCCAAGTAGTTTAGATATGTTGTCGCCAAAGTTATTTTTCTTTCTTTTATATAAACAAAAAAATCCTGAAACTTTTCAGGATTATGAAATGCATCGATGAAAACACAAGTATCTAGCGCGATATGGACTCGTTCAGGGATGTCATTCTTTTCGGAAAGTGTCTGAATTTGCATCTTTTTCTTTCCATGATTTTCTAAGTTTTTTGGCAGAACTACGGAAACCAGCAACATCAAAAGTGGCGGAGGGTTCTTTTTCAACTCTCTTTGCGGCAAGAAATCTTAGCGCTCCTCCAATAACTCGATCCTCAATTTTACCGACTTCTATATTTGTCATATTCTAATTATACAACAACTTGAAAAATCAATGCAACTTTATTTTCCGCTGAATTTTTAAGTTTCCAGCATTGGATAAATATCTATCGACACTTCTTCGTATGGGTGAGATTTTAAAATTGCATCTTTGACAGCTGATACTTTTTTCTTGTCACAAAGTGTTTCAATCCGAATTTCCTCAACTTCTTCTCTTCTGCCAACTTCACCAATTGTCGGGTTGGCCCCTGATCCAGGCATGAATGAACCAATGCTTTTCGATGAAGAAAAACAATGCGTATATTTTCCAATCACACCCGCGCCAGCATCACCCATCGCTTGTCGAACTGCATCTGCATGACTTTCCGGCACAAATGTAACAATCTTTATAAATTTTGATTCTTTCATTTTTTCCTTTCTTACCAGTGTCCAATCAGTGAATAAAATCAGTGATAGTTATTTTTCACAACATTCCTTATATTTTTTATCTGACCCACAAGGGCATTTACTATTCGGTTCGAAGTCTTTCATTTCAAATTGCTTAATGTCATAAACAAATCGCAGTCCATTTTTTATAGCTATATCGATATTAAGAATTCCGTCCAAATGATCCAACTCATGTTGTATAACTCGTGATTCCTTATCATTACCATCAATAATCAACTCCTTGCCAGTTTCATCTTGATAACTTATCGAAACGAACTTCGGCCTAACCACCGTCGCTGCTAAATTGCCCATGCTGACACAAAGCTCTTCAGCAATAGTTAATTCGTTAGAGCGTTTAGTAATCCTTGGGTTAACTAAAATCATTACTTTATCTCTAACAAAAACCGCAACAAACCTTTTGAGCATCCCAATCTGCGGGGCCGCCAAACCTCTGCCGGAACCTGTTTTCTCTCTATATCCCAAAAATATTTCTTTTAATTTTTTGATGTCTTTTTGCGTTTTTGAATCAGTAATAACGACATTTTTACATTTTTTTCTAAGATCATCCGAACCAAGATAGCTAATATCTGGAAAGTTTTTAATCGTCTTTTTCCAAACATTAAGAAACTTATTTAGATCAGCCGGCACAAGTTTTGATTTATTATTTTCCACAACACTTTTTAAATTTTTTTCCGGAACCATCCTTCCGCCGTTCAGGTTCGGCTCGAGGACTTTTGACCACGCAGCCGAAACTTCACTTCGGAGGACTCCGCTATTTTATTGCTAATTGATAATTATCTACCACAACAACGTTTGTATTTCTTCGAACTTCCATCTAGATTAGTCGCTCCGCATGGGCAGGGGTCGTTGCGACCAACTTTGCTTGATGATTTAACCTGCGCAACACTTCCGTCAGAATTATCCATTCGGTCAAAAACGGTTTTGCCTTTTTGGCGGATTGAGGTTGTAACGCCGCTTGATGATGAAGGCTCATTCTGAATTTCATCTGAAATTTTTTCAATCGCCGCTGGGCTTTCATCAATGTCACCAATTCTGTCCGGATCCGGTGCCTGATATTCCAGTGGGCGAGATTCTACCACTGGCGCTGGCTGCTGAACCTGAACCTCAACATGAAAAATAGTTTTTATCACATTAGATTCAATTGCTGAAAGTAGATCTTGAAATAGGCGGTATGCTTCTCGTTTGTAGGCAACTAAAGGATCAGTTTGAGCATAACCCTGCAGTCCAATACCAGTGCGCAGCTCTTCCATTGTTGTTAGGTGTTCTACCCAAAGCATATCAATTGTTCGCAAATACACTGCCTGCTCAACTTGGCGCATCATTTCCGGACCGAACTTCTTTTCTTTTTGATCATAGAGGCTTTCGATTTCTTTTTTAACGATTTCAGCGGTTAATTCTTTGGGGTTAACGGTAAAAATCGCTTCAAGTTCTGATTTGATTTTATCCGGCTCAGAAACCAGCGTGGCAAAAATTCCTTCAACTTCCTTGTTCGCCATTTCCAAAATATCTGATTTGATGTCACTTCCTTCTGCCGCTTCCAAAATTTTCCTTCGTTTGCCATAGACATATTTGCGATGCGAATTCATTACATCGTCGTATTCAACCAAATGTTTGCGAATATCAAAGTTGTGGCCCTCAACTTTTTTCTGCGCGCCCTCAATTGATTTGGAAATCATGCCATTTTCAATTGGCATATCCTCCGGCAGTCCAAGTCGCTCCATGACAGATTTCAATCTGTCTCCGCCAAAAATTCGCATTAAATCGTCTTCCATTGAAACATAAAACTGCGAAGACCCCGGATCGCCCTGGCGACCAGATCGCCCTCGAAGCTGATTGTCAATGCGTCGGCTTTCATGACGTTCCGTGCCAATAACATGTAAACCGCCAGCTTTTGCTACGCCTTCACCTAATTTAATATCAGTTCCACGACCGGCCATGTTGGTGGCAACTGTAACTGCGCCCGGTTGCCCGGCTTTAATAATAATTTTTGCTTCCCGCTCATGGTTTTTGGCGTTTAACATTTCAAATTTAATTCCAGCTTTTCGCAAAAATTTCGACAAATATTCATTTTTTTCAACCGAAACAGTACCGACCAAAACCGGCTGGCCTTTTTCTTGTCGTTCTTTAATATCGGCAACAACCGCGTCAATTTTCCCGACAAAAGTTTTATAAATTTTGTCGCCGGCGTCATGGCGAATCATTGGGACATTAGTTGGAATTTCTGTCACATCAAGTTTGTAAATTTTGTAAAATTCTTCTGCTTCAGTTGCCGCGGTTCCAGTCATGCCGGCGAGCTTGTGATACAGGCGAAAAAGATTCTGAAATGAAATTGTTGCCATTGTTTGCGACTCGCGCTTAACTTCTACACCCTCTTTGGCTTCAATTGCCTGATGCAACCCTTCGGAATAGCGGCGACCTTGCATTAAGCGACCAGTGAATTCATCGACAATTATAATTTCACCGTCTTTAACGACATAATCTTTATTTTTCTTAAATATTGCGTGGGCTTTCAAAGCTTCTTCTAAGTGGTGAACTAGCTCGATAGTTTCCGCCGCGTAAACATTTGCAATCCCCAACATGCCTTCCATTTTTTTAATACCCGAGTCGGTAATCATTACTGCCCTGTCTTTTTCATCAACTGTGTAGTCTTCTTCAATTTTCAGCCGCGGAACCAAGGCCGCAAATTTTTGATAAAGCGATGCTGACTCCTCCGCCGGCGCAGAAATAATAAGAGGAGTCCTGGCTTCATCAATTAAAATTGAGTCAACTTCATCGACAATGGCGAAGTGCAGTTCGCGCTGCGAGCAATGTTGAACGCTCGGCGCCATGTTGTCGCGCAAATAATCAAAACCAAACTCGTTGTTGGTGCCGTAAGTAATGTCGCAATCGTAGGCTTCTTTTCGTGAACAAGGAACTAAGTTACTTCCATCGGCTTCGGAGTAATGTTTGTAATCTTTTTGCTTTTCAAACTTGTAAGAAATTTGTTGGTTTTGAACAATTCCAACAGACAGCCCGAGAAAGTTGTAAATTTCACCCATTCCCTCACCCTGATTTTTCGAGAGGTAATCGTTAACAGTAACCAAGTGAACGCCGCGACCGGTTAATGCATTTAGATAAAGCGGCAAAGTGGCAACCAAGGTTTTTCCTTCACCAGTTTTCATTTCCGCAATTTGCCCGGAGTGGAGGACTGCGCCACCAATTAACTGAACATCAAAGTGTCTCTCACCCCAAACCCGACGCGATGTTTCGCGAACAACAGCAAAAACCTCGGGCATAATCTCGTCCATTATCACCCGTTCGCGCTCTAGGTCGCCATTGGCTTCTTTAATCTGCCCTCGAAATTTTTCTGTGTACTCTTTAAGCTCTTTGTCGGATTTCTTTTTTAGCTCATCTTCAAAGCCATTGGTATCAACTAAAAACTTCTTGTAGCGGTTAACTACCTTCGATGACGAATCAGAGAAAAATTTTGAAAATATACTCATAATTTGTACTTATTCTATCATGAATCACCCACTTTCTCAATGCCGCGTCATCCATTGACACAATGAAAATTTTCAGCTATAATTTTGACACAACTCTGATCCTAAATTCACCCCCCAAATGCAATTTTCTGGTAGAGCCTTTTGGCTCTTTTTTTATTTAACAAATTGTTCTCTAACATAACTTCAATTGGTGTTTTGTAGTCTAGGGATTTCCTCGGTTTGTTGTTGATTCTCCGGATTA
>JAPLVG010000011.1 GCA_026397235.1 Candidatus Berkelbacteria bacterium
AGGCAATGAAATTTTGCGAAATGTTGTTGCCGCAAGCGATGTCTCACCAAGCCTAATTTTTTAAAATACTCTTTTTGCCCTATCAGGAAACTTACCTGGCAGTTTAAAACTCTTAAATAGCCGAACTTATGTCAATGGTGATGTCAAAATCAGTACGGCGGTTTTGCGCCAAACCGGAGTTAATGTTTTTGGTGATTCCGTCAATGCCGGCAACACTTACAATTACTGGGGTCAGCATTTGAGCCAAAACTCCGGTCCGGTTAATTCAAATGCTCTTTGGCAACAGCAAAACTACTCGTTTAATAAAGATACGCAGGCATATTGGAATAGTGGCAAAAATCAAGCCATGTCCGATGCGATAGCCAGACTAATGCAAAATGCAACTAAATTACAAACCGCTGCAATTTCCAGTTCGTTTGATGGAGTTTGCTGGAATCTTGCCGATAAATGTTCTCAATTGGATCAGTACCCGGATGGTCGTGTTTGGTACTGGAATGGCCCGGTTTCGATCGGTGGCGGAATCAATTATTCAAAAAAAGCTACTATAGTAGTGAATAATGGCGATTTGACAATCAATGGTAATCTTTTATCTACTGATCAAATTTCAAGTCTGGGGTTTATTGTTGAAAGTGGCAATGCAATAATTCAGAACGAAACAAACCCGCACAAGAAAATTTCCATTAATGCTTCATTCTTTGTTCCAAAAGGCACGATTCAAATTATTGGCAATGATATTGATTTGACTGGCTCATTTGTCGCCGATGATTTTAATGTCAGCGGTTCCGACATTAATTTTATCCAAGATACCAGAGGAGAAAGCGCTTGGCCACCGGGATTTCGAGATTTACAATCATTGGCATCGATTAGCAAATAATTGTCACGCTTACTTGTTTTCTTTTTTTGAACCATTTATACTATAATGTAGGAAACGTTATAGGGAGGGATATGCCGCAGGAGATAGAAAATGGCACTCGAACTGAAGAGCCGTTTTTGGAAATAAATACCAATGAAGAAGAGGGCGGAGGGCCGGCAACTTTTGTTTTTGTTATCTCGATAATTCTCTCAGTTGTAATTACCGGGTTTTTTATTTTTTATAAATACAGAACCGATTCACAGGTAAATGATAAACAGCAAGCGTTAAATAGCGTTCTGGATCAACTTCATACCCCAGAAAATATGGCGATTGAATCAAAAGCCAATGATTTAAACTCATCATTGAGAATTATTAATATCGCTTCAAAAACCAAATATTCTTTTAAAGGTTTTATGGATGAATTGGTTAAGAAAATTACCAATGATACCAAGTTGAACAGTTTAGCAATCTCAGACGCTGGTTTTGTGACAATGGATGGTAGAAGTTCCTCATATCGTTCCGTTGCTGATTTGGCAGTTGCCTTGAAATCGTCTTCAAAGCTAAAGGATATTGAAATTACCGGCCTAACCAAAGGAACAGAAAGCGCCAAAACTTCTTCGGTAATTTTCTCGATGAAAGCACAAATCAAGGATTGGGATGTTGCATCAGCTTCTAGTGATTCCACTAGCACCAGCAGTAGTGGTACAGGAGGCAGTAGTGAATAAAAAAGATTTAAATTTATTACTTCCCCTTCTATCAATTATTTTGGCTGTTGCCAGTTATTTTGTTTGTAGCAATTTACTGATATCTCCAATTTTGGAGAATAGAGCAAAAATCGAAGCTTTGAATCAGGACATTGCCGGGGCAAATCAGAAACTTGATTCCATTTCAGCTGCTGACAAATCAATTACAGAGTTATCAGATACAGTTAACAGTCTTCTGATCGCAGTTCCTAGTGATGTCGATTCTCCGGATCTAATTACTGAAATTGAGGCAATTGCTAATCAAAATCAGGTTGCACTGCCAACCATGTCACCGCCAACAAAAATTCAGTCCGGCTCTAGTGATTCAGGGTTAACAACCAACTTGACTATCTCCGGCTCTTTTCAAAATATCAGCGGTTTTATTAATTCATTAGAAACCTCAATCCGCTTTTCCAAAGTTAACAGTTTAACCATTACGCAGGGCGACGCCGGGCTTTCAGTTGCTATTAATTTTAATGTCTATTATCGGCCAACAACTTCAATTTCTTCGGGAGCAAAATAATGAAGCAAAATACTTTTTCCCAAAAGGCAATGTTAGTTTTTAGCCTGGCACTGTTGGTGCTTATTATCGCAGTTTTTTCCTGGATCTGGTTTGGCGCCACTCGTCCGGAGGTAAGTGCATATAAAAGTAAAGAAAAATTAACTCCAATCAGTGTTGCCGGGCTTGAATCACAAGCAAAAAAGATACTTGACAGTCTAAAAAATAATTCCGGCATTCCAATACCCGAACCAACCGCCAAAGAAGGCCGAGTTGATCCGTTTGCGGCTTTGTAAAACTTTTGTTCGGAAGTAAAAACTACCACAGATCTATTGTCACCCTTCTTCGCTAAAGTTACGAAAGGGCAGGCAGATAAACCACTGATATAAAGTATCTCTCGGATAAGTGTTGATAGCCCAGTGAAAGTTTATACTTCAATAATATCATTTTTATGACTGATCAAAAAAAAAATTTCTCCACTATAGCGTCACAGTTTAGCGGTTTATATCAATCGCTCTCTTCACAATCAATCATCGATGTTTTTGTTGTTCAAGGACTGATTCTTCCGGTCGATGGTGAAAAAATAAAAGCCAAATATCAAAACAATTTGGCTATTGAACGTTTTTTGTTAGCTAATAAATTGATTTCAAGAGAGGCAATTAATAAGGCTTATAGTATTATATTGAAATTACCGTTTATTTCTTTAAATAATGTGGCGATTCCCGACGAAGTAAAGAACATTATTCCTGATCGTATTGCCAAAAAGTTTCAAGTGGTGGCTTTTGGCAAAAAAAATCAAATCCTGAGTTTAGCCGTTGCCAATCCCGGCGAACTATTTTTGCCCCAGAATCAAACCCTGGAGAATTTAATTGTCGGTAAAGATCTGATTTTGGAACTTTTTGTTATGACACCAGATGATATTGCGCAAATTTTCAATCGTAAAAAATCTGCCGATAAGGTCGAATTGGAAAAAGGCAGTTTGCCGGTAATATTTTTGCGCAATAGAAATATCGATCAGAAAACTCTTCAGCTTTTACCATTGGAGTTTATACTCAAAAATCGTTTGGTACTTTTTGAGCAAATAGGAACAAAAAGATTTCGAATTGCTGAGGAGGATCCGTATAATCCGAAAACCAAACAAATCATTGAGTATTTAAAGGTTAATAACAGCCTTGAGCTGGAGGAGTTTTCAACCTCAAAAGATGACATTGACTACTTAATTTCTCTTTACCAGAAGGCGAGAAATGGATCAATTCCTGCCACTTTGCAGAAAAATAAAGAAGAACAAAGCGGTGTTTTTAGCAGTTTACTTGATTCACTAGTGTCTGATGGTAAACCTGGAATTGATACAGAGGAAACAATTAAAAAGAGTTCTTATTCAGCATCAAATGGCTCGTCGTTGAATACCTCCAATCAGCCGGCTTCTGTTCAAGACGAAGTCAGGTCTGAGCTTGAGGCGACAAAAAAAATTCAGGAAGAAGAAAAAGATATCGGTAAACTTTTAGGCAAAGAGATTAAAACTATAGATGAACTTAAGGAAGTTGCAAAAGAAAATTCGGTGCCAAAATTGGTGGCAGCAATTATCAGCTTTGCCCTATCTATCGGATCGTCAGATATTCACATTGAGCCGGAAGCAAAAAGATTGCGAGTAAGGTGTAGAATAGACGGCATTCTAAAAGATATTTTTCAACTTCCAACTGAATATGAACCGCAAATGACCAGCCGGGTCAAAATTCTTGGATCGATGAAATTAGATGAGACTCGAATTCCGCAAGACGGCCGTTTTTCAATTAACTTCTTGGATCGCGAAGTTGATGTTAGAGTTTCAATGTTGCCGACTGTCTACGGTGAAAAAACCGTCATGAGAATTTTAGATAAAACTCAAGGTATCCGCTCGCTTGAAGATTTAGGGTTTGTCGGTTCCGCCTTCAAAATTGTTACGGAACAAATTAAACAGCCCTATGGCGTTATTATGGCAACCGGTCCGACCGGTTCGGGAAAATCCACCACTCTTTACGCAATCCTAAACCGCTTAAATCAACCGGGTGTAAATGTGGTAACACTTGAAGATCCGGTTGAATATGAGGTTGCCGGGGTTAACCAATGTCAAATTAAACCGAAAATTGGTTTTACCTTTGCCGAAGGTCTTCGAAGTATTTTACGTCAAGACCCGAATATTATTATGGTTGGTGAAGTTCGCGACGCTGACACTGCTTCCATGGCAACTCATGCTGCGCTGACCGGTCACTTAGTTTTAACAACACTCCACACCAATGACGCTGCCTCGGCGCTTCCAAGGTTAATTAATATGGGAGTTGAACCGTTCCTTATTACATCCAGCATTAACTTGATTATTGCTCAGCGTCTTTTGAGAAGAATTTGTCCTAAATGCCGGGAAAAAATTGAGATTCCCGCGGCTTTAAAGCAAGCTTTGCAGCGAGAAATTAATAATATTCCCAAAAATGATCAGGATGATCTTTCCCGAGTTAAAGAGTTGCAATTTTATAGAGGTCGCGGTTGCTCTGAATGTAGCGAGGGTTATAAGGGTCGAATTGGGGTTTATGAACTTTTAGTTATGAATGACCAAATTGAGAACTTGGCGGTCTCTCGCCGGCCGGCATCGGAAATCAAAACAGCGGCCATCTCTGCTGGAATGTTGACAATGAAACAGGATGGTATCTTAAAAGCGATTGATGGGCTGACAACAATTGATGAAGTGCTTTTGGCTACCGGTGAGGTTGGAATTGGAGAAGCGACAAATTTGGCAAAAGTAGATCTGGCCGCAGGTCAAAAAACAGCTGAAAATCCACAAGTTGAAGAACAAATTCCAAAATCAGAATCAAAAACAGAAGAAATAAAATAGTTTGCATTCTGGAAGATCGTTTGACTTCATAAGTTTTTGTTTGGTATCATTGTATTAATAGGACTTACGCAAAAACATCGGAGATCACGCTTTAGTCGTTCGATTTCACTCAGACCATGAGCAATGTCGAATGGCGTGCTGGAGAACAAACTAAAGTTTGAGCTCCATTGCGTAAGTCCTGTATTAAGTAAATATCAGGAGGGAATATGGATCCGACCCAGAATGATTCTTCGCAATTCCCGGCGTTTTCGCGCCTGCTGGAATTGGCAATCTCAAAAGGGGCATCAGATCTTCATGTAGTTGTTGGATCTCATCCACTATTGCGAATTGATGGCCGGCTTTTGCCTGTGACATCGGAACCGCCGCTAACTCTCGATAAAGTCAACAGTTTGTTGTCTGAAATTGCTAAACCGGAGATTTTAGAAAAGGTAAAAGCTAAAACTGAAGTTGATTTTTCTTTTGAATTTGCCAATACCCGTTTTCGTACCAACATTTATTCGCAAAAAGATTTGCCAGCGGCATCTCTAAGGCTAATTTCCAGCAAAGTAAAAACCTATACTGAATTAGGTTTGCCGCCAATCGTTGAATTTTTTACCTCGCAATCTCAAGGGTTGGTAATAATAACCGGTCCGACCGGTCATGGAAAATCAACAACGCTGGCATCAATGGTGCAGAAAATCAATGCCGAACGACGCGAGCATATTATTACAATTGAAGATCCGATCGAATATCTATTTCAAAGTGAAAAAAGTTTAGTTTCCCAGCGGGAAGTTGGTACTGACACTCAAAGTTTTCCTGCAGCGCTTCGAAGCGCCTTGCGGGAGGATCCAAATGTTATTTTAATCGGTGAAATGCGTGATCTGGAAACCATTGAATCGGCGCTAACAATGGCGGAAACTGGTCATTTAGTCTTAACAACGCTTCATACGAACTCTGCTGCTCAGACTGTTGACCGAATTGTCGGAGTTTTCCCAGCTTATCAACAACAACAAATTAGAAGTCAGCTGGCATCGGTTCTCTTGGGTGTTATGTCACAAAGATTAATTCCAAAAATTTCCGGAGGCCGAGTAGTTGCTGCTGAAGTTATGATCGCCAACCCGGCGATTAGAACCTTAATTCGTGACAATAAAATTTATCAAATACCAAATGTAATTCAGACTTCAGCTTCTGAGGGCATGATTTTGCTCGATAAGGTTTTGGCTGAACTGATATCACGGGGTGAAGTTTCACTAGAAGATGCTTTGACTTGGTCAATTTCACCTAAATCACTAAAAATGATGGTGTATTAAAATACATAAGCGGATGTAAGCCCACAGATCGGTAACACTGATAAATCACGGATAAAAAAAATCTGTGTCTGATCTGTGTAAAAATCAGTAGACTTACCTCAATTTAAAACTATGATGCGATTTAAATACAGGGCAAAAAATGATCGCGGCGATATAGTTGGCGGCGTTGTTCGTGCTGACAATGTTCTGGCTGCAGAAAAAATTTTGCGTACTAACAACCTGGTTACAATCGATATTTTTCCAGAAACCAATGAAGTTTTTTCTCTTTTTAGAATTCGAAGAAAAATTTCATTGCGCGATAAAGCAATTTTTTCCAGTCAACTTTCCACTATGGTATCTGCCGGGCTTTCGCTGCCAAAATCAATCAGTATTATTGCTGCTCAAACAGAAAATCAATACCTAAAGAGTATATTTTATAATGTCAATCGTGATCTTGAAGAGGGTCTAAATTTTTCATCTTCATTGGCAAAATACCCGGATGTTTTTGACGAACTTTTTATTAATATTGTTCGTTCAGGTGAATCCACCGGCAATTTGGAAACTGTTATGTTACGGATGTCGGAGAAAATCGATAAGGATCAGAGTCTATCAGCTAAATTATTTTCGGCTATGATTTACCCGATGTTTATTATCATAGCTTTAATCGCTGTCGGTTGGTTGCTACTGGTAAAAATAGTACCTCAAATAGAATCAGTTTTTAAAGATGCCAATGCACAACTTCCGTGGGCGACCTCTTTTTTGATCGCAATCTCACATATTCTTTCCGCTTATTGGTGGGTGATACTTTTGGTGCTGTTATTAATTATTTTTTTTGCTCGCTATTTTTTAGCTACAACACAGGGGAAGAGTTTTTACGCCAAATTACAGATTAGCATACCGGGTTTTAAAAAGGTGTCATCCGATGTTTATATGGCGCGATTTTGCCGGACAATCCAAATGCTTTTTGAATCAGGCGTGCCACTTCTGGAGTCAATTAATATAACTTCCAATGTCATGATCAATGGTTACTACAAAAATTCCCTGCAGAGAATTTCCAAAGAGGTGCAAAAAGGTGTATCATTTAGCGTAGAGTTATCCAAAGATTCGCTTTATCCGCCACTTGTGAGCCAAATGATGGCGGTTGGAGAGCAAACCGGAAAGTCAGCTGAAGTGTTGGAAAAACTGGCAAAGTTTTATGAAGATGAAGCGGAAAATGCCATTCGGGGAGTTTACTCCCTGGTTGAACCGCTGGCGATGGTTTTGGTCGGAATTGGTGTCGCAGTACTGGTATTTGCCATTTTGGTTCCAATTTATCAAATTGCACAATTGCAATAACCGCGGTCGATCGGAAAAATTAAATTATTTAATTAAACATATATTATTTTAGGAGGAGAAAATGCAAAAGGACAAAAAGAGTAGGAAGGCTTTTACGCTTATCGAACTACCTGTAGTGAGGAAGCGTGCTTTTACGCTTATCGAACTATTGATTGTTATCGCAATTATCGGTATTTTGGCAGCAGTTATTTTTGTTATTTTGAACAGCGCCAAGAAAAAAGCACAAGACGCCCAAATTAAAAGTGATATGAATTCACTGTCACAAGCTCTGGAAATCGTCAAAATTGACAGTAATCTTACTGAAGTCGCGACCTGGTCAGTACTGAACGATGGCGGTGACAAAGACAATTACTCCAATATTGCTTGGTGGACTGATAATGGAATCGCTAAAGGCGCCGGCGCCGGCAATCGGTTAATTGCGCGATTGCCACAAAGTCCATTAAAAGGAGAAAATTATCGGATCAAAGTAAATAAAACAACTGATTATTCACTACTGGGCCGTCTAACCGGATCCGGCTTGTATTGGTGTATAAAAGACGGCACAGCCTTTCAGATTAATACTGGTAATGATGCCTTTGACTCAGCCAAACCCGGTTGCGAACCGCCAGAAACGCTTTAAAAAGAATAATCTTCACTCTAAGTTGTTTGTGTATAAACAGGACTTACGCAATGGAGCTCAAACTTTAGTTTGTTCTCCAGCACGCCATTCGACATTGCTCATGGTCTGAGTGAAATCGAACGACTAAAGCGTGATCTTCGGTGTTTTTGCGTAAGTCCTGTATAAATAAAGATTGCCCCGGCTGAGTGTTGGAGCAATCTTTTTTATGTTAAAATCATCATATGATATTCAATATTATTTTTGGCTTTTTTGGCTTACTTGTTGGCAGTTTTTTAAATGTTCTAATTTTCCGTTTTCCGGAAATGAAAGGTTTAATTTCCGGCCGATCATATTGCCCGAAATGTAAAAAAAACATTGCCGCTTACGATCTAATTCCAGTTATCGGCTATATTATTCTTCGGGGCAAATGCCGGAACTGTCAAAAAAAAATCTCTTTGCAATACCCAATTGTTGAGCTTGCTACCGGGGTACTATTTTTTCTCCTTGCCATAACAATCGGTATTAATTATCAACTAATTATCTATTTGCTGATTGCTTGCGTATCGCTATTAATTTTTGTCTATGATGCAAAATATCTGGAAATTCCGGAGGTTTTTTCTTGGCTACTATTAATTTTCGTCATCATTTCCTCATTTCTCAATCCTCATTTCCTAGTCCAGGATTTCCTTCTCGGTGGTCTAATCGGCGGTGGAATTTTAGGCATTATGGTCGGTATCTCTAATGAAAAAATGATGGGTTCAGGGGATATTAAAATCGGCTTGGCTTTTGGTTTTCTGCTTGGTATTTATCGCTCAATTTTATTTCTATTTCTATCATTTATTATCGGCGCCATTGCTGGACTGGTGTTAATGGCGTCAAGGAAGAAAAAAATGAAGTCGGAAATCGCTTTTGCCCCGTTTCTCATCTTGGCTGCAATAATTTCCATTGTTTGGGGCAACCAAATAGTTAATTTATACTTAAAATTTGCTATGATATAGTTATGTCAAGAAGAAGATTAAGGGGCATGACGCTTATCGAGCTTCTGATCTCCCTAGCTATTATTGGAATTATGACTGGAATTGCTTTTCCGGTTTTTTCTGTTTATCAAAAAAAAAGTGCTGTTGACAGCGATATGCGGAATTTCATTTCCCTTTTTAATTATGCCAGGGCGTTACAAAACAATCCTGATAACTTTTCTCGGACGACTGATCCCAATCAGGTATACAAATATCAAATAAAAATAATTAATGATAGTAGCGGTCGAAGAGCTGAACTTTACTCTGTTGCTGATGCTTCCACAATAATAGACAAAGTCGATTTCTCCGAAAATATTATGGTTAATTATCAAAATAATACAACCGACAATGGTAGTGGTTTAACATTAACTTTTACCGGCTTGCCTCCATCAGAGGTTCTCAACTGTTCCACGATTTGTGATCAAAAAATTGAAATTGGGCTATCAACAGCTGGTCGAAGTCCAATTATCAAAAAAGCCCTGATTTTAAACACTAACAATACTCTTCATCAACTTTTATCAATTAATCTCGAATAATAGCAAATGAAGATTTTCAGCCAGAAAAAGGCCTTTGGCTTAATAGAAACACTTGTTGCTTGCGCTATACTAATATTAATTTGCGGAGCGCTTTTAACCGTTAATCTTATTGTCACTGGCGATATTATCTATGCGCGGGAAAAAGCCGTGGCTTACAATTTAGCCCAGGAAGCAATTGAAAGCGGTAGACAAATTCGCGATAGTAATTTGATTGACGGACTTGCTGCCACAAATTGGAATACATTTGTTTGCAATAATGATCAAAATCCGGCACTTTCTTCACCGATAATTTCCACCACCGCCGACAAACATTATTATCAGATTATTTCTGGTCGTTTTACTAGCTGCTATGGTTTATCTGAAAGAATAGCCATGACTTCTGACATGGCTTCGTCTCCGGGACAAAATATTAAAATTGGCGGAATAACATATAATAGAAAAATATATTTTTTTGAATCGGGTGTTAATCCGGCGCCAAATGACAAAGTTGAGGAAAATGCTATTCGAATAATGGTTAATATTGACTGGGACGATCACGGCAGTAACCATTCAGTCAACCTTTCTGAACTGCTAACAAACTGGAAGAGAGGTTTTTAATGAAAATTAGAAAAGCTTTTACTTTAATAGAAATTCTTATCGCGGTAGCAATTTTTTCGACTGCCATGATTATTGCTTCCGGCGTTTTTTCCAATATTATCGGCAACCAGAGCTTGGTTTCTGTCAGCTCGCAAGTCAATAATGAAGGAATAAGAATTTTCAGGCAAATATCCGATGATACAATCAATGCAATTAGCACAGGATCAATTAGCACTGACAATTCAATACAAGCCAAAGGAATTTTGTTTTTACAAAAAGACAGTAGTGGAAATTATCTTTTGGCAACGCCAACAGCTACCTGCGTCGTTTCCAGCAACTGTAATTTTGATGGTTTTGTACTCTTTGCTCAAAATAGTTTAAAAATTTATCTTTATAATCTGCATAACAATAAAGAGTTGGATTACGCCAGTGTTGACTCGACTAAACTAACATTTTTAAAGACCACCTTGCCAAATAAATTGGATACGACGGCTTATAATTTTTCAGACTTAAATAATAACGATGTTGAGATTGGTGGATTAAACATTTCTGGTTTTTCTTGCTATAATTCAAGCTGTTCACAAGCTCCGTTTATTCAACTTAATATGACGACAGAAACGAAGAATTATGACGCCAAATCTGCACGTCATCGGGCAAAAATTGATTTACGGACAATGATTACTGGCAGAAGCTACTGAAAATAAAAGGTAATTTGTGCACGGATTTATCACACGGATAAGCGCGGACAAAACATTTTCCAATCCGTGGCCATCCGTGTAGTCGATCCGTGTTAGAATCTCATTATTAATTTTACGGAGTAATATGAAACGAATCTTTTCCGGCATTAAACCAACTGGCATCTTGCATCTGGGGAATTATCTTGGTGCTATTTCGCAGTGGATTGATCTGCAGTACAAAGTTGATGAATCAATTTTTTGCGTCGTAGACATGCATGCAATCACAGTTGAGCGACCAGAAAAATTATCGGAAAATATATTGAATATCGCTGCCTGGTATTTGGCCTGTGGCATCGATTTAGAAAAATCAAAAATATTTGTTCAATCAATGCGGCCGGAACACGCCGAGCTGGCCTGGATTTTGAACTGTTTTTCGACGATGGGTGAACTTGGTCGGATGACGCAGTACAAAGAAAAGTCAGAAGGAAAGAAAGACAGCGTTTCTGTTGGGCTTTTTGATTATCCAATATTAATGGCGGCAGACATACTATTATATGGTGCGACTGATGTGCCGGTTGGCGAAGATCAAAAACAGCATGTGGAACTAGCGAGAGATTTGGCAATTCGCTTCAACAACCAATATTCAGGAACTTTTATTGTTCCAGAGCCAATAATTGATGCCAGTGTTCGAAGAATTAAGGCGCTGGATAATCCAGCGAAAAAAATGGAGAAGTCGGCAGGTTCAGAATATAATTATGTTGCGCTTGATGACAGCCCGGAACTTATCCGGAAAAAAATCAGCCGGGCGGTCACAGATTCTGGAAGTGAAATTGTTGCCCGCGAAGACAAGCCGGCAATGACAAATCTACTCAACATTTTCTCAGGCGTTTCCGGTCGTGATATTAAAAGTTTGGAAGCCGATTTTGTCGGCAAAGGTTACGGTGACTTCAAAAAAGCTTTGGCAGAAGAAATTATTCTATTTTTGGAACCAAAGCAGGCGAAGTACAAAGAAATCATTGCCGATAAAGATAAACTGCGAAAAATTCTTACTGACGGTGCGAAATCGGTTGAGCCGATTGCGCAAAAAACTTTGGCGGAAGTGAAGAAAAAAATCGGACTGGGAATTTAATGGACAAAATTTACATAAATACAGATGGTGGATCTCGGGGAAATCCTGGCCCAGCAGCGGTTGGCGTGGTTTTTTTCAACGCTGAAGGCGAGGTTATCCACGAACATAAGGAATGTATTGGTCGCGGTACAAATAATGAAGCCGAGTACCAGGCAATTATCAAAGCTTTGGAGATTTTACTTAAGTCTAAATGGTTTGCAGAAAATAATATTGACAAAAAGGAAGTAATTTGTCGGCTAGACTCGCAACTTGTGGTTGAGCAGATTAATGGCAATTATAAAATTAAACAGGATCATTTAAAACTTTTTATCGCTCAAATTCGGCAAATGATTGCGCAAATGCAGTTGAATATCTCGTTTGTCCATATTCCACGAGAAGAAAATAAATTGGCTGATAAGTTGGTAAACCAGGCGTTGGACAACGAATAATGATTAATTTTTCACTACTCAACTACGTAGTATAGTAGTGAAATAATAACCAGTGACAAATGAAAATTAACATCAAAGTTATTCCATCTGCAAAAGTTGAGCAAATCCAACCAGCTCTCGATGGCTCTCTGAAAGTTTGGTTGCGAGCCCGCCCGAAAGAAGGCGAGGCCAACTGCGCACTCATCAAGCTGCTTTCAAAACATTTTGATATTTCAAAAACTTCAATAAATATTGTTTCCGGTCTAACCTCTAGGAATAAAGTTGTAGAAATAGAAAAATAGTTCTGTATAAAAAAAGCCGCGCCGGTGTGGGCGCGGTTCTACTTGGTCTGCGGCTCGCTGGGATCTCGATAGTAGCCAAGCAGGAAGCTGTCTATTGCTGCGACGACATCTTCTTCTGCGAGTTTACTATCGAACTTGACGCAACCGCGTCTTTCGATCGTGAGATGGCGATGGTGGACGGGGACCCGGCTTTTGCTGTTCCACCTAATGAGCAGCTCTGGGTACCCCGTGGTGTCGAAAATCCTCAGGCGAAAGTATGCCATCCCAGACGATACGTAGATGTATGACTTCGTCACACGTCCCCATCGTTTTGCTCGGGCCATTGATGGCTGCTGTTCTACTTGACCTAGCATTTCGGCCAGTCGCAGTGCCAGGTCTCCTTTCTGCTCGCTCGATGAGCGTCGCGCTGGTCCGGTGTAGAAAGCTGATATTGCGGGCTTCATGTCCTGGATGAGCACGAAAGCGTTCACCTGATCGCTATCCTTGATCGGGTAATGTTCTCGTAGAAACTGCCAGAGCTCCTCGCCTCGTCTGTTGGCGACTACTCTTGCGAACTCCGCAGAAACAACATCTGCGGGGTAGCCTCTTAGTCTGGTCTCAACAACCCTGAGGAACCTCGCCAGTTCCGTGTGCTGATCACTGAAAGAACTAACTAGTTGCATCTTCATCATCCTCTCGCGTGATAAAATCACTGCGGTTATGTTATCATATATCACAATATTTGTCAACATCGAAAGACGAGTTGTTAGCCCAAAATTAAAATTGCACCTGTCCACGCTTAAAACACCCATATTTCCAAATTAAAATTGCACTTGCACTTTTGCTCTAAACTTTAATCTAAACAATTAAAGAAAAGGAGCTAAATGTCGCAACTGCACAAAAG
>JAPLVG010000021.1 GCA_026397235.1 Candidatus Berkelbacteria bacterium
GTGGAGTGCCGAATTCTGTTGCCAGATCCTCGACATTTTTCCCAGCCCAAACAAGCTTATTATTTTTGGTTTGATATTTTCTCATTGTTCTCGAATAAATAAATGTAAAAAAATGGTGGACCGAGAGAGACTTGAACTCTCTACCTCCGCAATGCGAATGCGGTGTTCTACCAGGTGAACTATCGGCCCATCTATTTAACAGGGCAAGTGCGCGCTCTACCAACTGAGCTAATGGCCCCTTTGAGCTTGATTATAGCTGATTTCTGAGTGATTTTCCAGCATCAAGTGATGAATATATAACTCAAACAAAACATGGTAGAATATGACTGATGAGAATAAATATTGACAGGCATAAAAAGGGATTTATCGGTTTTATTCCATTGATAGTTGTTGGAATAATCATTTATTTTGTTTTCTTCCATTCCCCTACTGCTCCAACAAAAAAATATTTAGCTGGCGGTTGCAAAGATTGCAAGGAAAATTCGAATAATATTTATGTTTTAGAAACAAGTGATAATTTGATTGAGTTTAATAATAGTCTGCAAATAATCACCGATGAATTTTACAACAAATATCCCGATAACTATGATTTTTTGACAATATTTCCGACATTTCCAATTTCCGGAACACTCGGAGACACAGTCGCCAACGCTACTAGCATGAAAAATGATGTTAAGGGCATTTGTAAACCAATTGAGGATAAATGTTTTTGGCAATATTGCAGTTTTAACAAACTTTTAGGCATTAATAAATTTATTTATAATGACGATTCAAGTTATGATCTTTGGGGTGATGCTAAAGAAATTGCCACGACAACAATGCATGAAACGGCTCATCATTGGTCAACGTCTATGGGATTAAATATTACAGACAGATTGACTAGTAATGGCGTCAATGGTAGTTGCTATAATTCCGATTTGCCATTAAAAGATGGCTATACCGAACATTGGTCAAAAGGGCTTGATATGCCCGGAGATAATGTCGATGTTTTAGATTCTGCGACTCATTGGACAAACATGGGCGGTGGCTATTATGAATCGTCGCTACTGAAAAAACCGAAATTCCACCCATTTGATTTGTATTTAATGGGTTTAATGGGCAAAGAAGAGTTTAAATCCGATTTTACATTACTAACAGATATAAAAGATTATGGCGGGGCCTTGCCAAATAGTCAAATAACCCCCGCTGGTGATTATGCTGTCACGGCGAAGGAAACCAAAGTTTCAATTAATGACATTCTAAAAATTGCTGGGGAAGATCGTCAGCCGTTAGCCAAAGATTCGCAAAAAGATTTTCGAATGGCATTTCTAATTTTAGTTAGACCAGGACAAAGTGTCCCGGAAAAGTTGCAGAAAAATGTTGAGGATGCGGCGAAACTTTTGCCAACCGAGTGGTCATACGCAACCGATGGCAAATCGACGATGAACAAATGACGTGCTTAGCAACCTTGAAATTTCGAGAGCTTTTTGCTAGTATTATTTATTGTAAGCGGGCATGTAGCTCTCCGACGCTTTAGGTCGGAGTCCCGACATTATTCAAATCGTCGGGGCAGTTGGTTACCCCAGCACCAGAGCAAAGCTCGGTGCGGGGCAGAGAGCACGTCACTGTATACAAGATATAATAATGCCCGCAGGGCGACAAAGCGTAACAAGAGTAAATTATTTTTATCATGGGCGTATAGCTCAGCTGGTTAGAGCGCGTCACTGATAATGACGAGGTCCATGGTTCGAGTCCATGTACGCCCACCATTATAAAAATAATTTACGATTCTAATGACGGGGTCGGAGGTTCGAGTCCTCCCATGCCCACCACAACGGAAAAATCAAGTTTTCGCTTCCCGTTTTCGCCGAGCTGGCGGACTCGGCGACGAGTTTGTAGGGAGTTTTCGGGATAATTTGCCACTTTCGATTTTGAATGGATTTGTAAAAGAAAATTTTTATGAATTTCAATCAGCAATGATTGATTTTTTTGTTGTTCTGTGTTATGTTGCAAGTCGTAATGCTTGGTTGGCATTCGAGAAAGAGAAAAGGAGAAAACAGACCGTGGGCACCAATCTGGAGCTGGTCAGTCGCAAACCCAATGCTGTGGACCTAATCCGCGACGAGATTGAGCAGGCTAAGGAAAAGATCCATAACATTCAGGAAAGTTGTGAGCATGATTTCTGTCCGCAGGCACAGCTACGACTGAAAGAGACAGGAACCCCTGGAGTTTTCTGGTCGCCTGTACCATCGTGGGGATTCAGCCTCAAGTGTCGCATTTGCGGTCTGGAGAAGGGTACAAAGGATGGGGTTAAAAGCCTTTCCTGTTGTCCGAAGTGCGCAGCGGCCAATATCCGCATAGTCGCCGAACGGCCGCTCGGCGACTATATGCCCAGACCACGAAACAACTGGAATGTACCCGAGTTCTTGTGCCTGGACTGTGGCTTCCGCTATGTCCAGCGGTAAATACCGCAACCGACCCATGTGAGAAGCGCCCGTCTGGCTCTTCTCACTTTTTTTCTAAAGAAAAATTTGTCTCCAAAGGAGAAATCTGCTTAGATTTCTCTAGTGGTGTAAGTCGCCAAAGAAAAACTTGAAATTGTCAAAGTTCAGAATTCAGTCGGGAATTTTCGGAAGCTTTTCGCCCAAATTTTTCGGGTCAAAATGCACCGTGCCCCGTAGTAAGCTTTGCTTTACTACTGGGGTTCGAACTATTTCCAGAATAGACCACCAAGTTGTGTTAGTAATTTATTGCTGATAGAACTTGGTGAAGATTAGTGACTCGAAAGGCGGAGGCGCGACTGGCGCCGAGACGGGGTCGAGGAATCCCGAAGCATCGGGATATCCGTGACCGAGTCCTCCCATGCCCACCAGAAAATTCAGATTTTAATCTGAGTTTTTTTATTTTCAACAAAAAAATCCGCATTTCTGCGAATCAATTTCCATGGATTTTGTCCGTGTTTTATCCGTGCAAAAAATCCGTGTAGTTTAACAGCTAAATAGTGGCAACTTCGTCGCTTATCATAACTCGATCTTGCGATCGATTTACATTCGACCCTTGGGCTGATGATTTATATCAGCCTATCTCCTTAGAAAGGAGGTGATCCATCCCCACCTTCCGATAGGGATACCTTGTTCATGCAAGTCCTACTGTTACCAATAGGCATGGACTATATCTTCATCCTAAGTTCCATTTGCTTCGCTTTTCTTGGATGCCACGAATTTACTTTATTCATGAAATCTTTGTGCGAAGTCCTGGAAAGAAAGAAACGCCAGTAGTTATCATCAACTTGTTTACTTGGATTGTGGACTATTCCACATTTGATTCCAATATCAATCAGATATTTTCTTACCTCTTCCAAGTCAGATTGATTTTTCTGACAAAACTGAAAGTAAAGAAAATGGCGATCATTCTTTGGCATACCACCTTCAGAATCGAAATATCCTCGAATATAAGCTATCTTTTCTGCATCATTCTCAGCATTTCTTTTGATAAATTTTGCAGAAGTTTCGAGAATCCAAACGTTTCGCTGTTTTCCTTCTCGGTAGATCCAGCTTTTTGAGCTAAGTCTAGTAAGAATTTCTTTAATCAATTCCAACCACTCAGTTGATGATTGACTAAAACGAAAAGTTTTATGAATCCGATTGAATGTGGCATCATGAAGAGCTCCCAAAATATACATTTCGAGTTCACTCTTCGTGGTTTTACTTAGGCGTCGACGTGTAGTCTCTACGGGGTCAAACCGAATACCACTTCGGCCGACTTCCCTCGGTATTGTCCTCATAATATACATTATAAGGGTGTTCACCGATACAGTCGAGTTTTACTAGCAAATTACTTCGCTAGGTCGCAACAATTTTACGACTTAGTCCTGATCACCGATCCCACCGTGGTACCCTGTTGGGCACTTAAGATGTTACCGGCTTTCCTGACTTGACGGGCGGATTGCGATAGATAACGCTTCTTCGCGTTTCCACCGAGCGAGCGGATTTTCCACACTCGGCGGACCCCAAGATTCATTTTTCTCTTCAATTTTCCGATTTTAGCAATTTGAGTTGCTGTCAATCGGGATTTGTCCCGAACAATTTCTGCGACTTGCCGAAACAGAAGGTAATCATTTTGTTTTGGCCCTTGCAAAGGATATTTATCAAAAAGCGGAATAAGAGTATTGAAAATATCTCTGCGAGAATTTATCTCAAAACGAAAACACTCCGAATGATTGGCTCTACTTTCAGACTGATGATATACTGCACCACAACCAAAACTTTCTTTTACTTTATTAAGAAGCTCCAAATGGTCACCTCTTAATTTTAAATAAAAATGAAGTTCGACGGTTGACGGTTGAGTACGGCTGTTTACTTCTACTTGGACGAATGTTTACGTAGAAGCAACCTTCACCATCTGTTAAACCAACCAAGTAATCAACTGAAAGAATCTTAGGTTTGTCCCTTTGACGCCGCGTCATGACAATATAATATCATCATTTTTCAACGTCTACTATGAACAAGCTGACTTCTTGTCCTTAAATGCGTTTGCAAAGACAAGATCTCCATGGATCATTTATTACACCGTTTTCTACATCGAGCAACATTTTAATAATATTTTCCCTATGACACAACCACCCAAGCATAAGTCAATATTTGTTTACAGAAAGCTCGCTGCAAATTGTCATTAAGCCCTCTAGTCCATTCCTCACGGAGTTGGACCTGCTTTAAACTACGTCCCGTTGACGAAACGGGGAGTGGATTTGCACCACTTGGCGTAATAAACTGCCATGCGTCTTTAATTTGTGTACAAGACCCGAGAACGTATTCACCGTAGTATGGCTGACCTACGATTACTAGCGATTCCGACTTCATGAGGGCGAGTTGCAGCCCTCAATCCGAACTGAGGATAGGTTTATGGGATTAGCTTAACATTACTGTTTTGCAACCCTTTGTAACTATCCATTGTAACACGAGTGTCGCCCAGGGCGTAAGAGCCACGCTGATCTGACGTCATCCCCACCTTCCTCCGACTTAACGCCGGCAGTCCTGTTTGAAAAATTCAACAAACAGCAGGGGTTGCGCTCGTTAACCGACTTAACGGGACACTTCATAGCACGAGCTGACGACGACCGTGCAGCACCTGTCTTATGGTTCCCTAAGGCACCTTCCAGTTTCTTGGAAGTTCCATAGATGTCAAGCCCTGGTAAGGTTCTTCGCTTAGCATCGAATTAAACCTCATGTTCCACCGCTTGTGCGGGTCCCCGTCAATTCCTTTGAGTTTTAGCCTTGCGGCCGTACTACCCAGGCGGCACACTTAACGCGTTAGCTTCGGCACTCGAAGGGTCGATACTCCAAATGCCTAGTGTGCATCGTTTACGGCGTGGACTACCGGGGTATCTAATCCCGTTCGCTACCCACGCTTTCGTTCCTCAGTGTCTGGAGAGCCTAGCAGACTGCCTTCGCCATTGGTGTTCTTCATGATATCTACGCATTCCACTGCTACACCATGAATTCCATCTGCCCCTGCAAACCACAAAGTCTTGCAGTATTGAGTACAGTTTATCGGTTAAGCCGATAGATTTAATACCCAACTTACAAAACCACCTACGAACTCTTTACGCCCAATAATTCCGGATAACGTTCGGACCCTACGTATTACCGCGGCTGCTGGCACGTAGTTAGCCGGTCCTTATTCAGTGGGTACTTTCAAGATTACTCCCCACTAAAAGAAGTTTACGATCCGAAAACCTTCATCCTTCACGCTGTGTCGCTGCATCAGGCTTTCGCCCATTGTGCAAAATCCCCAACTGCTGCCTCCCGTAGGAGTATGGGCCGTGTCTCAGTCCCATCGAGGCTGATCATCCTCTCAGACCAGCTACCCGTCATCGCCTTGGTGAGCCATTACCTCACCAACTAGCTGATAGGAGTAAGGCCTCTCCCCAAGCGCCCGAAGGCTTTGCTGTACCTCGCTGCCGCTCGGCACGAACACAAATGGATGACTAATTTATCCAAATGGCTAATGACGAATTTCTGATTTATTAGTTATTCGTTATTTAGACCATTCGTTATCCATTGGTGGGTGCTGAACGATAGTGAGGCACAGATTATGCAGGATTACCTAACCTTTCGGCTAGCTATCCTTCACTCGGGGGTAAGTTCCTTACTATTACTCTCTCGTCTGCCGCTGCTGCGCTTCGCGCAGCTCATGAATGGATGACTAATTGTCCAAATAACTAATGACTAATATTACGAATTCTCATTCGTTGTTCGTCATTTAGATTATTCGTTATCCATTGCTGGAGCTAAGTGAAACGCAGCGCGCTCGACTTGCATGTGTTAGGCGCACAGCCAACGTTAATCCTGAGCCAGGATCAAACTCTCAAATAAATGTGAGCTTGAATTAGCTCTAAAATACAAATTCAAAAAAAATTGACGACGAAAATTACCACTATTTAGCTGTTAAAGAACGCTTGCAACAACTGAAAGACAAGACAAGATTGTTTCAATTCTGAAACAACTTGTAATCGATCTCTTCAGTTATAAGCCTTTGTGTATTAAGTATAAATAAAGATTTTCAAAAAGTCAACTGTTTGAGAATATTCTTTACTGGATTAATTTTAGAGACAGATCATTATTCGATATTTTTTACTCGATGCAACAATTCTGTTTTGCTTTTATAATATAAATAAGCACAGGAATGGAGGTCAAATTGTCAACACCCAAGAAAAAACAGCCCAGTGACGTCACTGTAAAGATTGTTACCGACGATGATTTGATCGACGAACCCGGTCCAGAACACCCTTGGACACAAGACGACGACGAAGCAGTCGCCAGCCACAAACATCCTCACCCCGATTTTGGGGGCGTTACGACTCTAGCACTACCGGTCGGATTCTAGGATCCGGCTTTTTTTAAATTTTCGATTGTCTTTATAGACCAAGAAGTCTGAAATTAAATACCACTGGATCTCTGCCAATATAAATACTTCTTCGCTGAGATACTAAACCGGATTTTGTAACCACCACACGATATCTGCCGGCCGGAACATTATCAAATCTATAATTTCCCTTGGAATCAGTTTTAGCAATCCGAATTGGATTAGTGTAAATAACAACCGTAGCATTCACTAAAGTTCGATTAGTGATTTTCGATATTACTTTGCCTGAAAGCGAACCAAAACTTGTCTCGCCAATTTTCCATTCAAAAGTTTCCGGTACTCCGCGAGTAATATTAATCGGCCAAGTTTCTTCCGGCTGACCTTGAATTTTAAAAGTTAATAAATAAAACCCAGACGGAAGCCTTGCTCCATAATGTCCCTTGCTACCGGTAAGTTTGAAGTTATTTGAAGTATTTATCCAAACATCAACAGGTAAACTAGTATCGACCCATTGACCGCTTATCAACTCTTTAAAGTTTGCATCTAGCGAACCAAAATCAGCAGAGTAATCTAAATTTAAAGATTGCTCTCCGACCCAGGTGTCGCCACCTGCTCTTGCAAAAACATTATTAAGAAAATAATCGGTTGTAAAACCCGGTTTAGAATATTTAATAACATAATCATTAGCAACCGGAACACCTTTAAAGATAAAGTTGGCTATCCCATCACCGCTAAAACCAGTATCTGTTGAAATGACCTGTTGGATTGTTTGGCCACTTAAACCTTTTTTCAATTCAAGAGTTACACCTGATGCTGGTCTTAAAAAGCCATCTGGATTCCAAATAATTTTACCGGAAAGTGTACCAGTCTGAGTCGATTTAAGCTTCAATTCGATATCTAGTTGTAATGTCCCATTGACAGCTACTGTTATTGTCTTAAATTCACCAAGACAGTCGGGATGGGTCACAACCATTTGGTAATATCCTGCCGGAACATGACCAAAACTATATAATCCATTGGTTGTTTTTACAATCTGTTGATTTACAACATTTAAAATTATTGATGCATCGTTGACCGGTTTTTTAACACCATCGGTAATAGTATAGACATTGCCGGTAACCGAACCATATCCGGAAAACACGACTTTCTTTAATTCAATATTTAATCTGTTATCGCCTGGTTTAATTTGGACAGTTTGCGTTACCGTGGTGTATTCAGGTGATTTAACAGTAACAAAATAGTAACCGATTGGAAGAAATTCAGATGTCGAAGAAAAGACCGAGCCACCAAACCAATAATTAGTTGAATTATTACTTGTGCTAACTGTCTTTTTGTACGGTGCAGTGCTAATTATTAACTCCGCCCCACTAACAGGCATTTGCTTTAATGATTGGTCAGTCGTGTAAACTAATCCCTCCAAGTTACCAGCAGAATCCTCGGCTTTTTCTTGCAAATCAAAATCCACCGATGTAATTCTTCCACTGGTAACGATAATCCCAGATTTTGTTTGGGATGCATAATTGGTATGAGCCACAGTAACAGAATAATAGCCTATAGGAATAGATAAAATACTGTAGTTGAGACCACCAGAACTATCAAAACTGGTTTCATATGATACCGGGTCAGTCGTCACAGTCACAGTTGTACCTACAAGAGGTTGCCCGTTGCCAGTAATCATTCCCACAATACCACCTGTTGCAATTGGAGTGGTTTGCTTGACCATGGAATACTTAAAAAATCTATGATCACTGTCGACAGAAATTGACTGTAATATTAATGAATAGCCGAATTTAGAAAGCGTTACGTCGTATTGACCACCACTAACTCCATCTATATCACATTGGCCAAAGTTGCTGGTTGAGCAATTTTTAGTTGGATTAGTTGCAAGTGCAACATTTACTCCACTCAAAGAGACTTCGCCTGAGTTCTGAGTTCCACCTTTTTCCGTCACCGAAAAACTAACTTTACTTCCATCTAAGCCAATTTGGGTGCATTGGGCCGGCAAATTCACAAACTGATAGTCTTGGTTAATTGCAATTCTCTGAGGACTTGGAGTTCTACACGAATAAGCTCCGCCGTCTCTGCCTAAAACAATAAAGTTAGCAGAGGCATAATATGAAGTATATGTTAGGTTGTAAAAATATGCTTCGTCCGGAGACATCCCTTGCCCAAGTAGTTTTTCGTCAACTACAGAGGACATATCAGAATTCCTGCTCAAAGAAACTTTTCCATTGTTAATATTGCCTTCTTGAGAAAAATTCACCTGAACTAAAACTCGGCCTTGATAACCCAAGTCATCAGCTAACGAACTTAAATGCCCAGTTTTGGCAGCCACAAATAATCCACCGACACCAAGCATCAAGACAACCGCAGGTAAAATAATTGAAAAAAATCTTCTATTAAAAAACAATTTATTAATCATTTCCCCTCTTCCTGCAAATTAAATATTTTTGGTATATAAAGTTCTCACCAATTATAGTATATCAAAAAAAAACTAAATTTTTCACTTCTCATTTACACACTTTAAATCTGAGATTCAGATGCGGGATGTCGGCTGATGATGAGACGGCTATAATATTAGAGCCTCCACTTTCCACTCTCCTGCACGACTTTGCCATCAAGAATAATTTTAGCCCTGCGCATATCTTTGACAATATCCCAATGGATTGCCGAATCATTGCCACCGCCGTTGTCTTTATAGGCCATGCCGAGCGCCAAATGAATTGTGCCGCCAATTTTTTCATCAAACAATAAATCTTTGGTAAATTTTGTCACTTTTGGATTCATACCGATACCAAATTCGCCAATGTAGGAGCTATTTTTATCGGTTTCCAACATTTGTTTCAAAAAGTTTTCGTTTTTGGATGCCGAAAATTTGACTACTTTTCCTTTGAAAAATTCCAGCCGAATATCAGTTACTTCCTTGCCAGCCTCAATTGCCGGATAGTCAAACTGAATCCAGCCCTCTGCCGAATTGCGAACCGGCGCCATAAAAACTTCGCCGCAAGGAACATTGTCGCCTTCTAAATCATCCTGAGCGAGTTCACCGCGAATATCAAACTGAAGGTCAACATTTTTTCCCAGCAAATGCACATGTTTGCCTTTTCTGAATTTGGCTGAGATTTTTTTGATTTCTTTGCCCAACTTGTCCCAATCTTGTAGCACCGCGCCAAAAACAAAATCTTCATATTCAGCCAACGACATCTCTGCTTCTTGTGCTAAGGCCGAACAAGGATAACCGACAGATGATCGGCGAATTTTGTCTTTTTCATTGCAAACATAGTTGGTAATTGGCCGAGTGACAATTTGCCTGTCGGCAATTTTTTTCGGATCGACATTGGTCATTTCCCTGGTATTTGTATCAGTCGAAATTCCGATAAAGTATTGGGCATGTTTTACCGTGTAATCAAAAATGTCAGGGTATTTTTTAATGTGATGATCTTTGGCATATTTGTAAAAAATCGACCCAAGATTTGGCAAACTCAAACGCAAAACTGGATGCGCACCAACATTTAATACTTCTGCATATAGAGCCTCAACAAAAGGAGCTGCTTCTGTCGAACCAGAAATAATAACATTTGAATCATGTTTGACCTTCAAAAAATAGTTGATGATTAATTTAGCTAATTTTTTAGTTCGTTGATCAATTGCCATAAAAAACTCCTTTCATAATTAGTGAGTTCATGATAACGCCAAATGGTTAAATAATCAATGGAGCATTTTGCAACCCAGGGAGTACACCGACCAAGCAGCTGGATTTACTTCATCAATAATACTTTTGTATTGATTCAATGTTGGATTTTCCACTGATGTAATTAATATCTTGTAACAGGAGACACCAGCAGAATTAAGTAAATATTTATAAGTTCCGGATTTCGGATCAGTCGGGATCGAAGTTAAATATTTTCCACTTACCAAAACATTTAGTGTTGGCGGATAAAATCCATTCTCCCGATAATATAATTGAACCGCCGAATTTATCTTTGCCAAATCGGCTACCCGCTGAACATCACGAGCACGAGACTGAGCATTTCTGACACTGACAATAATAAAAACACTGACAATTGAGATAATCGCAATAACAATAAGTAGTTCGATAAGCGTAAATGCGCGCTTACTCACCACAGGTAGTTCAATAAGTGTAAAAGCCCCTCGTCTTTTCATACTATTATACTAACAGAAATGCCTATCGCTTGCTAATAACTTTATCAATGATGCCATATTTTTTTGCTTCGTCAGCACGCATATAAAAATCGCGATCAGTGTCACGTTCAACAGTTTTAATATTCTGGCCGGTATTTTTAGCCAAAATATGATTCATCTCATCGCGAATTTTCAAAATCTCTTCGGCTTGAATTTTAATATCCGACGCCTGGCCCTGAGACCCACCCGACGGTTGATGAATTAGAATTCTCGAATTTGGTAATGAATATCGCATACCCTTTTCGCCACCGGCGAGCAAAAACGCCGCCATTGATGCCGCCAAGCCGATGCAAATTGTCGAGACCTTTGGTTTGACATGATTCATGGTGTCAAATATTGCCATTCCAGAGTAAACTTCGCCACCGGGCGAGTTTATATACATTTGTATTTCTTTTTTAGGATCTTCGGATTCCAAAAAAAGCAGTTGGGCAATGACAGTGTTGGCAACACCATCATCAATTGTTCCGCCCAAAAAAATAATCCGGTCTTTTAATAATCTTGAATAAATATCATAAGCTCGCTCACCAAAAGCAGACTTCTCGATTACCGTTGGTATTAGATAAGACATGTGATCTCCATTAAATTGATTACTGCTTGCCCCGCGTAGCCTCGGCGAAGTGGGGTTGGTATTAAATACGTCATATTATTCCTTTACTAAAATATAATCCGTGGATATCTGTGTGCAAAATCCGTGTAGTTGAATTGTAAAGTTTGCTTAACATTATGTCAAGATTACTCTTCGTCAAAAAGCAAAATCGCCGAATAGATCATAATTACCAATGCCAAAAGAATTAAGGTGAAGACTGGCGATGTTAGGTCGGCGATACCACCGATGAAAAGTGCCGGTAATCCCATGGCCAAATTAATCATCATGGCTGAAATGCCAAAAACCCGGCCGCGCATTTTACCCTCTGAATTTAGATGAAGCAATGATTGAGTCGAAATATAGACAAAAGCTGCAGCCATGCCGAGAATAATCATTAGTACGATGGCGATTAAAATTGAAAAACTCAAAAAAGCATAGAGATTATAAAGTGCCAATGTAAGCAGAGTGATGCCACAAATTACAAAACCGGTGATAATGATTTTATTTTTTGTCCACTCTTTATGTCTGTTTAATAAATAGGACGCCAATAGCATGCCGATACCCGCCGGAGCGATGAGAATCAACCCAGCCATTTTAGTGCTGATACCGACCGTGTGTTGTGCAAAACCCGGCAATACTACAATGAACGCACCTAGCATCGCCCAACCGATTGATAACTTTATCATTGGGTTGAGGACATTCTCTTTATTTTTTATGTAGGATAGACCCTCCTTGGTCGACGCCCAAACCGAATTGATACTGCTGGCCAAATTGGACAATGTTAATTTATGGCCAATTTCTTTCTGGTCATAATTGGACATTGAGCCAATTGAAAAAGCCGAGACAAGATAAGCGATTGCGGCTAAAACGAATAACCAGCCTGAACCGATTAACCCCAAGATTGGACCAGCGATCCCATAACCGATAATTAATGACCCATAAAGTGTCGCAATATAAATTGAGTTGGCTGCAACTATTTCGTCACGTTCGACAATTAATGGAATGGATGACATTTCCGCCGGAGCAAAGAATTGGGTAATGGCCGCCATTAAGAAAATAATTTCTAAAATCGCCAAAGTATTGTGAGCTGCAGGAATTAATAATAGTGCGACTAAAAAACGCAAAATGTTTGTATAGATCAAAACTTTTTTGTAATGTACCCGGTCAGTGATGACGCCGGAAAACGGCCCGAAGATGATTGAAGGCACAGTTGTAGCAATCATCACCAGTGATATCGTAGTTAAACT
Organism: Candidatus Berkelbacteria bacterium; assembly: GCA_026397235.1. Taxonomy (GTDB): domain Bacteria; phylum Patescibacteriota; class UBA1384; order XYA2-FULL-43-10; family CAINNR01; genus CAINNR01. The sequence continues at coordinate 12,880 of JAPLVG010000021.1, forward strand.
GCCAGTAAGATCGTAAATATGTAAAATAAGCGCAAAGGTCAACATATTGGAAACCATCTGCGACAAGATTTGTCCAGTCCAAAGTCGCGAGAAATCTCTCTTCTTTAGAATTTTTAGAAAACTCGTTTTCACGATTTACCTACCTATTAAAACTTGTTAATCAGTGAGCTCTCACCGAATTTCGACGGTTGCAAGTCTTCCGAAGGTGACCCTGTGGGCGCTCCAGCTCTTTCGCCAGAAAGGGCTGGAAAAGCGCCTAGACAATTCGGTGAGAGCGAACGATCAATTATTTTGTCACTTTCTTTATAATACTATCCAATGCGATTCTTCCGGCTTCCGGATTTTTGGCATCAATTTTTTCTTGCTCAATAACTTTGCCGAGTAAAAATCCAATGCGGATATTTTTTTCCGCCACTTGGCACATATCTTTCCGTAATTCTGGCAAGGTTTTTTTAATACTCTCCAGATATTTATCCAGTTTCATCCCCTTACTTTCAATCTGCTCTGACATGTTTGTAACCATCCGATCGATTTCCTGGTCGACTAAACCATCCGGCACTTCGACGGTCAGAAATGGCAAAACTTTCTCCAAAACCTCGGACTCTAATTCTTGACGAGCTTTAGTTTCAACCTCATCCTTCAAGCTTTTGCGAATTGCGTCAGTTAAATCTGCAATATTTTTATGTCCAAAGTTGGCGGCGAAAGCATCATCAGCCTCCGGTAAGTTCACCTCTTTAATATCAACCAAAGTTACTTCAAATTCGGCTTTTTTTCCTGCAAATTCCCTGGAATGATAATCTTTTGGAAATTCAATCTCGAACTTCTTTTCTTCATCTTTTTTCATCCCGATAACTTGATCCTCAAAACCAGGAATCAAAGTATTTTCACCCAAAATTACAGGATGGTTTTTTGCCGACATAGAATCTTTTTTGACTTTATTAATAGAACCTTGATAGGAAATTTCTGTCCGATCGCCCGTTTTAGCTGGTCTATCAATTTCAGTAAAAGTTGCTTTCTGTCGGCGCAAATGAAGCATAATTTTTTCAACATCTCCTTCGGTAATTTTTTGCGACTCTTTTTTTGCAACTTTAACTTTCGAAAAATCCTTCAATTTCACTTCCGGTAAAACCTCGACTTCGGCTTCAAATACTAGCTCCGATTCGATCTCTGATATCTCCAAACCCCAATTTGGATATTTTGAAATTGTAACTTTTGGCGGACCAACCGAAATCATTTTTTCTTCTTGAATTGCCAAAACATATTGTTGTTGAATAATTGAATCAAGTGATTCCGACAGCAGCCGAGTGATCCCAACTGATTCTTCAATCATTTTTCGCGGCGCTTTTCCGGCTCTAAACCCGGCAATTTTGACATCTTTGGCCAAATTATCATAGGTCAATTTATAATACTTGACAATTTCAGCCGGCTCAACGGTGATAGTTAGCTTGAATTTTCCTTTTTTTAGATCTTCTTTTTTGACTTTCATAATTTCCTTTTTTATGTCATCCCGAGCAAAGTCGAGAGATCTTTTGTGTAATGATTCCAATATTTACCAATTCACTTTAGCAAAATAGCTTCGAAATTAAAAGAGGCGGCCCAACCAATATCTGGTCGGGTCGCCACTGGCTCGGCAACTACATGGTGGGACTGACAGAAACCCCGTTCAGCCGAAGAATCAAAACGTCCCTGGATGCCAACTGCCGGCTGGCTTCCTTTGCGGCCGCTGCCATCTTCGGCGTCTGCCCTTTCCAACTATTGGAACGTGGCGTATTCATTGCAAACCTCCAGCGGACAGTATTATGTATTTTTTATATCACATTATTATTTTTTTGTCCAATTTTTTCCACATAATTGCTCACCCGCCTTGTCATTGCGAGGAGGAACGACGAAGCAATCTATCCGATAGAGATTGCCGCGCCTCTCACTTTGTTCGATGGCTCGCAATGACGAGTGAGCAGTTACTTTTTTCTACATTAATTACAAAATTCAGATTTGAACCGATCAGTACAAATCTGAATATAAAAAAATTGATATTTTTCTGTGAAAATCCGTGTTAAAAATCCGTGTTGTTCCACTCTTTAATTGCTTTTTCGTAGGCTTCATGAGTTCCGGTATCAAACCACTGGCCCTGGAAAGGGTAGCCAAAAAGTTTGCCTTCGGCCGCCAACTTGGGGTAAATGTCATATTCAACCATAGCTTTTCCCCGTTTTGGAACATACTTTTCAATTATTTCCGGCTCCATAATTGCCATGCCGGAGTTAATTAGATTACTCGGCGCTTTTTCCTTTTCCGGTTTCTCGATAAAACCGATAATTTTATTACCATTCAACATCGCCACACCATAGCGTGATGGGTCGGAAACCGTTGTCAGTGCCACCGTCGCCAATCCACCATGCTCTTTGTGAAAATACATGAAATCAGTCAGGTCTAAATGCGACAAAATGTCGCCCCAAACAATGAAAAACGGTTCGGTCAGATATTTTTTCGCCAAACGAAGTGGTCCAGCAGTGCCAAGTGGCTTATTTTCTTCAACATATTTGATAGAGAGTCCAAATTTTGATCCGTCGCCAAAATACTCCTGAATTTTTTTGCCTTTATAGCCAACTGCCAGAACAATTTCGGTTATCCCATGTAATTTTAGTTGCTCCAGTACATGCAAAACCATCGGTTTGTCATGAATCGGCAACAAAGCCTTCGGTAATTCATAGGTAAACGGTCGCAGTCGTGTTCCCTCACCACCAACTAAAACAATTGCCTTAGTAATTTTCCCAATGCCCAAACCAGATTCGATTAAAAATTCCGTTGCATGGGAGCGATTACGAATTTTGCGACCATCAATAATTTCATCTATTTTCTTGAACAGCTCTTTTTTGATAGTAACAGTAAGTTTTTCTCTTTCGATTGTCATGGCACAAATGGATAACTAATATTCTAATAGCTAATGACGAATAAAAGAAATGTACAAAAATACTACGTCTGGATATATTAAATATCATTGAACCAATAAAGTCAAATGAAAATATTTGACATACGATTTAATACGATATACGATTATATACGACAGGAGGAATTAATCTGATGATCAAGGTTCCAGTTGGATACGGATACAGCAATACATACACTGCCATGGAGGATTCTGATGCCGACGACAGAGCAGATTGCGATGGTCGAACAGTTACTGAAGCTAAAGGGACAGAAGACCGATGTCAGAGTGACTGCCACAGGGAAAGTCCATCCACGAGTGTATAGAGGGTTCGTCGAGAAAGAGTCTGATAGTTCCCAAGTCATCATTTCACTCAAGGGTAACGGTCAGCCAGTTCCCCTCAGGCCAGATGAGATCGAGTCCATCGATCTCGAACCAGACAAGTGTTCACCGCCGTGAGTCGTCTCACGGCTTTTTTTTATCCACCAACAACCATGGTCGGCGATCGCGCTTTTTGAATTGTAATGGGAAAACAAAGCGTTCGGGTTTTTTCAGAAATATTATTGTGGCGAATTTGCTATTTTTCTTTGCATGCCAAAATTTATCACTTACCACTAACTCTTTTCCATATTGCTGACGCAAAAAAATAACCATTGCCGATTTTAGATTGTCATAATAGAGAACATTATCAACTATAACTTGTCCCAGTATGTCTCCGCCAGATTTTTTTAAAAGAATAATATCATCCTTGGCAACTTCACCGTACGGCAAAACTCGCGATTGAGAGAATCGGCTTTCGATTGTTTTTTTGCAAGAAAAAATATCCTCAATGGCAGTTCCTATAAAAATTGCAATATGCCGCCTCATTATTCGGCTCCTACTAAAATACTAATTTAGCTAATATACGAATAAAAAAACAAAAACCTCTATATTTGTTTTTGTTTTAATTTCTAACTTACCGTTCGAGCATCAGCGAGAACTAACTTCTAACTTCGTTCGAAGAATAATATTGATTTTAAGAATATACTTTTGCTTCTAATTTTACCAGTTTTCCCGAATTTTCAATAATTTCAGATTTCGATAATAGCCCGGTGTTAGCGCCAACTTGACTAACAACAGCACCGGAATTTACAATTCCCCATTTCAAACTCTCTGATATCACTTCCCGATTTGGCAAAAAACTCTGAGGTTTTTCACTGCCAGATTCTAATATAATTCTTGCAGCCATCGAGCTAGCAAAAGCATCGCCAGCGCCGGTGGCATCAACTCTTTTATCAGGCGATGAATCAATTTGATAAAAAACTTCTCCGTCAAAAGCCTTTGCGCCATATTTTCCATCAGTCGCAATAACAATTTTTGCTCCAATTTCATGCAGCGACTTCAGGCAATCATCGGTCTTTGATTTTCCGCAACCGGAAAAATTCAAAGCCTCTTCGCGATTTAATATTAGAATATTGCAAAGCCGCAACAAGTGCCGATTGGCTTTTGCTCCTTGTTTAATCTGCGATGGACCAGGATTCCAAATTAGTCCTGTGCCATTTTTGGCAATATTTTCTATTAATTTATTTTCTAATTGGTCTGATTCATTTCCAATTGGCGACAAATAAAACCATGAAGCTTTTAGACTTTTGGCTAATGTTAAATCGTTAAAATTTCTATCGCCATGATAAGCCAAAATAGTCCGATCACCATCATGACTCAAAATTACCGAGGTGTTTGTCGGCTGTGAATCATTTTTTAAAAGATCGGTTGAAATTCCAGAATTTTCAATTTCAGAAATTATTTTTTCTGCTGGTGAATCATTACCGATAAAAGATAAAATTGAAGTTTCCAGACCAATTTTAGAAAAACAGATGGCGGTATTAACTGCAGATCCACCAGAATGGTATTCAATTTTTTCAACATCAATTTTTGCGCCATAGTCAAAACTCAAAGAGTTACCGGATCTAAAACTCCTATCCGGCAAAACTTTAAAATCAGCCGAAAAAACGAATAGGTCCTGAAAAGCGTCGCCAATTGTTACAACATCATACATAGATTAAAAAATAATATTGAATATTCGAACTCTGACAATACTACATTGACTTTTCACTGACTGGTTGCATTTGTCAGTGTTTGGTCAGTGTTGCCAAGTCAGTGTTAGAATATACCTTTTATCTAACACCATTAAAAAGTTTCAGATCTTTCATCACCACAGATTCTACGTCATCTTTTGCATCTGAAAGAAAATTTCTAATATCCTTGCCGGAATCATTAATATGCTTTTCTATACTTTCCTTAAAAGCATGTCGAAGTTGAGTATCAATATTAATTTTTCGGATACCATTTTTTATTGCTGCTGCAATATCGGGTCTAGTAACTCCAGACGCGCCATGTAAAACCAAGGGGACGGAAACCAACCCGCGAATTTTTTTCAACAGTTCAATATCTAATTTCTCGTTTTCCGGAGCACCGTGAATATTTCCAACGGAGACAGCTAAACTATCAACACCGGTAAGTTTAACAAAGTCAGCTGCTTGATCTGGATCTGAATATTTAGCCAGAATTTTTTCCCTACCTTCCTCACCACGACCAACTACGCCAACCTCCGCTTCAACACACGCACCGTATTTATGAGCCAAATCAACCACCTTTTTTGTTTCCGACACGTTGTTCTCGTAGAGTAAGTCCGAGCCATCGAACATCACTGACCTATAACCCATCTCTAAGCATTTAGCAATTAAATCAATTTTCTTAGCATGATCCAAATGGATAAGCATGGGAATTTTTGATTCATCGATTAAATCTTTAACAATATCAAAAAGCTCCCGCAGCCCGGCGTATTCAATTGCTGACGGAGTAGTTTGAATAATTGCCGGCAATCCAGTTTTTTCCGCAGCAGAAACAATCGCCTGCGTTACTTCCAAATCGTTAGTATTGAAAGCGCCAATTGCCGTATCGTCATTTTCAGCTTTTTTGTATAATTCGCGAAGTGATGTGAACATAATGAATCCTCCACCTAAGAATAACGAATAGTCTAAATGACGAATAACGAATCGGTTTTATTAGTCATTAGTTATTTAGATAATTAGTCATCCATTGGTGTTATAATAGCCCAAAACCTTTAATCCTGGCAACTCTATCCCAGCTAAAAATTCTAACGCCGCCCCGCCGCCGGTTGAAACGAAAGTGAATTTATCAAGCATTTTATGCGAATCCAAAAAACCAACCGTATCACCGCCGGCAACAATTTTGGTATATTGATTTGCCCTGATTGCTTCGGCAATTTTCATTGTCCCAGTCTGATAATTTTCATCTTCAGAAAACCCCATATTTCCATTCCAAAAAATTGTTTTGGCACCAGCAATAATTTCTTTAAACTTCTCAATAGTTTTCGGGCCAATATCCAAAGTATTTTGATCTTTAATCTTGCCGTCAATTGGCAGAATCATTTTTTCACCGCTGATTTTGAAAATTTCTTCAACATTGGATTCAATGTCGTTTTCAATTTTAGAATTTTTTCCAATATCATCACCCCGATAAAATCTGAGAGTATTGGCAATTGCGCCGCCAACTAAAATATTATCTGCTGGACCTGCAAATTGTTTGATCAAACCAAGTTTATCTTTAATTTTTGCCCCGCCTAAAACGATGATAAATGGATGTCTAGGATTTTGGCTTAAAGTTGACAACATTCTAATTTCTTTTTCTAAAAGCAACCCGGCATAACTCGGCAAAAAGTTAGTAATACCTTCAATTGAAGCATGGGCGCGATGGCTGACTGCAAACGCATCATTAATATAGATATCGGCATATGACGCTAATATCTTAGTAAACGATAAATTGTTTTCCTCCTCTTCTTTGTACCAACGCAAATTCCCAAGAACTAAAATATCTTTTGGTTCCAACTTTTCGACTTGTGCTTTAACAGCTGATTCGATGACATAATCCGTGGCGATAACTTTTCCCGAATGAAGCTGGGAAAATCTCTTGGCTAGAATTTTAGTTGATAGTGACTGGACAGCTTCACCATCCGGCCGGCCAAGATGAGTCCCGATAATTATTTTACAATTTTTTGATTGAAGATATTCTATGGTTGGAATAGTTGCTCGGATTCTATTATCATTAGCAATTTCTCCGTCCTTTAAGGGAACATTCCAATCAACTCTTAGAAATACTGTTTTGTCTTCAAGTTTTGCATCCTTTATACATTTCATGATTTGGAACTATTAAACTCTTCTATTTCTTTTTTTAAATTTTTTTCTGTGGTGTCTTCGCGTCTATTAATTAAACTTAAGATTTTCTGAATCTCTTCTTCGAGATGTTCTTTGGATAATAACGATAAAGTTTTTCTAAAATAATTTTCTGCAAGTATAGATAATGCGAATAATATTACCGGAGCACTAGCTAGTGCAAAAATAGATGTCAGGATCTTTGTAATACTATGAGTCGGGACAAAATCTCCATAACCCAGTGTCATCAAAGTCGAAGTGGAAAAGTAGAAAGAGTCCACCATGCTCCAATTCTCAAAATAGGAAAAAATTAATGTCCCGAGAACTAGATAAAAAAACACCAAAGATAACGCAAGCAATAACCTTTTTCTTTTTTTAGTTAGCATTATTATCCTTTTTTAATTTTGGCCGTCTCAAAGTAAACTTTCGATGAAATAATTTTTTGGACAGCGGGCCTAAAGGCTTTGTGTCTAAGCCCTGATATAGTTTAATTATATCAGGATTATCATGTGCTCGCCTGACTTTCTTTTTTTGGTCGTCAGTATAGAACGCTGCGCTTCTTTTGAATCTAATTTCAGGCGTAGTTGGTATCGGTTGCCCGCCACCACCAAGACAGCCACCCGGGCAAGCCATAACCTCAACATAATTATAGCGCTTTATTCCGGATTTCATATCAGCCAGTAATTTTGCGGCATTTTTCAAACCTGAAACGACTGCAACCTCAAGTTTTTCACCATCGATATCTACTGATGACTCTTTAACACCGCTCATTCCTCGAACTTCAGAAAATTCCAATTTTGGCAATCTTGCATCAGACAATTTTGCCACTACTGTGCGAAGTGCTGATTCCATCACCCCGCCCGATGAGCCATAAATTGCGCCGGCACCAGATGACGACCCTAGCGGTGAATCAAATTGGCTATCAGCGAGTTTTGGTAAATCAATATTTTTATTTTTCAAAATTCTAGCAGCCTCGCGAACAGTTAGAGCAAAATTAACTTCCGGATTAAATGTCTGGCACATTTCCGGTAGCTTGGCTTCATATTTTTTGGCAATACAGGGCATGATTTCAACAATTTTTATCCGCCCAGGGCGGATACCAATTTTTTTAGCAAAATATGATTTTACCGCTGGTGCCAAACAATGAGTTGGTGATTTTGTTGTTGTTAGATTGGGAATTAAGTCGTGATGAAAAGTCTCAACATAGCGAACCCAAGCCGGGCAGCAAGCAGTAAACATGGTTTCGTCTTTTCTGGTTTGCAACCGCTCTATTAACTCGGCTGCTTCCTCGACAGTGGTTATATCGGCGCCAAAATTAACATCAAAAACGTAGTCAAATCCTAATTTTTTTAACGCAGTCACCAATTTTAATTCGAGATTAACACCTGGCGGCAGATTGAACAATTCGCCAATTGAATATCTGGTAGAAGGAGCAAATTGCGCTACCAGTATTTGTTTTTTCTTATTCAATAAAATTTTTTCAACGTCTTCGATTTCCGATTTTTCTTGCAATGATCCGGCTGGGCAACGCAAAACACATTGGCCGCAAAAAACGCAATCAGTGTCAGCGAAACTTCTACCGCCAGCCGGACCGAAGATTATCGAGTGCCCGCGGTATTTGCTTTCAATATTCGCTAGCCCGGCAATTTCATTACAGGCAGAAACGCAATTTCCACATTCAATGCACTTTGACGAATCCCAAAAAATTGATGGGGTTTTAGCGTCAGTTTTAAAATGCCGGCGACGCTCAGGAAACCTAGATTCTTTAATACCAAATTCGCGAGCCAATTCTTTTAACCCGCAATTATCATGCCAATTGCACTCTCCACATTTTTTTATATGGTCAGATAGAAGCATCTCCAAATTTATCTTCCTGGCAGATTTAACGCGTGGAGTATCTAATTTTATGTTCATCCCTTCAAAAACCTTTGTTGAACAAGCTGTAACTATTTGTGATTTTTTTTCATTAATAATTTCCACAAGACACAAACGGCAACTAGCACCAACCGGCAAATCGGGGTGATAACATAGTGTTGGAATTTTCAAATCATTTTTTCGCGCAATCTGTAAAATAGTATCACTTGATGATGCCTTATATTTTTTAACGTTGATTTTTATGTCAAAAATTTTACTCACCGATCAGCTCCTGCTTAAAATTTTCTGTTGCCGAATTTACCGGTCTGGCTATAGATAATCCAAGTGGGCAAAAACTGGAGTCGCCGGCAGTTTTGGCGATGACAGAAATTAACTCCAAAATTTCTTTGCGGTCCCAAAGGCTTGCCGTTGTAATTAATTTATTTAGCAGTTCAGTAATCCTGTAACTTCCCTCCCGGCAAGGCGTACATTTACCACATGATTCGTTTTTCAAAAATACCATTGAATCGATAAGTCCTTCGATAATTCTTCGATTTTTTCCATAAATTTCTACCGCTCCAGTTCCGGAAACTATTTGCTCAAAATCTTCGTGTCTGGCAAAAAACCCAGATGGTCCGCTGATTCGAACAAAATTTATTTTATCAAGATATCGCGGCAGGATAACCTCTTTGATTTTAGCCCCAACTTTTTCTTTAACTACTCTTTTGTGATCGATAACATCACCGGAAATTGAATAGAATCTTTTCATTTCTGTCTCGCCTTGTGAAATTAAATAGGCGCGATACAAAGTTTCGGCATTATTGATCAACGTTGGATAACCATACAGGCCAGTTTCGGTTGGGTATGGCGGTTTTTGCCGCGGTTGGCGCAATTTGCCTTCCATCGTCTGCAACAGCGTTGTTTCCTCACCACAAAGATAGCGACCAGTATCAATAAAGACTTCTATCTTTTTGTCTTTTACTGCTTTGATAATTTTAGGCAGATATTTTCGGTATTTGTCATTTAAAAATACATATGCTCGCTGGGCACCGACGGTTTCTTTAGCCAAAGATATCCCCGCAATCAGCTCTGGTAGATGATTTTGCAAAATATATTCGTCCTTAAAAACTCCCGGCTCGCCCTCGGATAAATTACAAATGACAAACCGCTTGACCTCAGGAGAATTTTTGACCGCTTGCCACTTTTGCCAAGTCGGAAATCCTGCCCCGCCTAAGCCAACGAGACCGGATTCTTTTAATGCACTGATAATTTCCATAGTTATTTTTCCGAAACCTTTTTTGCCATTTCGACAAGCCGGCAGGAGTAGCCCCATTCGTTGTCGTACCAGGCGATGACTTTTACCAAAGTTCCACCGATGACGTTTGTCAGCGACAAGTCGACGATTGATGACGCAGTGTTGCCAATTAGATCCGAGGACACAAGTGGATCTGATGTCACTGCCAAGATTTCCCGCATCGAAGATTCCGCAGCAATCTCAAAAGCTTTGTTGATTTCCTCGATGGATGTTGGCCGGTCAGTAACAGCAACAATATCAGCCAACGAAACCACCGGCGTTGGAACACGGATCGCTAGCCCATCAAACTTTTTATCTAATTCTTTGATAATTTTTGTTACGGTTTTCGCTGCACCGGTTGTCGTTGGTACAATATTCATTGCCGCCGCCCGCGCTCGCCGTAAATCTTTATGCGGACTATCTACTAAATTCTGATCTGCGGTATATGAATGAACTGTGGTCATCAACGATTGTTTGACACCAAAACTATCATTTAAAACTTTAATAACTGGCGCAATGCAGTTGGTTGTACAGGAAGCGTTTGAAATAATATCTTCACCTTGATATTCGTCGGCATTGACACCCAAAAGATAGGTTGGTGTTTCCTTGTCTTTTGCTGGCGCTGACATGACAACTTTTCTCGCCCCGGCGTGGATATGATCGCGGCATAACTCTGTAGTCAAAAAAACACCGGTTGATTCGATAACAACATCAATGCCCAGTGCTTCCCATGGTAATTTTGCCGGTTCCTTTTCAGAGAAAAAGTGAACTTTTTTGTCATCAATAGTAATTTCTTTGTCAGAAAGCGTAACTTTCTTGTCAAATAACCCATAGGTTGAGTCGTGGGTCAATAAAAATAATAATGTCTCTGGATCAGTTAAATCATTGACCGCAACTAATTCCAAGTCATCGGAGTTTAAAATAATCTTTGCAGCTGCTCTGCCAATTCGCCCAAAACCATTGATTGCAATCTTGATCATAAAACCTCCGCCACACATTAATTATTTAATAGTTTCGTGGCGCCCCTCGAAGTGATCATTTGTTTGCGAGGTCGCAGTCCTCGAAACAAATTCGAACGAAGTGGGGCTATTCAATTAAACCATCCTTTTGTATTCAGAAACTATCCGACAAATTTTTATAAAACCCGGAGCATTTAAACTATCGCGACCAACCAAAACACCATCAATCTCAGGTCGCTGAACAAAACTATATATATTACCGGCATTTATTGCGCCACCATAGAGTATTGGTGTTTGGATGGATAACACTTCACGCAGTTGATCTATTACTCTGGCAGAGTGCTCCGGCGTCGCTGGCTCCTCTGCACCGACAGCCCGAACCGGTTCATAGGCAACAATTATTTGATCAAGCTCATTTTTATTTATACCAAATAATGATTCTTTTAGTTGAGTCACAACTTCTGACACAGAATTTTGGCTCTTTTTTTCTTCACCAACGCAAATAATCGGAATTAGTCCGGTATCAAGAGCAACCGCAGTTTTCCTAGCTATAATGTCATTTGTTTCTGCAAAATTTTTTCTTCTCTCTGAGTGACCCAAAATTACATATTTTGCCACATCACGAACCATCCCGGCTGAAATCTCACCGGTATAACTTCCATCCGGCATATAATGAATATTCTGCGCGCCCAAACCCAAGTGTCCAATTTCTTTATGAATAATTTGAGAAACTTCTACTAACCAAATTGCTGGCGGGCAAATTACCACTTCGACCCCAGAAATATTTTCCACTCCATCACGAATAGCTGTCGCTAAAACGATAGCATCAGAAAGATTCGTGTTCATTTTCCAATTAGCAACAACTAATGGCCTGCGCATAAATTCCCCTCAAAAAAATAGAAGATTGTCCAAGGGTAAAGATACCAGTTTGGAAGATAGAAATTGGGAATTTGTCCAGCCAACTTCTTATTTCCACTTCCAATTTCTAAACTGGCTTCCTAACCTGTTAACCAATTTCTTTTAAAGAATATAAACTTTGCAGCCTTCATGAACCTTCTGGTCGACTTTCAAGCCGATTTCATCGCCCACCTTGGCTTCTTCAATTTCATTGCGGTCAATTTGCATTGACGAAATCTCCTGTTCAAACTCTACGCCACCTGGTGCAACAACTTTGATTCTGTCGCCAACTTTGAGTGGTGACTTGACTTTTAAAACCGCAGCCGAAACATGCGGGAAGAAATGAGTAATTTCCCCGACCAATTTTCCCTCTTCCTTTTCTTTTTCCATATTTTCTCCTTCTTATGATTTTATCAGTGCTTGATCCGTGTGTATGACATCCGTGTAGTCGATGCCATATTTCTCCTTTCATTTACTCTCTTTGACACTATTATATAGTAAAATGATTTCTTTCGCCAATTTGTCCCGATCATGGTAAAGCGGCAATTTACGATCAATTAAATCACAACAAATAATTTTATATTGATGATAATTTTTCTCACCGTAGGTAATATTATTTACCTCGCCTAATTTTGAGGTCATTTTTGATCGTCTAAGAATTTTATTATTTACCAGCACATAATCGAATAAATCTTTGCCGGCGTGATTCTCCACAGTTTGTATGTGATCCGGGATCGTCATCTCCTCAGTTTCACCACGTTCAGTTGAGCAGTTGGCAACAAAAAGTTTCGCTGCACGACAACCCTTAATCGCGCTTGCAATTCCCGGCACTAACAAATTGGGAATTACCGAAGTATATAAGCTACCCGGACCGATAATTATCAAATCAGCATCATTAATAGCTACCACCGCTTTTCTATAAGCCCGAACACCAGCCTTATTAAAAAACACCCGTTTGATTCTTTTGCCAGCAAGCGGGATTTTATCTTCACCTGTAATTTGCTTTCCATCTTCAAACTTAGCCACCAATTGGACATTATCCAAAGTCGACGGATAAACATTGCCAACAATGTCCAGTAGATGATGTGAAACATCAATCGCTTTTTCAAATGAACCGTACTTCTGGATTAATGCCGCCAACCAAATATTTCCCAACGGGTGACCGGATAAGAAATCGCTACCGCTAGGAAATCGATATTCAAAAACCTCCGATAGCAATTGATATTCATCTGATAGTGCCGCCAAACATTTGCGAATATCTCCCGGCGGCAAGGTTTTAAAAACTTTGCGAATCACACCGGAGCTTTTGCCGGCATCTGACATGGCAACAACGGCCGTAATGTCCCGGGAGTATTTTTTCAAACCCCGAAGCAAATTAGAAATTCCCGTGCCACCGCCGATAGCAACAATTTTAATTTCACCCCGACCATATCTTGGATCAGCAGGGTCGTAAGCGATCGACAGCCACCATTTTTTTATATTTTTTCTAAGATCCATTTGTTAGAGAATTTCTATGTAATTTTCGATAGTAACTTTGGGAAAATCGATGAGCTTCATCGCGAGCAATTATGGCGAAGTTTTTTAGTTCCGGATTTTTAAGGAAATACTGTCCAATTTCCGGCGTCGTATAATGAAATTCGTCCTTGTTTCTGTCTGGTCCTTTGGCGATCGAAATTGCCGGGATGGAAATTTTTAGCTCTGATAATACTGAATTGACCACTTTTAAATGCGTCGTTCCACCATCGATTACCAAAAGATTCGGGTGCAACCAATTATTAGAAAACCGGCGACGGATAATTTCCTGCATCATGGCAATATCATTCGATCCAGAAACCGTTCGGATTTTGAATTTTTTATATTCCGATTTTTCAATTTTTCCAAGTGACACAACCGTCATGGCACCAACGGCAAAATCTCCACCAATATTTGAAATGTCATAAGCTTCAATCCTGGCAAAAATTGAGCCACTTCGAAAATCATCAAATGAATCTTTCATTCCAATTGAGTATCGATTTAAATGTTCCAGTGCAAATAATTTGTCACGAATAATGGCCGCAGCTTCATACTTTTTCATACGGCTCAGCGACTTCATTTCTTTTGATAACGACCGGATAACTTTTTGTTTTTTGCCGGAGAGAAAATCCTTCAAATAGCCGATTTGCTCTTTAACTTCCGGCGATGATGCGACGCAAGGTGCCAAACACAAATTAATGTCGCCATATAAGCAGGCTTTGCATAACTTTTCCACCCTTTTGAATTTTGTTTCTGAACAATTGGCAAAAGGAAAAATTTTGCGCAAAATTCGTAGTGCTCGTTTGACAATTTCCCCAGACGGGTATGGGCCAAAATAATAAAACTTTTTGTTCTTTAAATCGACGTTTCTCACTCTACGAAGTTCGACTCGAGGAACTTCATCTTTGGAAATTTCAATCACATAAAAACTTTTGTCATCTTTCTGCCGCGAATTATATTTTGGTTTTATTTGATTGATTAACTGGGCTTCCAGAAAAACAGCTTCAATTTCTGAATCGGTTTCGACGGTTTTTATTCGCGCAACTTGGCCGACCATTTGAAAAATCGCCTCCGACCTGGTTTCTAACAAGTCTTCGGACTTTTGAAAGTAGGATTTTACCCGGCTGCGAAGATTTTTCGCCTTACCTATATACAAAATCTTGCCGGCGCTATCATAGAACTGATAAACTCCCGACCCCGTCGGTAAATAGTGTAATTTTAATTTTTCGATTGATTTTATTGACATAGTTTGATAACATTCAGTCATATTCTTCACAGGAGAGTGTCAGCTATGGCAGCAATTGACGATCTGGAAGCGATGTTCGGTACCGAAGAGTGGCTCGATGCACTCATCAGCGTTAACGCGCGACAACCATTCAGGCACGAACCTGTCTTGGCAGGATTCGTCGGACCTACCGCGCACGTTGGAGTGCGACAGCATCCGCCAAATCTAACCGAGGACGCGACTCATAACTGAGTCGCGCTTTTTTAATATTAAACAAACAGCAACGACGCGACAATTTCATCGCGCTAATTATATCTCGAGAACAAAATTTATTCAAGATGGCTTGTCATCCTGAGGTTTCCTGCCGAAGGATCTCATCTCCAAACAGATTCCCGCAGGGTCACTTTCGGAAGATTTCTCATCACTCACAATGACACTCAAGTAATTTCTTAATATTCGTTTCATTTTGTATGCTGGATTGTATCGATCGTGCGTTTCCAGCATACAAAATTTACTGCGTCCAAAATCCAAAGTGATTATTTTATTAAATCAGCCACTTTTTCCATTTCAACAACTTCTACTTTTGGACCATCGATAATTTCCACACCACCGGCAACCAGGGATTTTTCCGAAACAATAATTCGGATTGGTGCGCCAACTAAATCAGCGTCGGCAAATTTTTCACCGGCAGAAGTTTCTCGATCATCATAAAGAACTTCATCGATAAGATTGCCACGCTCCGCTCGCAATGACTGGTACAACTTTTCCGCTTCCTCATTTTTATTCAAGGAAATGATTTCAACTGCAAAAGGCGCAACTGATTTTGGCCATTGAATACCTTTTTGGTTATTATAAACCTCAACTAGTGTTGCCATTGTCCGGCCGATACCGATTCCGTAACAGCCCATATAAAACGGTTTCTCTTTCCCATCAGCGTCAGTATATGTAGCGCCCTTCATTTTGCTTGAATAATGATATCCCAATTGAAAAATATTTCCAACTTCAATTCCTCGTTTCTCAACTAATTTTCCAGTGCCAATAGCTGATTCAAAACCGGCCTCTGCCAAAGCAATGTCGCCCTCAATGTCAGGCTGATAATCCCTACCAATATTTATATTTAAAAGATCCAAATTTTTCTTATTGCTGCCACCGTAAGCATTTGAAATTGTTCTCAATGAATCATCTGCAACGATAATTAATTCTGCCTTACTATCAATTTTTTCTTTTATTCCAACTGGAGAGATAAATCCTGGCTCAGATTGAAGAACTTCTCTTATTTCCTCGTCAGTGGCTGCGCGCAAAGTTGCTGCACTAGTTAAGTGCTTAAGTTTCATTTCATTGACGTCAAAATCGCCGCGAATAATTGCTAGAATAAATCGATTCTTTTCGTCGACAAACATCACGTCTTTAATCTGTTGCCAAAGAGGAAGTTTATGAAAATCTACACCATCCTGCATGGTTGTTCCTCTAACCGCTTCAACTTCGGTTAAGGATTTCTGTTCATCATCTTCATTTTTTGTATCTTTTTTAAACTTAGCGACATCTTCATGGGCAGAATACGATCCGTCTTCTGAGGTAAAGTATTTACTTTCACCAATTTCAGAATTAACGATAAACTCGTGACAATACTCTCCGCCAATATACCCGTTATCAGCCTCGACAATCGCAGTTTCTAATCCCATCTTCTTAAAAATATTAGTATAAACCTTCTTCATCTTTTCATATTCAGCTTTGAAACTTTCTTCATCCTTATCAAAAGAATAACCGTCCTTCATTAAAAATTCTCTAACACGAAGCAACCCACCTCGAGCGCGCATTTCATCACGAAATTTCGGAGAAAATTGATATAAATGAAATGGCAAATCACGATAGCTAACATCGTATTGTCTAACAAGATCAACAAACATTTCCTCTGCAGTACCGCCAAGAGCAAACTCTGCACCCCGACGATCTTTGATTTTCATTAACTCAAAACCAGCAGTATTAGTTCTATTTGTCTCTTTCCATAATTCCAATGGATGCAAAACAGGCGCCAGCATTTCTTGTGCGTCGGCAGAATCCATTTCTTCTTTAATAATTGCCATGATTTTCTGCTGGACTCTTTGGCCTAGAGGCAGAAAATAAAAACGGCCAGCTGCTGATTCACGGATATAAGCGCCGCGCTTTAGAAGAATTGCTGAAATAATTTTTTCATCATCTGAAACATTTTTAAACGTTCTCAGAAAATATTTTGAAGCTTTCATAAACTTATATTATATGAATTAGATCCATTCGACAAGCTCAGGATGACGTAACGGCGTCACTTTTTGATAATTAAGTTAACGACATCTTTATAGGTCACCACTAAAGCAAATAGAATAATCAGGGCAAAACCAACCATATGGATGATATTTTCCACACTTTCAGTCACAACTTTTTTCCTAAAGATTTTTTCCAGGGCAATAAATAACAACCTTCCACCATCAAGTGCGGGAAACGGTAAAATATTTATTAATGCTAAGCTGATAGATAATATCGCTATGAATTGTAGCACAACCATTGTCCCGGCTTTGGCTGCCATGCCAGTAAAAATATAGATCGCTACCGGACCGCCAACATCTTTAGAAATCTGGCCACGAGAAAACAGCTGGGCAAAAAAAGACTTAAGAAAAACCAGGTTGATTTTTATAATTCTGACTATTTCCCTTAGTGCGACAACTGGCGACCAATACCAAGCAGTTCTAATAATTGAATTATCGACCATTGATATTCCCAGTGGACTTGTTGGATCACTCGAAAGAGTAGCCTCGGCTAACTTTTCTTGATTATCTCGCTTGTAAACAATTTCAATTTTCTTGCCGAGATGCGTTGTTGTGTAATCAGTTACAGTCTTTGCCAAATCAAACTTTGTTACTATTTCTCCAGCTGTAGAAGCAGAAATTAAATCATCTCCCGGTTTCAAACCAGCGGTGGCGGCGGAAGAATTCTTCGCGACATCTGCAACCACAATCGATGTAGATAATTTTTTGCCTGGAATTGAGTCAGGCGTTGAAACCAAAGGCGACATGCCAACGGCAAAACCAATAGTTAAAATTAGCCAGGCCAAAATTACATTCATTAGAACTCCGGCAACCGAAACCGCTGCCCTTACTCCCGGCTTCTTTTTTGAAAACGATCTTTTGCTCTGGCTTTCTTCTGATTCACCAAGCATTTTAACGTAACCACCAATCGGAATGGCGTTAATGGCATAAACCGTTTCGCCTTTTTTTATTGACCAAATTTTTGGCGGAAAACCAAAAGCGAATTCTTCGACTTTGATTTTTGATAATTTGGCAGCAACAAAATGCCCGGCCTCGTGAACAAAAACGAGTAGTCCGAGGATAAAAATGAATAGTATTATAGTAAGAAAAGTCATAAGGTTTATATTGAGGTAAGTCCACTGATTTTTTACACAGATCCGGCACAGATTTTTTCTATCTGTGATTTATCAGTGTTACAGATCTGTGGGCTTACATTCATTATATGGTTTTCAACTCAGCAATCTTTGCAGCTGAAATTTCTTCAACTGATTTATTTTTCTTCTCAATTAATTCGTTTAATTCTTTTTCTCCACGGTATTTTTCATCTTCAGAAATCTCCTTATTTTTAAAGGAATTTTGAATTTTCTCCCAAGCTTCACCGCGAATATTCCGTAGCGCTACTCTGGCAGCTTCGGCTGATTTTTGCGCTTGTTTTGATAATTCTTCTCGGCGCTCTCCAGTCAGTGGCGGCAAAGAAATTCGAACTGCGTTGCCATCATTTACAATCGACAATCCAAGTTCAGCATTTTTAATCGCATTTTCAATATCGCCCAAAGACTGTTTGTCCCAAGGGGTAACCGCTAGCATTGTCGGCTCCGGAACCGAAATCGAAGCCATTTGTTTCAAAGGAGTGTTAGCCCCATAATAGGATACTACAATATCTTCAACCAGCCCGGCACTAGCACGACCAGTACGAATGTTCTTGAGCTCCAATTCAAAATTAGCAATGCTTGCGTCCATCTTCGGACCGATGGTTTTCATTACTTCTTTAATCATGGCAGCTCCTTTAATAAAATCTTAACATCTTTCTTCAGATTTTTCTTCATCCGTGCCATTTCCGTGTCAAAAATCCGTGTGATTAGCAAGCGAGATCAAATCTGACAAATCTGGCGATGACAATTTTCTCGCCGGTTTTGGCGGTAAACTCATTTAGTAAATCAGATATTGTCATTTTAGAATCGCGAAAATATGGTTGATTGAGCAAGCAAACTGAAGCATAATACGTTTCTAATTTTCCATCAACAATTTTATCGATAATATTTTCCGGTTTTCCAGAACCTTTTGCCTGAGCGGCATAGATTTTCTTTTCAGCTTCTAACTCTTCGATTGGAATCTCCTGCGCTTTGACATATTTAGGCGCAGTTGCGGCAATCTGAAGTGAAAGCTCATGAGCAAAATTTTTGAAATCATCGTTTTTTGCCACAAAATCGGTTTCGCAAAGAACTTCGGTTAAAACACCGATTCGACCAGAGTGAACATATGAGTCGATAACGCCATTTGCAGTTGCCCGGTCAGCCCTTTTATTAGAATTAGTCATCCCTCTCTTTCGTAAAATCTCAATGGCCTTATCTTCATCACCATTGGATTCCAAAAGGGCTGACTTAACTTCCATCATCGGTAGCCCTGTTTTTTCTCGCAAAGCTGCAATTTCTTTTGCTGTAATTTCCATATTACCTCCGAAACTTCATTAATTATTTTAATATAGTATTTTGTTTCGCCCTACCGTAGCGAGCCTTCGGCTGCGAGGATCGTAGTCCTCGAGACGAATTCGAGCAAAGGAGGGCCAATCTGTTATTTTACTTCTTCAGTTTTTGCGGGCTTTACCTCGGCAATTGCTTTAGCAAATGTATCAACCATTAATTTAATAGATTTTGTAGCATCATCGTTAGCTGGAACTGGCCAATCAATTTCCCTTGGGTCAGCATTTGTGTCCACCAAAGCGACCACTTTAATTCCTTGATTTTTGGCTTCCTTTAGAGCGATTTGCTCATCGTGTGCACCAATAAGAAACAGAATATCTGGGCGCTTTTTTAAATCAGCCAGTCCACCGAAAATTCGCTCGAGTTTTGCTGCTTTTTCTTTAATTTTGTTCTGTTCGATGTTGGAGATTTTATCAAATTCCGGGCTGGCAATTTGATCGTTCAATGATTTCAAAGTTTTAAAGTTTTTTGAAACAATTTCGTAGTTGGTTAGTGTACCACCACGCCATTTTTCTACTACATACGGCATTCCGCAACTGATAGCTGCCTCTTTAACAATTTCTTTGGCCTGGCGTTTGCTGGTAACAAAAACTACATTTTTTCCGGCTTTGACTTCATCGGTTACTGCCTGCAAAGCTTTTTCTAACATCGCCTTGGATTTCTCCAAGTTAATGATTGAAACGCCATTTTTAGTGGCAAAAATAAATTCCTCCATTTTTGGATTCCATCTGGCCCGCTTGTGACCAAAATGAACTCCGGCCGCGAGCATTTCGCGAAGAGTTGGTGATTCCACGTTACTTCTCCTTCTTTAGTCCCGCGTAGTTCCGATGAACATCGGAGCGAAGTGGGAAACCTCCACCTTACATCAATCCGCCCAAGACGGACAAGGATAATTAGAAAGGTGTGTGAATTAATTAAACTTTACTTACACAAAAACCTTACCACACTCTTGCAAAAAGTTCAATAGTTTGATAATATAATTCTATTATGAAAAAAGATATTCACCCACAATACAAAACAGCCAAAGTTACCTGCTCTTGCGGAAATGCTTTTGAAGTCGGCTCAACAGTCGACGAAATTAACGTTGAAATTTGCTCCGCTTGTCACCCATTCTTCACCGGCAAAGAAAAACTAATGGATGCGGCTGGCCGAGTTGATAAATTCCGTGCCCGACAAGAAGCAGCCGAGAAGTTTAAAGCAGCCAAAGTCAAAAAAGAAAGCTAAATACTCTGCTATAATAAAACCAGTGAGATTATTCGAGCTGGTTTTTAGTTGCATTGTCATTGCGAGCCATCCAGCTCTTTTCCCAAAAAGCGCTGGAGGCGCGGCAATCTATTGGTAAGATTGCTTCGTCGTTCCTCCTCGCAATGACGGGAAAACATCATGAAAGAGAAATTACAACGAATCATTGAGAAATATAATGAGCTAGATTCCGAGTTGAAGGATCCGGTTATTTTAAATGATCCGGAAAAGTTGACGAAAATTTCCAAAGAAAAATCGAATCTGGAAAATGACGTCAATAAAATTAAAAAATATTTGCAGCTGATAGAAAATATCGGTGAAAATGAAGAAATTCTTGCCAATATCGAAGATGAACTCCGAGAAATTGCTGCTGAGGAATTGCCGAATCTAAGATTGCAAAAAGATGAACTGGAAAAAGAAATGGAATTGTTGCTGCTACCGACTGACCCGAACGATGAAAAAAACGTAATTGTCGAAATTCGCCCAGCCGCTGGCGGTGACGAATCAGAACTTTTTGCCAGTGAAATTTTTCGCATGTATTCTCACTACGCCGAAAAACAGGGCTGGCAAATCTCAGTTCTCAGTTCTCAGTTCTCTTCTGTCGGTGGGATAAAATCGCTGACATTTTCCATCAGTGGGACCAGAGTTTATGCCAAAATGAAATATGAATCTGGTGTCCACCGCGTTCAGCGCGTTCCGGAAACCGAAAAAGCCGGTAGAATTCACACATCCACAATCACAGTTGCCGTTTTACCGGAAGCCGAAGAGCAAGACGTTGACATCAAACCGGAAGACATTCGCGTTGATGTTTTTCGCTCCTCTGGTCCCGGCGGACAATCAGTTAATACCACTGATTCGGCCGTACGACTTACATATGTTCCAACCGGCATGGTTGTCACCTGCCAAGACGAAAAATCACAATTGAAAAATAAAGCCAAGGCGCTGTCGATTTTGCGTTCTCGGCTTTTGGCAATTGAGGAAGAAAAAAAACAGAAAGAGGAAGGTGATGTTCGTCGCTCGCAAATTGGCACCGGCGATCGTTCGGAAAAAATCCGAACTTATAATTTTCCCCAGGATCGAATTACAGATCACAGAATAAATATTAGCTGGCACGGAATTCCAAAATTTCTAAACGGCGATATTGAACCAATAATTTCTAACTTGATTGAGGAAGATCGAAAACGATTACTCTCAAATAATGATTAAAAAAATGCCGCGCTAGGCGCGGCACAGTGATCGTCCCGGGTGGTCTACTTCTCGGGCAGTAGTTTGAGCTGAAGCAAGATACCATTTTCCGGTTCGGCCCCCCTCGGCTCCATATATATCAGCTCAGCTTCCCTGCCGTCGTAGCCCATGGCTGTCATCTCCAACATGAATCCTGACATCTGAATCCCTGCCACAAGCGGCTCTCCGTTCGGTCCAGTGCCCTCGATGATCTTGCCCCTGACAGTCTTTGACATGGCCATAACCACCCTTTCATCAGATAAAAAGATAATATCAGAAAATGAAAAAATATCAAGAAATTAAAAAACAAATTATTGGCGATCTTAAAACCGCCGGAATTTCGTCAGCGGAAATTGATGCACAGATTTTGTTGGAATTTGTGACGAAAAAATCCCGCGAATTTTTGTTATCACATCCCGAATACGAGCTATCAGCGAAAGAATATAAAAGCATATTGAAACTCGTCGATCGACGCAAATCGATATACCCGATAGCCTACCTCACAGGTCATAAAGAATTTTTTGCGCTAGATTTTTTGGTCACGCCAGACGTTTTAATCCCCCGGCCGGAAACCGAACAGCTGGTAGAAATAGCATTGGACTTCTTAAAAGCTAGAAGTTGTAAGTTAGCAGCTATTTTAGATGTCGGAACCGGGTCAGGAAACATTATCATCTCAATCGCAAAATTTATAACTGATAATCCAGTTCGATTTGATCCGATCGGCTCAAAATGGATTTTTTCCGCATCCGACAATTCAGCAAAAGCATTAACAGTTGCCAAAAAAAATGCTAAAAAACATAACGTAAAAATTACGTTTATTAAATCTGATCTTTTTGAAAATATCAAAGGAAAATTTGGTTTGATCGTCGCCAACTTACCATATGTCCCAATTGAAAAATGCAACCGATTCTCACCGATCGAGTCAAATCAGTTGCATTTTCAGGAGATAGATTTTGAACCGCAAAATGCAATCTTTGCTGGCGATAATGGGGCAGAAATTATCAAAAGATTTTTACTTGATGCCAAAAAATATATTAATAACAACGGATTGATACTCGCCGAACTCGACCCGCGAAATGCAGATGACATATTGGTATTTACTACAGATTTGTATAGTTCTGCAGAAATAATTTCTGATTTTTCCGGCCAAAAACGCTTGCTTAAAGTCTTGACATAAAAGTACTATTTTGTTATTTTCAAGCTGAACTCTTCCCTATCTTCATTTCGTTAAGTCGTCGGACAAGACGAGAGGAGGTGAGACAATGCCTACGGTCAAACCAAGAGACGACGCTCCATTTTGTCCAAAGGGATGCGGTAATCGGCTTCTACGCTGGAGCCAGTATTACGGAACGTGTCCAAAATGTCACACAGTTGACTTGAAGCCGGTCGTGCTGGAAAGCGTTAAGGGAGGCGCAAGCAGAGATGAGCAAGTCACAGCAACCGCTTAGGGAAGAGAGCCTGTCCTACCAACTGGCTCGCCCGTCCGCGAGCCAGTCAAACAAAATTATGCACCTAGATATGAAAAATCCCCTAGTTTACTTCGAGCCCATTCGGTTCACTCAGGGCAGGCGAAGTCGAGAAGGGGATTTTTTCTTTAAATCTGTGTGGTTCTATTTCATTTCTTGCAACGCAACTTTCACCGTTTTTTCTTCACCAGCATGTGAGAGTTTTATACTCACAGTATCACCGACATTATATTTTGAAAGCAGTGCAGTCAAGCCGTTATTACTATCAATTCTCTCACCATTAATTTCTAAGATGATATCATTTTCAACAATTCCGGCTTTGTCAGCTGGGCTACCTGGGACAACAGCGACTTGTCCAAGACCATTTCCTCGAACGACCAAGGCGCCGTAATCATACTTTAGATTATTTGTTTTGGCAATGTCGGGTGTAATTGGCAAATAACGAACTCCAAGGTATGGGCGGACAATTTTACCAGTCTTTTTTATTGAATCAATTGCACTTTTTGCTGCATTGATCGGAATTGCAAATCCAATTCCCTGTGCTCCGGATGCAACGGCTGTGTTAATTCCTATTACCTGTCCTTGCAAATTTACAAGTGGTCCACCGGAATTGCCAGCATTGATGGCAGCATCGGTTTGCAACATTCCTGATAAATTTTCAGACGATGCGCCCGTTGCATCACTAGCTTGAATATCCCGTTGTTTGGCAGAAATTACACCGGCAGTTACCGTATTTTGATATTGACCCAAAGCATTTCCAATCGCCACTACCCATTGCCCAACCTGAAGCTGATCGGAATCGCCCAATTCAACAACCGGAAGTCCTGTGGCTGTAATTTTAACAACCGCCAAATCATTTAAAGGATCTACGGATTGAATTTTGCCATCATAATTCTTTCCATCAGCTGTTATTACCGTATAGGCGGCGTTGGCATCGGATACAACATGCTTATTTGTCAAAATTAATCCATCGGAAGTAATAATAAATCCAGTTCCGGCGCTTGATGCCTCAGCAGTGTTCCCAAAAATTGTTTGTACTTGCGATTTAGCAACGATTGAAACCACCGCCGGTGATACCTTGTTTGATGAATCAATTATCGCGCTTGATTCTTGAACATTAATCTTTTTTGTTTCTGTTAGCGGAATAGTTAGATTATCCCAGTTTTTGAAACCAATCTTCTTGGCAATCGAGCCGTTGTTTTCTGATAATAAGATAATACTTCCCACGCCAGCTACTGAGCCAAAGATCATCGAAATAATTACTATTAAAACGATTAGCCAACCACGTCCTCGTCTCTTTTTTGGATAAACTATTTTTTTATCATCCGGGTTTTCATACTCAATTTTCGGCATCTTCGTCTCCTTAATATGTTTTGTTTTTATATCTCTTTGCTATAGCGACCGTTCACCAGAATCATAGTCGCCCAGTCTTGTTAGCTCCGACTGCATAAAATCGATATTTGTGGACAGTTCCTCGTCTGAAAGTTCTCCCGGTCTCGCCATCAGAATATTATCTTGAATCTCAGCAAACTTTCGGTAGACATCAATCTCGCCTTTTTCCAAATAAACCTTTGAATTTCCCTTCCCTCGGATCGCTAATTCCCGTGCTTTCTGCTCCAGTTGACTAAATCTCGAAACAACTTCAGCCCCTGCACCATTTAGCAACTCTGACATATTTCTCCTTATTCTTTGTTTTTGTTTAACTTACGAGCTAAAAACTTTTTAATATCAATTTTATTGTCCTCAACTTCGCGGGAAACAACTTGCCAACCATCTTTATCCAATTTGGCATTGGGGAAAACATAGACGATGCCTGCTTCATCAACTACACGAATTTTTCTGATATCAACAGAATGAATAATCCCAACGACATCACCAATTTTGATTTTATAACCAATTTCAAAATCAGGATCTCTAGCCAAAAATACGCCAGAGATAATATCGGTTGCTAAACCTGAGGCACCAGAAGCTAGTGCCAAGGCTAGTACTGCCAGTGATCCGGAAATTGTCACAGCCAGACTACCTAACCCAAGCTGTCTGGCAATTTCAGCGAAAAGTACGACCCACATAATAATTAGTGCCAGTGACATAATCACTGAAAGTAGAGCTCTCGGCATCCGGGAAAATCTCAGCGTCCGATTTAAAACCCAAGTAATAATTTGAATAATAAAATAGCCAACGATCAAACTAATAATAATACCAGGAATTTTCGGTCCGAAACTGGCTATTGGCTGCCAAAATCGATCAGGGATACTAAGCAGAGTGTCCATCTAATTTCTCCTTGAGTAATTTATTCAATACTTGCGGATTAGCTTTCCCACTTGTAGATTGCATAATTTTTCCGACAAAAAAACCAACAACTTGAATTTTTCCGGAACGATACTTTTCTACTAAATCAGGATTTTCTTTGACGATTTGGTTAATCACCGATTCAAGCTCACCAGTGTCAGAAACCTGCTCCAAACCCTTCTTTTTTATTATATCAGCTGGAACCTCGCCTGTCACTATCATTTCATAAAAAATTTCTTTGGCCACAGTTTTAGAAATAATGCCTTCTGCAACTAAATTTAATAAATCAGCAATTTTTGTTACCGGAACTTTTGTCTGATATTCTTCGAATAAGATTTGATGTTCGGCAATTGCCCGCGTGACTTCTTCGGAAATAAACACTGCTAAATCATGTTTTAACTGTGTTGATGTTTCCAAATATTCCGCCAGATGCGGTTGACGAACCAATTTTTCGGCTACATCGACACGAATTCCAGCTTCGATAAATTTTTTCTGTTTCTGTTTCGGCAATTCCTTAATTTTTAATCGCAAATCATTAATCTCGGTTTCAGAAAATGATATTGGCGGAATATCCGGCTCCGGAAAATAACGATAATCAGCAGCTTCTTCTTTTCTCCGCTGCTCAAAAGTTATTCCTTTATTTGAATCAAAGCCTCGAGTAATTTTGCCCATTTTTTCCGGCCAGTTTTCGAAATCAGCAGTTAATCTTTTTTCTTCAAATGCCAATGCCTGTTCGACAAATTTAAATGAATTTAAGTTTTTGATCTCGATAATTGGTGAAGATTTACCGTCTTTTTGGATTGAGATATTCGCATCACAGCGCACATGGCCCTTTTCCATATCGGCATCTGAGACCTTAAGATATTTTAGCGCCAATTGCAACTCTTCCATAAATTGTCTGGCCTCTGCAGGAGAAGTAATGTCGGGCTCAGTAACAATTTCCATCAATGGTGTGCCAGCACGATTTAAATCAACCAATGAATAATCTTTGCCAGCCGGATGAGTTAATTTACCGGCGTCTTCTTCTAGGTGAATTCGATTTAATCTGATTTTTCTTGTCTCTATTCGTTGTTCGCTATTAGTTTCATTCGCTGTCCTTATGTAGCTGACTTCGACTTCACCACCTTTACAAAATGGTTTGTCGTACTGAGAGATCTGGTAGCCCTTCGGCAAATCTGGATAAAAATAATGTTTGCGATCAAATTTCGATTCAGACGGAATATCGCAACCAAGTGCCAAACCAGTCATAATTGTCATTTCGATCGCAGATCGATTGGCGACTGGTAATGTTCCTGGCATAGCTAAACAGACAGGACAAACCAAACTATTCGGTTCCGCATTTTCGGCATTGTTATCACACGAACAAAACATTTTGCTCTTAGTTTTTAACTGGCAATGAATCTCAAGCCCAATTGTAGTTTTAAAATCGCTCATATTTATTAATTATGTGACAACAAATTATTTATTGCCTGTTTTAATTGTGCGTCTGGGATATTACTATCCTCGTGTGCAATCAGATTTCGAATTTTGTGCCCCTGCCAAATACTATTATATACATCTGCTGGGATATCTTTTTCTGCCGCTCGTAGTCTATCGGCGAAAGTGCTACCTTGATAATTCTTCTTTTTCAAGATCCAATCGGCCAATTTATCTGCTTCCATCACTGCGTGTCGAAGTTCAAATTGATTGTCTGAATTTGATAATTTCGCAATTTCATTTTTCTTCGAAATCAAGTATTGCTGATCTGCAAGTGATAATTTCTTACTCTTTTTTAAACCGCGAAATGGCAATTTTACCAACCACCAAACACCGCGAAAAAAGCCAATGACAATTTTTTCCAGTATAGTTTGTTGGTTTCGTTTAACCATTATTTTATTACTACATCCTTAAGATAAACTGAGACAGTCGGCACTTCTTTTTCATTTACCTCATGCACTTCAATTTTCTTTACTACGTCCATGCCCTCAACCACCTGACCGAATGATGTGTATTTTCCGTTCAATGATTCTTGTGCGTCTGCAGTCGTGATAAAAAACTGCGAATCATTTGTGTTGGCTCCAGCATTGGCCATACCGACAATACCAGCTGCAAAATTTAAATCCGATATTTCGTCATCAATTTGATGTCCTGCTCCGCCAGTACCAGTGCCGGTAGGATCACCTGTCTGAATCACAAAGCCCTTAACAACTCGGTGCCATATCATGTTGTGATAAAAACCATCCTTTGCCAGTCCAATAAAATTGGTAACAGTTGTTGGCGCTTTGTCGGCACACAATTCAATTTTAATATTTCCTTCAGAAGTTTCCAATATTGCATACTTACCATGAGGAATATATTTTGCATAGACAAACGGGTAAGCGATTAAAGCCAAAATACAGATGGTGAATACTATAAAAATTGGTGACATAAAAAATCTCCTTGGATCAAAAATATTTGACTTAGCTTTAACTTCTTCTCGCTGTGCAGCTAGTTCTTCCAATTTCTTTTCTTTTCGTTGGCGTTGTTTTCTGCCCATAATTTATACGTTTATATTACTAAAATCGCTCCAGTTATCATTAATATTATAGCAATTACTTTAATTACAATCGCATCCCTGCCTATCTCCTCTTTCAAAATCTTCGGGTAGAAAATGCTAATCAATATGGCGAACACTAATACAAACAACGGTTGAACTGATGATAATGCGTTCGTTAATGTCACATAACCAGTTACCGCAGCAGCAGTCATTAAAGCGACTGCTGTCAAATTCAATATCTCAGACATTGTCATTAGAGAAAATGATTTCAGGCCGTTATCTTTAGCCGCATAAACTAAATCGTTTTTGTAGATGAATACCAAAGGAATTATTGCAAGGAAGGAACCAATTCTTAAATAGCTAAAAACTGTCCAGTAATCAGTAAACCCTACCAAGTACTTCGTAATGACCTGACTAATTGCACAACAAATTGCAGCAAAAATCATAAACCAAAAAGATTTAGAAAATTTAAATCGTTCACCTTTTTTATATCCAATCAGGTACGCACTCATCACTATTAATCCAATTGCCACATATTTTATGAAACTAAAATGTTCACCTAAAAACATCGCGGCAAAGATTGCGATAAATACCGGAGAACTCTGAAACAGAGGTATTGCCGCAGACACTTCTGAATCTTTAATTCCATAGAAATAAAACAATGTCATGCCAGCATAAACAACTCCGCCAATAAGACCTAATAATATATTGCTAGTCGAAAGCGAACCAAAACCGCTGATGAAATATACAATTATAGCGCTTATGATTGCAAGGAAACCAAAAAACATTAATGGCACAACTGGGCGCTTCACTAAATTCGAAACAACATATTTATCGTTTATGTTAACAACTGCTAGTGTCATGCCTGCGAGTAGTGCGAGCCAAGTCCAACTCATTTAATCTCCGGTTTCTTTAAATGATGTTCAGTTGCTCTCTGAAAAGCATCCGCTATTTCAATGATTTTGCCTTCTCCCAAGTGCGGGCCAATAATTTGCATACCAACAGGCAAGCCAGTAGATGTAAAACCAGCAGGTACCGACATGGCTGGAACACCAGCGGGATTTATCGGTACTGTATTAACATCGGCCAAATACATTGAAAGTGGATCTTCAAGTTTCTCACCAATTTTGAAAGCTGGGAAAGGAGAAACTGGCGTGATTAAAACGTCATACTTTTTGAAAGCGTCTTCGTATTCTCTTTTAATTAGTGAGCGAACCTGAGAAGCTTTTTTGTAATATGCATCGAAATAGCCCGATGACAGAGTATAGGTTCCCATCATGATTGAGCGCTTGGCTTCATTGCCGAAAGCCTCTGTGCGATTTTTGAAATATAGGTCAATGAGATCTTTAATCTTCGTCTTATCTTTTTTAAGGTTTGAATAACCATAACGGATACCATCATAGCGTGCCAAATTTGACGATGCTTCCGACTTGGCAATAATGTAGTACATGGCAATGGCAAAATCGGTTGACGGCAAGCTCATTTCCTCAACTTCAGCCCCAAGTGATTCTAGTTTCTTGATTGCATCCTTTAGAATTTTATCAACTTCCGCGCTCAAACCTTGGCCATAAAATTCTTTCGGTATTCCAATTTTTTTGCCTTTGATATCTTTGCCTAAAAAGCTGGTGTAATCTGGCAGTTTTTCTTTGACGGTAGTTGAATCAAGTGGATCATTACCAGCAATGATGTTTAGAATGATGGCAACATCAGCGGCAGATTTTGCTATTGGGCCAATAGTATCAAACGATGAAGCATAGGAAACAACTCCATTTCGCGAGACCAAACCATAAGTCACTTTTAAACCAGTGGCCGAACAAAAACTGGCTGGCTGGCGGATTGACCCACCAGTGTCAGTGCCTAGCGCAAACAAACATTCATCAGCGGCAACCGCGGCAGCTGATCCACCGGATGAACCACCAGGGACGCGCGAAGTATCCCAAGGATTATGTGTTGGGCCAAACGCAGAATTTTCTGTCGATGATCCCATGGTAAACTCGTCGGTATTAACTTTGCCCAACATTATGGCTCCGGCATTTTCTAGTTTTTCTACGACTGTAGCATCATACGCAGGAATAAAATCTTCTAAAATTTTTGAAGCGGCGGTAGTTTTAACACCTTTTGTGCAAAAAACATCCTTTAGTGCTACTGGGATTCCATCCAAATCTGACAACGGTTTGCCATCGACGTATCTTTTATCAGATTCCTTGGCTTGCGCACGAGCAATCTCAAAAGTTTTTGTAATGTAAGAATTAATTTCCGGCTCGACTTTTTCTATCCGTTCAATTATGGATTCCAAAATTTTAGATGATGTTATTTCACCTGCTTTTAATTTCGTTGATGCTTCTTGAATTGTTAATTTATATAGATTTTCCATTCCAATATTATTATTTTTTATCTATTATCTATTATTTATTTTCAAAAACTCCCGGAACCTTAATCGATCCGTTTTCAACCTCGGGAACGTTTGATAATAAATCGTCGCGCGATTCCTTCCCAGATGGATTCTTTATTTCATCTGCACGAAAAACATTGGTAAGCCCAGTAACCTGCGCTGTTGGTTCCACGCCAGTTGTATCAACATTGCTCAAAAGCTCAAAATTCTCTAAAACCGCAGAGAGCTGACCAGCAAATTTCTCTTCCTCAACATTTGTGAGTTCAATACGAGCAAGCTGGGCGACATTTAACACCCAGGTTGAATCTCCTGATTTTTTAATTTCTTCTGACATTTGATCTCATTCTAGCACTATTAATTCCCAACTTCAAGATGGCTTTTGCTGGCATTTAATATATTTTATTCTGTACTAATCATCAACAAAGTATTATCGATTTGGCGCGATCGCACCAAATCGATAATTTTATTTAGATCAAAATCATTTTTATCATTCGCAAAAATTCTGCTTCGGATAAAATTTTGGTTCCGAATTTTTTCGTCCACGCACTAGAACAAGTTCGGTGCGGGACTTCGCTATCTTTTACGGCAAAACTATTACTTAACTAATTTTAGAAATTCATTTTCAGTTATGATCTTCGTTCTCAACCGCTTCGCCTTATCCAATTTAGACCCCGGCTCGTCACCAACAACCAAGTAATCTGTTTTTGAGGTTACAGACGATGAAACACGGCCGCCGTTTTTGACAATTAATTTGTGTGCATCATCGCGCGGCATCGATTCCAGTAAACCGGTGACAACAAAAGATTTACCGCCCAATTTTTTTGAAACGACAGGGGAGTGAAATGGTTTAATTTTAACGCCAAGTTTTCGTAATTCTTTGATAATTTCTAAATGTTTTTTGTCGGAAAAATACTGCTCAAAGGATTTACCAACTGCTTCACCTACTCCGTAAATTGCGTCCAGGTCCTCTTTTTTCAGCGACAATATCTTTTCGATTGTACCAAATTGCGCCGCAATATCATTGGCAGTTTCAGCACCGACATGGCGAATTCCCAGCGCATATAAAAATTTTTCAAGTGATATTTCTTTACTCTTATCAATCGCTTCAATAATGTTTACCGCCGATTTTTCGGCAAAACGCTCCAGTGGTTGTAAATCACCTTCTTTTAATTTGAAGATGTCAGCTGGGTTGCCAACCAATCCGACGTTCATTAATTGTTCAATAATCTTTGGCCCCATGCCGTCAATATCAAAAGCATTTTTTGAAACAAAAAATTCAAGCTGCCGCATTTGCCGGGTTGAACAATTATTATCGGCGCAGTAATAATCCACCTCGTCGGCTTTTTTTGTTACCTTGCCACCGCAAACCGGACAACTCTTCGGCATGTGAAAAGTTTTCTCATCACCATTGCGCATTGATTTAATTACCTCTTTGACCTCCGGAATCACGTCTCCGGCTTTGCGGATGATAACAGTGTCGCCAATTCGAATATCTTTTCGGCCAATTTCATCAGCATTGTGCAAAGTTGCCCGCGAAACCGTTGATCCAGCAACAATTGTTGGCTCCATTACCGCCACCGGAGTTAACTTTCCAGTTCTGCCAACTTGAACGATGATATCTAGTATTTTTGATGTCGCTTCCTCAGCGGCGAATTTGTAGGCAATAATTCCTCGTGCCGCTTTGCCAACGACTCCCAGCCGATCAAAAGCTTTTTTATTGTCAAGAACAACGACAACGCCATCGGTTTGATACGGTAATTTCTCCCTTGCTGATTCCCAGTGTTTCAAAAATTCTTTTACCTCAGCTAAATTGCGGCAAAGTTTATTATTTTTATTGACTTTAAAACCTAAACACTCGGCTAAATCATGTTCCTGATGATGTTTGTCTAACCCGACCTTTGAGGCTACAGCGTAAACAAAAAAATCTAGTTCCCGCTCCGCAGTTATTTTGGAATCAAGCTGGCGGATAGAACCAGCAGCAACATTTCTCGGGTTGGCATATTTTGCCAAGTCGGATTTTTCCCGGCCGGCATTTAATTTTTCAAAATCAGCTCTTGATAAGAACGCCTCGCCGCGAACTTCAAATCGACCAGGAAGTACACCTCGTAGGTGTACTTCGGTTGATCGCAACCGTAATGGTATCGAATTTATTGTTTTCAAATTTTGTGTTACATTTTCACCGATTGAGCCATTACCACGAGTTGAACCTTGAACCAAAACTCCGTCTTCGTAAATTAATGAAACCGCCAAGCCATCCATTTTTAGTTCGACAAAATAACCATTTTCTTCAATGGCATTTTTAGCGCCCAATTTTATTAACCGCTCCTCCCATTTTTCTAGTTCTTCAAAATTAAAAACGTCATTAATCGAAAGCATTCGCGAATCGTGTTTTACCTTTTCAAATTTCTTCACCGGCTCGGCCCCAACTCTTTGTGTCGGTGAATCTGGCGTGATTAAATCAGGATATTCCTCTTCTATTTTTTCTAGTTCTCGGAACAATGAGTCATAAACGGCATCTGAAATCTTCGGCTTGTCTAGAACATAGTAAAAATAACGATGTTGATTCAACTCGCCGCGCAATTTTTCTATTCGATTTTTAGCTTCTTGCTTATTCATCAGATTTGTCTTGTGAATTTATTGAATTCTCCACGGCCGTTAACATTTCTTGATTATATTTTTCAACTGTTGGAGCATTACAGTTCATAACCATTATCTTTCCATTTTGGATAAAGATCGTCCAGCAACCCGGTCGCAAGTGCTGACCTTCTTTGATCAAATAATCAAAATTGTTTCGCATTCCAGATGTCGAGCCACCAAGCTCCCGATGAATTTTTGTTGCCAATTCCACCCGCTGCTCGTCATTCCAAGTTTCCGGAATTTTGATTTCAATTGTGTCGTTGTTATCACTATAACAACTACGAACTTCAAAAGTCGGTGAATCTGAACCAATTTTTTCTTTTTCTCCCATTTTTACTCCAAACAACTTAAAAAATCCCTATTGACAAAACACATTTGGCTTTGTTATAATTGTAACAGAATCACTACGAAAAGGCTCCAAACGGGTTTCGTCCCTAAGGGGTCCTTTTCTTTTTTTTGGCTCCGAAAAACAAGTTTTGGTTTCAGAACATCCAAAAAAGCCACAAATTTGCCCTTAGTAATTTTGCGCAAAAGTGAAGAGTATTTTCTGTTACTCGGCGCAAGAACGGTCTTCAGTTTTTCTTTTCCGATTAAATAATCAACCAAACAGGCAAAATCGCCATCGCTGGTGACAATGATCGCTTTATCAAAATTCTTAAATTCGATCATTGTGTGTAGCACTAACTCTGCATCGCAATTGCCTTTTATTTTTCCATCAGAATCACTAAGAGTCGGTTTAAAAATCAGAATATAGCCATATTCCTGTAACATTTGATACAAAACCTGGTTTCCATCAATATAGCCGATAAAATAGTAAGCTTTTTTGACCTGATATTTATCCTCTAAATATTTTCTGAATTTTTTCAGATCTAATTTCCAACCGAGCTCTTTAATTCCCAAATTCAAATTCTGTCCATCGATAAAAGCATAATTTTTTGATTCATTCTTCATAGACTTATTATATCAATCTATGACGAAAAGTGAATGTGATTTATCTGTGCGATATCTGCGCAGTAGATCCGTGGGCTTACCTCAATTTATTTCTTTGCTCGGTTTCGCTGGGTTGCATCCAAAATCTTTTTTCGCAAACGTAGTGCTGTTGGCGTCACTTCCAAGAGTTCGTCATCTTCCAAAAAGTCGACACATTGTTCAAGTGATAATGTTGTTGGCGGCGTTAGAACTGTGATCATGTCAGAACTGGCAGCTCGAATATTAGTTAACTGTTTTTCTTTGGTGACATTAATTTCCATATCCCTATCGGTTGGATTTTGACCGACGATCATGCCAGTATAAACCTCGGTTTGCGGTGGAATGAATGTAATGCCTCGTTGCTGAGCAATATTTAGTCCGTAAGCCACAGTTTTTCCTGGACCAAAAGCAATTAGAACTCCGGTTCGGCTTTTTGGCAGAGCAGGACCGACTTTTTCGTATCGTAAAAATAGCGAATTTATAACTGCCGTGCCCTTGGTTGCAGTCATTAAAACATTTCGTAAACCAAGTGTTCCGCGGGTTGGAATTTCAAAAATTAATCTGGTTGTACCGTCAGCATTTTCATTTTGGTGCATTAGCATTCCTCGGCGACGAGAAATTTCGCCAATAACATTTTGGGCAAAATCACTTTTTACGTCAATGGTTAGTTCTTCAACTGGCTCAGATAGGATTCCATCAATTTCCCTTGTAATAACTTCCGGTTTCCCGACCTGAAGTTCATAGCCTTCTCGTCGCAAATTTTCGATAAATACTGACAAGTGAAGTTCGCCGCGGCCGGACAGAATATAATTTGCGTCTTGTGAATCATCAAGTCGCATCGAAACATTAGTTTCTAATTCTTTTTTGATCCGGTCCAAGAGCTGCCGGGCCGTTACAAATTTCCCTTCGCGTCCGGCAAATGGTGAGGTATTAGCGTAAATTGATATTCGAAGAGTGGGCTCCTCAATTGCAGGCGCAGGTAACGCTTCTGGATTTAACGGATCGGCAACCGTATAGCCGATTGTGGCATTTTTGAGTCCAGCAATTGAGACAATGTCGCCAGATTCAGCTTGAGAGACTTCAACTTTTTTCATCCCAGAATTTAGATAGATTTTTTCAATTTTACCACTGCCGACAACGCCATTTTCATCTAACAAAATAATTGGCATACCAGATTTGGCAATACCATTTTTAATTTTTCCAACAGCATATTTACCCATAAAGCTATCATAATCAAGCGCTGAAACTAGCATCTGAAACGGCTGCTCGTCGTTTTTTTCCGGCGCCGGGATATAGTCAATAATTGCGTCCAAAATTGGAGTTAGATCAGCATCAGCATTAAAATCTGCCGGCATTTCCCTCCAAGCTTTTCCATTACGCCCAAGCGCATAATAAATTGGGAATTCCAATTGCTCGTCGGTTTGTGCCATATCCAAAAATAAATCGTAGGTATTGTTTATGGTTTTTTGCAAATCAGCATTTTGTTTGTCAATTTTATTAATAACGACAATAATCTTTAAGCCCAATTCAAATGCTTTCTTTAATACAAATTTAGTTTGTGGCATCGGCCCTTCCCCAGCATCAATAACCAAAATAGCTCCTTCAGCCATGTTCAGTGTTCGTTCAACTTCACCACCAAAATCAGCGTGCCCAGGAGTGTCAATGATATTGATTTTCACACCTTTGTAATTAATGGCAGTGTTTTTGGCCAAAATTGTAATTCCCCGCTCGCGTTCCTGATCGTTTGAATCTAAAATTAGATCTTGGTCCATGTAGGCTTCGTTATCGCGAAAAGTTTTTGACTGTTTCAAAAATCCGTCCACTAGTGTGGTTTTGCCATGATCAACGTGAGCGATAATTGCAACATTCCTTAATTCCATAATGTTTTCTCAACAAAAAAATTGAATAATTTTGTGAATTATTGATTAATAGATCGCCGACAGAGCGCGCTTGAGACTTCTACCAAACAATATTTGTATACTATAATAGTACGCTGTTTTTCTTAATTTGTCAAGAACATTTTTGTCATTTGTTAGCCCAAAATTAAAATTGCACCTGTCCACGCTTAAAACACCCATATTTCCAAATTAAAATTGCACTTGCACTTTTGCTCTAAACTTTAATCTAAACAATTAAAGAAAAGGAGCTAAATGTCGCAACTGCACAAAAG
>JAPLVG010000026.1 GCA_026397235.1 Candidatus Berkelbacteria bacterium
CTTGGCTCGGCAAAAGCCACTGTTTAGCCAGGCCGAAATTCCAATCGGCAATTTGACCAGCCAGCTATTCGCTAATATCTACTTGAATGAGCTCGATAAATTTATCAAACGCCAACTTCATCTCAAATATTATGTTAGGTATTGCGATGATTTTGTAATATTAGGTCAATCATATGCCGAACTCGATAACTTGATTCCGCTAATTCAGGATTTCCTTGGGTCAAAACTCAGACTTCGATTGCATGAAAACAAGGTTTTAATCAGGAAAACGAAACAAGGGATTGATTTTCTAGGTTATGTGATTTTGCTCAATTGCATAGTGTTGCGAACTAAAATGAAGAAAAGAATGATCAGAAAAGTTAACGCTGAAAATCTAGCGTCATACTCGGGGATTTTGACACATTGTAAAGGTCATGAGTTGGAAAAGAAAATCGCAGTTTTGGCTGAATTATAAAAACATTGTTATACTCAGATTATGATAGTAGAAGTTGTACCGGAAATCAGGACTCATGGTGGCAACGGAGTTTTTAGTTATAAAGTATCAGAGGAATTATCTGATCAAATTCAAATCGGGGCGATTGTTGAAATTCCGTTTGGGAAAAATAAGATTAAGGGAGTGGTAAAAATAATTCAAAAGTCAAAATTCAAAAGTCAAAATTATAATTCAAAATTCAAAATTAAGAAAATCATCGCCATCAATTCAAAATTTGTAATTCCAGAAAAGTATATTGAATTGGCAAAATGGGTTTCGCAGTACTATTTGTGTAGTTTGGGCGAAGCAATAGCAATGTTTTTACCGCCAGATATGAAGAATCCAAGAATTAAGAACTTAGTACCAGGCAGTGGAAATAAAAAGCTAAATTCGCTTACAACTGATCAGAAAAGTATATACGAAAAACTGGCAAAAAATTTAACATCAGATAAGAAAAAGCCGGCATTGGTATATGGTGTTACTGGTTCTGGTAAAACAGAAATATATTTACACCTAGCGAAAAAAACCATTGAATTAGGAAAATCGGTTGTATTGCTGGTGCCGGAAATTGTCTTGACACCACAAAATATAGAGCGTTTTATGGAGATATTCGGTCATGATGTAGTGCTTATGCATTCAGGACTTTCTAAATCGGAAAAATTCCACTGCTATAAATCATTTTACTCTGGCGAGAAGAAAATCATTGTTGGGCCCAGAAGCGCACTTTTGGTGCCGAACGAAAATATTGGCTTAATTATCATCGATGAGGAACAGGAAGATTCTTACAAACAGGAGCAGAATCCTCGCTATGATGCGGTTGCTTTAGCTGAGAAATTATCAGAAAAGTTTAATGCACTTTTGGTATTGGGGTCAGCGACGCCTCGAGTTGAAACATATTACAAAGCCAAAACCGGTATATACGATTTATATACCATGTCAGGGCGTTACAATTCGTTGATGTTGCCGGTGGCGGAAATAATTGACTTAAAAGACGAAATTAAGAAAGAAAATTTTTCGCCGATTTCGGAAAAATTGCAGGAATCAATATCAGCAGTATTAAAAAAGAAAGAACAAGCGCTACTATTTTTAAATCGTCGTGGGATGTCGACTTTTGTTTCTTGCCGCGATTGTGGTTTTGTCGTCACTTGCGACCGCTGCGAAATACCGATGATTCATCATTTAAATCAATCTGGAAATTACTTAATTTGTCACCATTGTGAAAAAAAATTGCCGATACCATCCAAGTGTCCGGAGTGTGGTAGTTTTCGGATTAAATATTTTGGTTCCGGCGTGGAAAAAATTGAGCAAGAAATTGCCCGGCTTTTTCCCAAAGCCAGAATCAAGCGAGTTGATGCAAAAGTGCTGCAAAATCATGCCCAATATGAGCAATTCTACCGTGATTTTCGCGATCATGAATTTGACATTGTAATTGGAACACAAATCTTAGCTAAAGGTTTTGACATTCCTGGTGTATCACTAGTCGGCATTATCTCGGCCGATGTTGGGCTACATATGCCACATTTTCGCGCAGCAGAAAAAATATTCCGCTTAATAACTCAGGTTTCCGGACGTTCCGGTCGGCGACAAAAATTAGGTCAAACAATCATTCAAACATATTGGCCAAATTCGGCAGCAATTAAATATGCCGCCCTTCATGATTTTGAGGGATTTTATAATGTGGAGATTGAAAAAAGGTTAAAGAAAAATTACCCGCCGGCATCACATATTATCCGGGTTTTATCGGAGGATAGGAATCAAAATAGAGCCAGAGAAAATATTGAAAAACTGGCGAAAGAATTGCGAGCTATTTTGTCATTCCCGCGAAGGCGGGAATCTACTATTAGTGGATCCCCGGATCTGGTGTTGCCGTCCGAGGATGACAACCTTGAATATATCGGTCCCGGCGCTTGTTTTTTCCAACGACTAAATAATAAATATCGTTATCAAATAATTATCAAAGTTAAAAAATTACCAGACAAAAATATCTCATTTCTTTTTTCTCAGTTTCCAAAGTTTACCTGGGATGTCGACGCACTAAACTTGCTTTAATTAAGATCAAACTGCTATAATTCGATCAGTGAAATAATAACTTCAGGAGATTTTGTTGTGAAAAAAATTTTAGTCACAGGCGGCGCGGGGTATATTGGTTCGCATACTGTTAAAGAATTAGTCGAAAAAGGTTTTCAGGTTATTGTTCTGGATGATTTACGCTCTGGTTTTGAAAAACTTCTGCCGGAAGGTGTTGTTTTGGAAAAAATCGGTCTTGAAAATAAGAGTGCTGTAAAAGAAGTATTCCTTAAACATAAACCTGACGCTGTCATTGATTTTGCAGCTTATTTGGCTGTTGGTGAATCAATGGTTGAGCCAGAAAAATACTTCGAAAACAATGTGGAGAATTTCATCCACCTCTTGGATGTTATGCACGAGACAGGCTGTAATTATATTGTAAAATCTTCAACTGCAGCAGTTTATGGCAATCCAACCAAAGACTCTGACATTCCTTGGAAGGAAACTTTTACCAATGAATACAAGCCGGCAGAGGCAGCGTTACTCGAGGGGAAATGGGGCAATGAAGAATTATCAGGCGAGAAATTTTTGCAAAAGTTTCTTGATCTATACAGAGCCCTGTGCGCTGGTCGACCGGAGTTAGTATTATCAGGCGGCGATATCTCAAAACTACGGATTCCGCTTTCAATTTATGGCGTCTCCAAACTGCTTGACGAAATAATCTTAGAGAAGTACAACAAAGCGTTTGGCATAAATTATGTTGCGCTGAGGTACTTCAATGTTTGCGGTGCCGACCCGGAACATAAAACTGGTGACTGCAAACCCAAAGCAACCAATTTAATGACTTTAATCTTTGCCCAAATCAATGGCAAGTTGCCACAACTGGCAGTATTCGGCGATGACTATCCGACAAAGGACGGCACTGGCGTTCGAGATTATATCCATCCATCAGATTTAGCCAATGGCCATGTTTTATCGCTCAAATATTTGTTTAGTGGCGGAAGATCTGAAGTTTTCAATCATGCAACAGGAGAGGCATCCACTGTAATGGAAGTAATTCAGGCCTCAGAGAAAGTTGCAGGCAAAAAGGTTAACTATAAAATTGAGAGTAGGCGTAGCGGTGACCCGTCGGTTTCAGTCGCTGATTCTAGCAAAGCGAAGGAAATGTTGGGGTGGGAAGCAAAATATCGACTTTCCGAAATGGCCGAGACTGCCTGGGAATGGGAATCGGAATACAAAGAGAAAATACTGAAGTAAAAACTTTCACAGATCAACTACACAAATGATCACAGATAAAGATCAAACAGAAGAGTATTATGAGGCTGAGTTAAGTAGACGACTGATTGGTTTAATTTTCAAAACGCAGAATTCAACTGGTAAAGGTTTTGCAGAGAGAGTTTATCAAAAAGTCTTTGAAAATATTTTAAATTCAGAAAATATTAGTTTTAATAAAGAATTATATTGTGATAAAGTGGTTGATGGGAAAATTGTTGGTAGTTACCGCCTTGACTTTCTGATTGAAAATAAAATTGTTGTTGAATTTAAGGTCAGGGATTCTGTATACCAACAAGATATATCGCAAATTCTTTATTATTTAGCATTTAAAAATCTTCGTCTGGGATTATTGGCACATTTTACTAATAACGGTGTTAAAATTAAAAGATTGATTGTTTGATTTGTGAATATCTGTGTTGTAGATTTGTGAAAGTTTATAGTTCATTATTAAGAAGTTATGAAAAAGCGGGAAATCTTAAAAGATCCAAACCCAGTTTTACGAGCCGAGACAGAAGATGTTCTGTCTTTTGATGGTGAAATTCAGGAGCTAATTGACGATATGATATATACCATGAGAAATGCCGATGGTATTGGTTTAGCTGCTCCTCAAGTCGGTGTCGGAAAAAAAATTATTGTTGCCGAATATGAAACTCCAGAAAAATCGGAAGATGATTTTCCGCTGGCAGTTGTTGTCAATCCAAAAATTGAAGCCATCTCAGAGGATGACCAGGAATTCATGATTGAAGGCTGCTTGTCATTTCCGGGCACCGAACTTTACATCAAACGTCCGAAAAAAGTTAAAGTTACGGCGCTTGATCGCTGGGGGAAAGAATATACTTTGGAAGATGAAAAACTGCTTGCTCGGGTTTTGCAACACGAAATTGATCACTTGAACGGAATTTTGATGATCGATCATATTAAAGTAGTTAAAACTTTGTTCATTGGTAATGGTTCGCTTGGACAGCCTGTGCTGGAGCGAATTACTAACGATCCACAGTTCGAACTTTTGGCGGCATTTACCACTGTTGATCGACCGGCTGGCAGAAGCGGAGAGTTGCAGCCAACAATGGTTGCCGAGCTGGCGGCAAAACTAAATCAAAAAACCTTTAAAATCGAAGATATTAATTCCAAGGAAATCATTAATCAAATCAAATCACTGAATCCAGAATTAATTGTTCTAGCTGATTTTTCCCAGATTATTTCAAAAGACTTAATTAATCTGCCAAAATATGGAATTTTAAATATTCACCCATCACTTTTGCCTAAGTATCGTGGACCATCACCGGTAGTTACGGCAATCTTAAATGGTGATAAGAAAACCGGGGTTTCGATTATTAAACTCTCTGATAAAATTGACGCTGGCGATATTTTGTCGCAATTGGAAATTCGAATTCGACCTAGGGAAAATGCAGATCAATTAAAAAATCGTTTAGCCGAATTTGGTGCAGATCTTTTAGCTGAAACTGTCCCATATTATCTAGCCGATGAAATCCATCCAATCAAACAAATTGAAGAAAAAGTTAGTTATACAAAGAAATTTAGTAAAGAAGATGGAAAAATCTCAAATCAGCCAGCCGAACGAGTTGAACTAATGGTGCGGGCGCTAAATCCTTGGCCTGGCGTATATACCACCGTTGGTGACAAGAAAGTTTTTATTACCAAATCTCATTTGGATAAAGAGAAAAAATTGGTTATTGAGATTGTTAAACCTGAAGGTAAGAGAGAAATGACATATAAAGAGTATCTCGCCGGTAATTCTCCGTTGACAATCACTGAATAATTTGTTAGAATCGGTTATAGTAAAAGTAAAGAATATTAAGGAACGAGAGAAATGCTAAAAATCAGATTATCGAGAGTTGGCAAGAGTCACACTCCGATCTACCGACTAGTCGTGGCAGAAAAATCCCGGGCGGTAAAAAGAGAAAATATCGAAATTCTTGGCCTGTATAATCCGGCCAACAAAGAAGATAGATTCCAGGTTAAAAAAGACAGAGTTTTGTACTGGATTGGTATGGGCGCACAACCGTCAGATACCGCTAGAAATTTACTCTGCGATTTTGATGTTTTGCCAAAAAAGGATAAAATAAAAGTGGTTCATGGCAAAGCGACAAAAAAGAAAGCCGCAAAAGTTGAAACTACACAGATTATCGACACAGAAAAAACACAGAATAAATCCGAAGAAATTGTCCCAGAAGAAGCCGCAGAAGTTCCAGCCGAAGTTACGGATGAAACAGCGGTGTCGGAAATCGCAGAAACTGAGCCAGCGGTTGAAGAATTACCAACTAAAGAAACAGTAATTAATAATAATGAAGAAACTGCACCGACAGTTAGCACAGAAGAACCACAAAAGTAAATTTATTTTGTCAGTGTTAATTCTGTGTGTATCCCGTCAGTGTAGTTAAGGAGAAAACATGGCAGAAATGACAGATCAGGATTTTGTCGAAATGGTTGTGAAAGCAATCGTTGACGAACCGAGCAAGGTTTCAACCCAAAGGAGCGTTGATGAAATGGGAGTTCTAGTCGAACTCACAGTTGCCCCGGAAGATATGGGCAAAATTATCGGTAAAGAAGGCCGTACTGCAAAAGCAGTTCGTACATTACTTCGAGTTTTCGGAGCAAAGAATAATGCAAGAATCAACTTGAAAATTGTTGAACCAGAAGGATCAGAGCGACCAGAAAAGAAAGAGTATTCCGAAGAGTCAAAAGAGGAAGCTGCTGAAGAAAAATCAGAGGCAAAAGCCGAAGATGTTGACGACGTTCCAACCGACGTTCTTGCCTAATTAAGATTACAATTTAAAGAAAGCGCCACAACATTTTTCGTGGCGTTTTCTTGTATAATTAAAGGAAGTTATGAAATTTGACATTATCACACTATTTCCACAAATGTTTAAAGCCTGTCCCGAGGAAGGCCAAGGGAGCCCTCTTTCTGAGAGTATTATTAAACGTGCCAAAGAAAAAGGTATTATCGATATTGAGCTTCACCAATTGCGTGATTTCGGTGAAGGAAAACATAAAAATGTTGATGATACTCCTTGTGGTGGTGGTAAAGGAATGATACTAAGAATCGACATTGTCGA
This sequence comes from Candidatus Berkelbacteria bacterium, assembly GCA_026397235.1. GTDB lineage: Bacteria > Patescibacteriota > UBA1384 > XYA2-FULL-43-10 > CAINNR01 > CAINNR01. Next base: position 6,832 of record JAPLVG010000026.1, read on the forward strand.
TTCTGCAATTTCTAATGTCAAATTTCTAATTTCTAAACAAAAACCAAAAGCAAAAATCAGGACAATTTTACTGACACCAAGCGGCCGGACTTATAATCAAGACATTGCCAAGGAATTGTCGCAATATGAAAACATCATATTAGTTTGCGGCCACTACGAGGGTTTTGACCAACGAATTTATGACTTAGTCGATGAGACTATCTCAATCGGTGATTATGTTCTCACAGGCGGCGAAATCCCAGCTATGGCAATAGTTGATTCGGTTTCACGACTAGTTCCTGGAGTTTTAGCAGAGGATTCCCCGGATGATGAATCGTTTATGCAAAAAGATATAGATGGAAATTATCTTCTTGAATATCCGCAATACACTCGGCCAATAGAATATAAGGGGAAAAAAGTTCCAGATGTTTTGATGTCTGGCAACCACGCCGAAATTGAAAAATGGCGAAGAGATCAGATGGAGTCCAAGCTTTAGCTTGTTTTTTCACGCTGAAGCGTGGCCTCTAATTATTTTGGAACACAAACTTCAGTTTGTTTCAGCAGACTAAAGTCTGTTCTCCAAAAAGAAAAAAGCTGATCACAATGACCAGCCCAGATGTTGGAAACCCGAGCATCATGCTCGGAATGATTGCGGACAACCGCGTGTTGTTGATCGCGGCGCCATACCGCCACGCGGTTGCCGTACGAAAGGTACGACCGCCACGACAGGCACTTCAGCATACCTTTCTCGCATGCCATTGCCTGTGTAAAATTAAGATAGCAAATCAGAAATTTTATGTCAAGCAAATTCAAACTACAATCCAAATTTTCTCCGACTGGAGACCAACCTGTGGCGATTGAGAAATTATCGCAGGGGGTTTTGCGTGGTGAAAAATATCAAACACTTTTGGGCGTGACAGGTTCAGGTAAAACTTTTACTATTGCCAATGTCATCAACAAGGTTCAAAAAACGACGCTCGTCATTGCCCACAACAAAACTTTGGCGGCGCAACTGGCCGACGAATTTCGGCAATTTTTTCCCGACAATGCTGTACACTATTTTGTTTCGTACTATGATTACTACCAGCCAGAAGCGTATATACCGTCGTCTGACACCTATATAGAAAAAGACTCATCAATCAACGACGAGATTGATCGATTGCGGCATGCGGCAACTCAAGCGCTTTTGACTAGGAGTGATGTTATTATAGTCGCCTCAGTTTCCTGCATTTACGGCATTGGTTCGCCGGAAAATTACAAAGCTCAGGTTGCCAGGCTGGAAGTTGGAAAAAGTATTCGTCGACAGGAACTATTAGAAAATTTGACGACTTTGCAATATTCACGAAATGATTACGACTTAAAGCGGGGGACGTATCGAGTTAAGGGCGAAACAATTGAAATTTATCCAGCATATACTGATTTTACTTATAAAATCCGTTTTTATGGCGACGAAGTTGAAAGTATTGAAGCGATAGATGGCATTTCTGGCAAAATCCGGGAAAAATTAAATGACTTGGAAATTTATCCTGCTAAACATTTCGTTACGCCGGATATAGATTTGGAAAGTGTTATTGCGGAAATTGAAAAGGATCTCGAAAAACAGGTCAAAAAGTTTAAATCGGAAGATAAATTGATTGAAGCTCAGCGAATTGAAGAGCGGGTGAAATACGATATGGAAATGATACGCGAGACCGGATATTGCTCTGGAATTGAAAACTACTCAAGATATTTTGATAAGCGCCTACCGGGTCAGCCACCATCTACTTTAATTGATTTCTTCCCTGAAAACTTTCTTATAGTAGTTGATGAATCTCACATGACTTTGCCTCAAGTTCGTGGAATGTTTGCAGGAGACAGAAGCCGCAAAGAAACTTTGATAAATTTTGGCTTTAGATTACCGGCGGCAATTGATAACCGACCGCTTCGATACGAAGAGTTTGAAAAGAAAATTAATCAAGCAGTTTTTTGTTCGGCCACACCAGACGAATTTGAAATCGGACTATCAAAAGGAAATGTCGTTGAGCAATTAATCCGGCCAACAGGAATTCCAGATCCGCAAATTGAGATTCGACCGACCAAAAATCAGGTGCAAAATTTAATCGCAGAAATTGAGGCTAATACAAAACAAGGGCAGCGAACAATAGTTACGACTTTGACTAAGCGGATGGCAGAGGACTTAACTGAATATTTGCAGGAGAAAGATATTAAAGTAGCATATTTACATTCGGACATTGTGACTTTGGAGCGAACAGAAATTTTGCGCCAACTTCGTTTGGGCAAGTTTGACGTTTTGGTCGGAATCAATCTTTTACGCGAAGGGATAGACTTGCCAGAGGTTTCACTAATTGCAATTTTAGATGCTGATAAAGAAGGGTTTCTACGAGGCAAAACCGCGCTAATACAAACTATCGGTCGTGCCGCCAGGCACATCAATGGTCGTGTGATAATGTACGCCGACAGGGAAACACTGGCAATGCGTACGGCAATTAATGAAACCAATCGCCGCCGCAAAACCCAGGAGGAGTACAATGTGACTCATAATATTACTCCACATATAATCACAAGAGATATTGCGGCTGATAAAGTGGCCGAGGTTTCCGATGTTAACCTGCTGCAAATTCCAAAAACTGAACGAACTAGAATGCTGCGTGAACTTAAACTCGAGATGCAAGATGCAGCGCTTAAGCTTCAATTTGAGCGAGCTGCCGAGCTTCGTGATGAAATTTTAGCCCTTGAGCAGAAATAAAAAAAACGCGAGCTGTGATAGCTCGCGGTGCTGATGTCATGAGACCGGTTGGCCAAGCGCTGTTTTGACGTAACGAACTGAGAAAATCTTTCTTGCTTCGGCTGCTTCCGCCGGGTCAGTTGATTCAGTTGACAGTTTCTCTACCTCATAAAGTTGTTGGCATGATTCGAGCATACGCAATGCAAGGTGCTCACCGAGCATAAGCATCAGATTGCTCAAATCTTCGTAGCTGCCTGGTCCGAAGAAATCCATCAAGTCATTCAGCCGCTTCCAATCAGCTTGGGAAATCCGATTCTCCCAACCACTCATAACAGCTCTGTTTGGCATCTTTCAATCTCCTGTAAGATCACGGATACTATCGTCTGGGATGTGCCAAGGTTGTCCGGATTAGTTCGCACAACCTTTTGGTGCGGCGGAGTGACTCGCTTTTGTCTATTGGCGTTGGTTCAATTTCTTCTTCCAGCTCGATGATTTCTTGGCAGGACTCGAAGAACTCAATGGCAATCAGAGGCTGACTTTCTGCCAAGCACAAATGATTGCTAATGGTCAGCGTGCCATTTCTGCCAAAGTAATCTAGCAGCTTTTCAAGTCGATCCCATAACTCTTCGCCAAGTTTTTCTTTCCACATCCCCTCAATGAAGCTTCTGGGCACTGACAATTGAAGCACCTCCAGATTTTGTATTCTCTAACTTAGAGACCATAACATTATTTAGCAGAGATGTCAATATTAACTGTCAAATTATTGCTAGATTGTTGACTTTCGCCCTTAAATCAGTTAGAATTAATTTCAGAGCACATGAATCCAAAAGAATTACAAAAAATATTCCAAACGGTTCAAAAAAATATTCGTTGCCCGCATTGTGGAGAGCGATACGATTTCGAGAACATTCATTTAATGAGTTTTTCGGGTAGTGTTTATCTTCTTCAAATGGAGTGCAGCAATCATGCTCCGCTTCTTGCTTCAGTTGCAATGAATGGAGCGCGGATAGAACAGATTACTTCTGCTAGCGCAATTTCTGTAAATGAGGTTATTAGTGCGTATCAAACTATCTCTAAAGCAAAAACATTAAAAGATATAATTGGGTAAAACTATGGTTGAAGAATACGAATTAGGCGCGGAATTGCGTGCCGATGAAAAAGCAAAATCAGTTAGAAATGATAAAAAAATTCCTGCAGTTGTCTATGGGAACGAGTTTAAGAACACCTCAATTGCAGTTGATGCAAAAGTTTTTAACAAGGTTTTTCAAGAAGCCGGTGAATCTGCGCTTATTAACCTAAAAATTGATTCTGATCCAGCAGTAAAGGTATTGGTCCACGACACTCAAATCCATCCAACCAGTGGTGATATTATCCATATCGATTTTTATAAAGTTAATATGAAAGAGAAGATCAAAACTGCAATTCCAATTGTTGAAATTGGAGAGTCTCCTGCTGTCATTGATTTGGAAGGCGCCTTAATCAACAATCGCGATGAAGTTGAAGTCGAGTGTTTGCCAGGCGATCTTATACCAGAAATTGAAGTTGATATCTCAGTTTTGAAAACCTTTGACGATGTTATTAAAGTTTCTGACCTTAAAATTCCTGCTGGTATTGAGATTCTAGATGATGCTGATGAAGTAATCTTCTTGATACAGCCACCACGATCTGACGAGGAACTTGCTGAGCTAGAAGAGGAAGTAACAGAAGACGTTGAGGCAGTTGAAGGTGTTGCTGACAAGCCAGCTGAGGGCGAAGAAGCTGCTGAAGGCGAAGCTGCTAGCGAAGAGAAGGCTGAAGAGGTCCCGACGACCGAAAAATAATTATTGTGTCGGGATCCCGGTCGAAGCGTCGGGGAAAAATCTGAATAACTTGTACTATATATAGTAAGTAAAAATCCGCTCTTGCAGCGGATTTTTACTTTAGTAATATTAAAACAATTGACATTGTTGATATTAAGTAATATATTTTGGGCATCGGAAGAGTAGGCCAATTTGGCTGAACAACGAGGCGTTTAGGGGACGCCTACAAGCGCTATCGCTTTGATCGCGCGGAGACTTCCGCCCACCCGGCCGTTAACCATTGTGTTGGCGAGCCGGTTTTACTTTTCTAAGAGGAAAAAATCAGCGTCCAAATCTTCGAATTTATCTTGGAACCATTTGCGGGAATCGTTAACACCCTTATTATAAATTTTTGGTCCGACTTTTTGTAAAATAAAGTCTAGCACAATTTCTGCTCGCAAATCTCCAAGTTCTTCTTCGAATTCTTTTAAGAAAAAATCGGCTTAATATCAAATTATTGCACCTAATTACCCAATATTTCTTCTATCATTTTTCTTTTAATTGGTTCTCTCATTCCTCGGTGAACTCCGAGTTTCATTTTCAGTTGGCTGAAGCTTCCGTCCAGTGAATTGGTTGTATTTGGAATGTTCAGTTCAGGATATTTCTGGTAGGTAAACAGATATGGCAGGTTGATGTTTAGACTTCGATAAGCTGACCTGATTCTTTTGTGGGTGTAGCACCACCTTTTGGTAATTGGATTGGTTGTTCTCTCTTTTAGGAAGTCATACCATTTGTTGTGCCAACCATCCAACTGTTTGGCAAACTTTTCTTCGCTGCTGTTACAGAGTGTATTGGCGATAGTTTTCAGTTCGATGCCGGCTTCCAGTTTCGGATGAAGTGTTAAATCTCTCTGGATAATCTGTTTCTGATGGAAGTGACACATTTGTATCGGCATATCGGCAAAGACTTTTCTGACTCCTGTGCGACCGTCCAGAACAATTGCCGACAACTTAAATCCTTGTTTTTCAACTTCTATCCGACCCAGGTAATATTCCAGTATTGTTTCATATGGAATCAGCTTGAAGTAAAGATTCTTTTTAAGTTTCGGTGAGCGGAAAACAATGAATCCATAGATGTGGTTAAAGAATGTGACATCAGCAACCATTACCAGGCCACTCGGATCAACAACTTTTCTGATCGCTTTGGCTTGTTCAATTTGGGATCTGACCCAATTGATACTTCTGTCATATTCTTTAGCTAAATCTTTTAATGTTCTATGTTGTTTGGCATATTTCTGCCAGATAACTTGAGCCAGTTTTACTGGTCTTTTTTGATTTTGAAAGTAGGTTTTACAATCTTTGCAGAAATATCTTTGACGACTTTCACTTACGCTTTTACCTTTTCTGATACAGCTACTTGAACCGCATTTCGGGCAGTTTTTTTACTCATTTTTACAATCCTTTGTAAATTATTGGTTGATTTGTAGCTCTAGCATAGCATAATCACTGTGTTTCAGGTGCAAGGTTTTGCAATTAACCCAAAAAATCTTTGATCTCGGCGATCAAAACTTTTTTATCATCAGCAGAGAGTTCAATGTATTTTTTGTTCATCTTTGTAAATTACTCTTTGGACAAATAATACCAACCACAGCGTTCCGGTCAAGAAGGAAATTATTGCCGAATACCGAAGTGACAATGTTAAATATGTGATAGCAATTGCGTACATACCAAGAAAAGTTGGAATTGAGGTTTGGAATTTAATCGGTCCGCGTTTTTCTTTAAAACCAAAATAGATCTGTGGTATAAGCGACAGGGAAAAAAGAGCACATGCAATTGTAATTACCGCGTCTTGCCAGGTCATAATGTACGAATTAATAATCGACCCTATAAATATACTTAAAATTCTGCTAAAATCATAGATACTCACGGGCTTTAGCCCGTGGTACTGTTCCGCCTTGTACGGCCTTCGGCCGGTCTATTATATCTTGGAATATGCGCAATGAAATTTCTTGTCGAAACAATTGGTTGCCAGCAAAATGAATATGATGCATCGCGGTTGGCGATTTTTTTGAAATCTGCTGGTTTTATCAAATCAACTGCCAAAGAGGCTGGAGTAATTTTTATTCTGGCTTGTTCGGTGCGTCAGATGGCGGTTGATAGAATTATTGGCAGGATTCGGAATTGGCAGCGTGATGGCAAAAAAATATATATTACGGCTTGTGTTACTGATGATGATAAAAAGAAATTTACTAAAAAAGGCGTGACTTATTTTAAAGATTTCGATGAATTATCTAATATCCTCGGCTTAAAAGCTATAAGCTATAAGTTGACAGCTGACAGCTGCTACGTGCCAATTATGACTGGCTGCAACAACTTCTGTTCTTATTGTATTGTCCCGTACACTCGTGGACGGGAAAAATCACGATCGACTAATGAAATCATTAAGGAAGTTACACAACTAATATCCAACTTCTCTACTGTGCAGTATGGAAGTGAAAAGCCGAAAATTATTCTTTTGGGACAAAACGTCAACTCATACGAATATGGCTTTGCCGAACTTTTGAAAAAGATAAATGATTTGCCGGGCGATTTTATTATTTCGTTCATGTCGAATCACCCGAAAGATATGAAAGCGGATGTGATCGACGCAATTGCTAAACTGCCAAAAGTTAATAAAGAAATTCACCTGCCGCTCCAGGCCGGATCAGACAAAATTTTGAAAGCTATGAACCGACCCTATACAGCCGAAGAATATCTTCGGCTAGTCGAAAGTCTAAAGTCGAAAGTTCCTAAAGTCAAATTGACCACAGACATTATTGTTGGTTTTCCCGGTGAAACCGAAGAAGATTTTCAACAAACAGTAAAAGTTTGTAAAAAAGTTGGATTTTCTCTGGCCTACATCAATAAGTATTCGCCGCGAAAGGGAACTGCTTCGTACAAGCTGGGCGATCCAATTGCCTGGTCTGAAAAGCAACGTCGGTGGAAGATTTTAGACAATCTGATCAATAAAAACAAATAATAAATATACGAAAAGTGCTCACGTGAGCACTTTTCGTATATTTATTAGAGCGCAAAAAATCTTGAAAATATAGATAAGATAGGATAAAGTAAAGCAAATGCGAACTCTGGGAGTGATGGCAATGTCGACAATAGTGACGATCAAAGCTGAGGACCTGGTGAATGAGTATGAACAAGAGGCAAGAACGTTCGCTGATGCAGCAGTCGAGGCTGGAGAGATAGCCAGTGGCCAGGCTTTTGACCATTTACTACTGCCCAATTTCAATCACGGGCCAAGTTGCCCGTATTGTCGGAGGGTTTTCTACGGTGGACGATAGCTCGTCCACTATTTTTTTCTGGCAAATGATAGTTCAAGAATAACTGCAACAATTCCACCAAAAATAATCCAGAGAAAAATTGCAGTCAAAGCCGCGGCAACTTCATTGTTTGCAGCGTAGCTAGAATAAAGCGAAGAAAAGAGAATAAACATTACGCCAATAAATAGCCCAATCAATGCAACAATTAATACACCTCTCATTTGTCTCCTTTTTTATAATCTTTCCATAATTTGACCGTTATTTCGGGAATATATTCTCTGGGGATTTTTCTAATCTGTATAGTTTTGTGCCCTAACTGATATGCCCGAGCCAGGCGGTGATATCCGTCAAGTAGTGTCCATTTACCTTTATTCCACATCACATCAATTGGATATTTTAAATCCGAGCTTTTAATTTTCTCTATGTGGTGTGGCTCGCGTTCAGGATTTTCCAACGCTTCTCTTGGGGTTAAATTCCAATCATCTGTTTCTTCTTTTTCCCAAACAGGAATATCTAGGTGCCAAAGGAATTCTTCTATTGGTGCCTCTTCCGTTTCAATTGGTAATTCCCAAACTTTCTTATCGTCCCAGTCAAATTCAAAACCGGTTTCCTGAATAATCTTAGGTCTCGGATCTGAGGTTTTAGACGTTGTCATTTTTCGGCTTGGATATCCTTAACTATGTCACTAATATCTTTTTGACCTAGGTCGCCTTCACCATATTTGCGGACGGCAACTTTTTTGGCTTCAATTTCTTTGTCGCCAACAATTAACATATAGGGAATTTTTTGCATTTCGTTGTCGCGGATTTTACGGCCAACACTTTCGGAGCGCTCATCAACTTCGGCCCGAATACCTGCAGCTTTCAATTCTTTCAAAATATCATTAGCATATTTGCCGTGTTTGTCGGAAATTGGCAGGATAACTGCTTGAACTGGCGCCAGCCAAACAGGCAGAACTCCTGCAGTGTGTTCGAGCAAAATTCCGATGAAGCGTTCAACTGCGCCGAAAACAACACGATGAATCATAACTGGTTGCTGTTCGTCACCATTGTCATCAATATAAGTTAGACCAAAGCGTTCTGGCATTGAAAAATCCAATTGGATGGTAGCCGTTTGCCAGGTTCGGCCAATCGCGTCTTCAATATGAAA
>JAPLVG010000008.1 GCA_026397235.1 Candidatus Berkelbacteria bacterium
TTCTTTCTTTGGTTCACTAAGTGGAACGATTTCAGAACTATTGATTGGGGAACAAAGCTTAAGTTCCCGGAACATACAATGAAAGAAACACAGAAGTTGTTGGCTATAGTTCATTGACAAAAGCATTAATAAGCTATAGCGTAAAACTGCAGCTGTATCCGAAAAACATACAGAAGGGAGCGGGCTGATGTCCTGCATACCAAGTCCGGATGTTGTGGAAAGTGGACGCATGCCGACAGTTGAGTTGCTTCAAGACGTGAAGGACCGGCTCGTTCAGCAGCTCAACGAGCAGTTTTGCACAAACTCGCGGTATCTGGTCGTGCCGTTCGGCTCTCTGGTTCGAGGCGACGCCACTCCGAGAAGCGACATTGACCTGGGTCTCGCTATGGCGCTGTCGGGAGAAGAGTGGAAAGCCGAAGCGAAATACATGCACTACCAGCGGCTCACCCCCAACATCTTCGGTTTTGACGTCAAGAAGATGGCGCAAAAGATGGTTGGCGAAGACGGACCACTCGTCGAAGCCAATTACATCGATTGCGTTTCTCAAGCCAAGGATGACAGAAGCGCGTTTTACAGCATAAGAAGTTCGCCGACCACCTACGACCACTTTGGCTTCTTCGCTCGTGATCCGCGCATTCCTATGCAACAGCGAGAACTGTATGCATCGATTCAGCGCGAGATAGCCAAGTTCAGTCAAACAAGTCGGCCTGCGCGTGAACGCGACATAGCCGCCTATCTGGCGGTCTGTTGTTCTCGTCACGTTTTCATCTCCAACTCTGTTGCCGCAATAACCGCCGGGGAGATCGAGAACGAAGGGTATCATATCCTTCGCAAGCTAGCCGGTCTGGCCAAGACATTCCAAAACGGTGATGGCAAGCGCGAGATTCGCGATTGCTTCACAAACACTCGCGTCCCATTCTTCGTTGAACTACTCGGCCACTTCGACCCCATCTTGCAATTCGGCTATGACATCGAAGAGGTCATAGCCGAGTGTCTCGGCATTGAGAGCAAGCGCCAGCAGTATGAGACATTTGTGCGTGAACGTGGCGAGCCAATGATTCGTGAAGCGGGCGAGATCCTGCGTCTAGTCAAACGCCACATCGACCAGCGGACCTTGCTCGATGCCGTCGAGGATTACGACCGCGAAGGGATATCTAACATGGTCGTTCCCGAACGGTTCTTCGACAAAATCCCCGAGTGGATCGCGGAAGGCGACAACTGCTTTACGGTGAGTTGGGCAGTGGTGGGTAACGAGGTTATCCTCTCTCGCCCATACGCTACCTACACGCATGGAGCAGCTTGCGACTCAAGAACAGGGGAACCGTACAAGCGCGGAATCGGCTGGGGTGACAAGTACTGGTGGCCGAAGACCATCAACCGTCGCAGGATGAACGGTCATGGTTCTTACGAAATAGACCTGAGGCAGTCACCACCGACTCTCAAGTCGGAGTATGCTTTCCGCGAGAACAACGGCACAGACGAACTTCTGGGACGAGCACAAAAGGCAGTTGAGACAAAACTGCTCGAACTGTTTGCTTCCCTTAACGTCGCCTACATTGAACCGCCACCGAAACCCAAGCCCCATTCGTTTTGGTGAAGGCCATTACCCGACCGGCTCAAAGAGTATCGAGCTGGTCGTTTTTTATTTTATTATTGGAAAAACTCATAAATTCGGTTTACGAACTTTAAAAATACAATCTAGAAATAGAAAAAACACCACAAAAGCTGGTGTTTTTTCTATGGTTCCCGGGTAGAGATCTCGAGCGCTCGTGCCTCGCTTCTAAAAACCCACGGTTTTTAGTATTTTCCTCCACGGGAAACTCCCGTTTCCCGACCCCTTCCCAGTTCGAATCTCCAGAACCAAGAAAACCCCATGATAAATCACGAGGTTTTCTTGGTTCCCGGGTAGAGATTCGAACTCCAGTTGACTGGACCAAAACCAGCTGTCCTACCATTAGACGACCCGGGAGCAACAAAAATATATTAGCATAATGATTAGCCAATTTCCAGCGTTAGAACAATTATTCTTTGGCGAAAACGACTAACCTTTGATTTGAGGTGCCGACCGGCCAACAAGTTATTAGAGTCAATTTTTTTAGACTTTTGTCCGACTGAGAAGCAACTGAAATATCATCTGCGGCAACTATTTTTTTGTCATAAACTTTATACGAAAAAATACTACTTCCGATAGAAATTTTTATTTCATCACCGCCAATAAGATTATTGAGTTTAGCAAAAACAGTTTTAAAACTTCCCGGCTGACTTCGGTAATAACTCGAATGACCAAAAATTACCGAGTTTCCAACTTCTCCCGGCAAAACACTTCCGGCTAATAACGCCACGCCGTTTTGCAAGGCTTTCATATATAATTCCTGATTATTGCCATCAACATTTTTCTTTACCGGGGCAGAAATATTAATTTTATCGATGCTGATTAAGAGATCAGATGATGCTAAGCCTGATCTCAATACTGGGCTAGTTGAGCCAGTAGATGAAGTATTTGTGGCTTGAGGAACATCGGTGGTAACTATTTTTTTCGTACTGGTTACTCCTTTTTGAACAATTGCTGATTGACTACTAGGTTCTATTATTTTACTGCTAGATATTTTTGAATGAATTTTATAGTAAGCAAACCAACCGCCGCCGACAATCAAAATTGCGACAATAAAAATTATAACTGCTTTCGAATTATTTGCAGGCACTATTCTCCTGTTCTAGGTAAGATATTTAATGGAGTAGATGGGCAAACATTACAGCTTCCGCCGCAATCTACACCGGTTTCATCACCGCTTTGTATACCATCGGAGCAGGTTATCGGCTGCGGAGTAATTGAGCAAGCATTACAGCTTCCACCACAATCTACACCGGTTTCATTTTGATTTTTGATTCCGTCAGAGCAAGTTGCAGATTCAATCAGATCAGAGGCGACTTTTGTTTTGCGAATATCAGTTGCTTGATTGTTTGATAAATCATAAGCAACTAATTTAATTTCGATCTCCTGGCCTTTATAGTCAGATGATTTAATCGAAAAACTGTAAACACTATTTACATCCGGCATCGTAACAGTTGAAACCATTGCGTTATTTATCCAAAGTTCGACTCTGTCTACACCCCAGTCATCAGTTACTTTGGCACTAAGCGGCATAGGGTTGAGATTGATAGTCGATCCGTCGGCAATTGAAACATCGGAAATTACCGGCGGTGTCGTATCCTTAATGTCGGTAACAGAAGTTGGAGTGTTGTTCCAAACAATTGAAGCTAAAAACAGTGCGCTAACAGAGTCCTGTCTTGTGCGATAATTATCGGTTCCAATTATCCCAATATTATTTGCTGAATTGGAGGCAGAGTTTTTAAGTGCATCAACCCAGCAGTGCCAAACAGATTCAGGTTCAAGCGCTGACATGCTAGTCGCGCCGATTACCTTGAATCCCTCGGCATCAAATTTATTAATTGATTGCTTTATCATACCGCAAGCGGCGTTAGATGAGGCATAATTCCAACTACCAATAATTAAATCTTTGGAAATTGCGTTTATGGCTGTCAAAGTTGTCGGATAATTATTGCCATAAACCCGCCAACCGTTTCGATGATACGGATTAAGCATATCATCCCAAATAATTAACTTTGTGCTCGAAGATTTAGTTTTTAGGTAACTGTTCAGCATATTAGTTTGGTCGGCATACATTTGCGCCGAGGACTTTCTGGCCTTAACCGAACCATCAGGGTTGAAAATGTCGCGATAATCCATGCCGACACTGTTCATCTCGTCATTATTAATGTGAATATATTGCGGATTAAGATATTTTACCGCGTTAGCAATAGCTTTTTCGGCATAATCTTTGTATGACAAGGATGGCAGCCAAATACTATTGCGGACAATGGAAGAGTGTGGCAGATCCTTTCCGTCATAAGTGGTTGCATCTGTGTTTGCCTGAGTCAGCGGATAACCATTGTAGGTGACATAAACTGTATCAGCTTCGCCAATTGTCCCGCCGGAGGCTGCCGGAACGCGAGAAATCCGATAGGGCGCATTGTAATCATCGCGGATAACTTTACCGCTTGCATCGACTTGATAAGCCAAATCATCTTCATTGGACGGGATAGCAGTTCCAGCAGCGTCCAAAACATCAATAGTGTAGTCAGTGCCTAAAGCGTAAGTCTTGGTGATATTTCCATTCGCATCTTTAGCCACGACAGTAAGTGGGATAGTCGCATTGACAGAGGCGCCGGCATCAGAGTATTTTCGTTGAACTAAGCGGCCAAAATTTATCGGATGAATTGTATGAGTCTTATCATCCCAAAAAACCACTTTTTCCTGACAATATATTCGATTTATATCACCGGGATTAAGCGCCGGACGAGCCGGGTTGGCCGGCAAAATATTCTTTTCGGCATAGGCATATGAAAAAACTTGCGGAATAGGTTCAATAAAATATTTCCTGGCATAAGCAAACGCTTCTTGATATGCCGCCAAAGTTTCCGCTTCTGTATCAAGATATGAATAATCCGAAACACTGGAGACTAAATAGCCATTAAACCGCAATCTTGAGGCTAAAACAATATCAGCCTTAACTGTTGGCATAATATCAGAAAGAATTGCCTTGTGATCATATTGCCAAGCACGAAAACCGATGTCTGGGTAATCAAACTCCTGACGATTAGAGATTTTTGTCGAATTAAGCAAATCAGCGACTCGGAGCGCTCCGTAATAACTGCCAACCATATCCTTGCCTACAATAATAATTTCACTGCCCTTAACACTTAGAGCATATCCCTGATCTTTTAAAGTCTTATTTTGCAGCAGTGTCGGATAGTATTTATCAACAAAATTTTTGAATTCAACGTTTGTTAAATCACCAACAATTATTGAATTTCCTGAAGAATTAAAATCCTTAATTTCTTTAACACTTACCTGATCAGTACCGGGTATTTTCTGCACCACTGGATCAATTACAATTAATTTGTCACCGTCATAGTGATCTTTATAATAATCAGAAAAATTATTTGTTAGATAGAGTTTGGTATCGGCAGTAGCACTATAACTGACACCGGGAAAATTTGTTCGCTCATGCGGTTCAATTGTATATGTGCCATAATGGGCCCAAAAATCCGGAGCCCACTCTGGCTGCTCGGTACTGACATCTTCATTTCTTAATGCAAGCTTATATCCCTGATTAACGAATTGAGAAAAATTACTTAAAGTCACATCGCCATTAAAATCCGTAAGTTGTACTACAACCCTCAACTTATTTATGTCACAATTAATCAATTGATTATTGGTCAGTTTATTTTTAACTGAAGAGCTAAAATCTGCAGTATAGGTATTGGTTGAAGTAAAATCCCAATCCGCGTTTGTTGGAGTATTTATTTCATAAATGCTCGAGTTAACAGTCGCCTCTGAAAAATTACCGATAGCAGTTGGAAATTTGTGATAGATTTCATAATATACATTAATTCTTTTATTGGTATTCGGCGTATCCAAATTAGAATCCAAATCCGGCATTGTAATATTTTCCGCCTTGAGCCAGCCGGAAAGAACATTGGTGTGGTCTTTGTCAAATGATACCCATGGCGATTTTAGAAGAACATCCGGCGCACCTGATTTATTCGAAGCTTCAGCCGTATTTCCAGATAATGAAAACTTTACCGCATCATTCCCTGCTGGACTGGAAACATCCGGAAACGAGGTGGTAACCGAAACATTATTATTTTTTGTCAGCTCCCAACTGGTCAAAGAATCCGCGCTGTTCGGAACTTTTTCGATAATATTATTTTTCAGCGGAAAATTAACAATTTCAGTATCCGCAAATAAATCACCGACGTAAGTGGTGCTGGCTGATTTTGAAATGTAAAAAACGTTTTTTGTATGTGCCGGCAGTTCCGTTCCCGACCTAAACCAAATTCGACCGGATGAATCGACATAACTTTTTACTCGCGTGTTATTGTAACAAACAAAATTTTGCACAGTAGGCTTATATCCAAGCCACTTCAAGCTATCTGCCGGATTAATTGAGAGCAAAAAATCAGCCGGAACGGTTTGTTTTCCGGTTTCTAGATAGTAGGGATTATCGTTGCCGCACGGTCCGGCTTCAATATCGGCAAAAAATTTACTATTTTTCAATAAAAAATACGCCCCGACCAAAATGATTAGAGCTGCAAGCGATGAAATTAAAACTATTATTTGCTTGCGCGTCATTAGATTAATTATATATCCTGGCAACACAAAGTGTCAACAATTCAAAAAGCCTTAAGCAGTTAATAAGCCGGGTTTTGTTTAAGTGACATCTATCTAAGCGTGAAGGCCCGAGGTCATCTTCCGAGCAGGAATTGATGATATTGGGTCCGCTCCACTTGCACCAGACGAGGCTTGCCACAGACGACAATTGCTTACCGAACGCGTGGGCTCTTACCCCACGATTTCAACCTTACGGCCGCGCAAAGCACGGAATCTTCAATTATTAATTTTCAATTTTCAATAAATTTTCAATTCCTTAATGTTTTAAACATTTTAAATTGGCAAATTCATTTTAAATTTTAAATTTTAAATTAAGAATTCTGTGCTTCGCACGGGTTCGCGGTATATTTTCTGTTGCGCTTTTCTCAAAGCTCACACCTTGCTCATTTCTTGGGACGTTTTATGCAAAGCATTGTACGTCCTCACGAGCGTCTTGCTCTACGGTGCCCGGACTTTCCTTCCCCCGCGCTCCGCGCTCCTCCTACTAAATTACTAATTTAGCTAAAGTACGAATTAAAAAGTTTTTATTCGTATATTAGAGAGATTCGTATATTAGTAGTGGAAGTGCGAAGCACGAAAGGTCACCCTAACTACTTAAGGCTATACTATTATATCAATTTGATTGGATTTGTCAACACTGGTCTCACTCTGATATACTTTATATATGATCTATTTCGATATTATCTTGATAATTTTTCTTCTTGGATTTATTTTTTGGGTTTCTTCCCATCTTTTTTCAACTATTTTTCATGTTCCCTATGTTAATTCATCAGATCAGGCAATTCATGATGCGCTGAAATTGGCAGGATTAAAAAAAGGCGAAACATTACTCGATCTCGGCTGCGGCCGCGGTGACGCTCTGATTATTGCCGCACGAGATTTTGGCGCCAAAGCAATTGGCTACGAGATTTCCCCACTCCCCTATCTTTTGGCTCGAGTGAAAACTTTTGCTAACCCAAAAATAAAAGTTTATTGCCGAGATTTAAAGAAAGCCAATGTTGATATTAAAAAAGCCGATTCAATATATTTATATCTTCTAAATTCAGTTCTCGACAAAATTGAGGATCAGATATTTAACAATGTCGATGATCATACCAGGGTAGTTTCCTTGGCATTTAAATTTCCAAAACATCAGCCAATTAATTCCATCTCAACAAAAAATCTCGGCAGAGTAACTCAAATATATCTCTACAAAAAAGTTTAATTTTCCACTACTCAACTACGTAGTATGGTAGTGAAATAAAAAAACTGCCCCGTAGGGCAGCGTCAGATCTCTCCTCGCTGAATCTCCTGCTCGCGAATTTCACCACAGACAGCCGCTAGCCCAGCCAGCAATTGTAACTGCGCGCTAGCATTGTCAACATTGTGTGAACTCAAACTCCAGTACCTGCTACTAGCCTCGTTTGCTGGCAACGATAAGTTGGTGCCACTGCTGTCCGGAATCGACAGACCGAACCGACCGTCGCCGAACTCTGCACGGAAACCATCACTGCGCTTGGTTGGCATTCCTTCGTGCGTCGCCGACCAAGTGAGCATCATGGCGTCCAATGCTCCCTCACTTGCACGCTGCGATTGCGACGCAACAAAGTTGCAGGTCTGCTTCGCCAGCACCACATTCAGATAGTGCCCGCCGCCACCCTTCGTGGTGCCGCTGAGACCGTAGAAGAGCTGGCGCGGGCCAGAGTTGACCGGTTCGGTCGGGTGGAACTCAGCCTTTCTGAACAGTACCGAAAGTGTAGCAGCGATTGCCTGCGCATGTAGTCCGCTGTCGATCTTGCTCGGTGACTTCGGCGGATACAATACCGCGCGATACTCCATATAGTCATTGATCACCGGCGGATCGCTCTGGAATATCCCGCCAAAGCCGAAATAGTCCTGAGACAACTCGAACTTTGGCAGCAAAGCAACCAACTGACGGTTTACAACGGCCGCGCAATACTCGGTGAGTGTGGTCGTTCCACTCATATGCCAGAACTCAGTATAGATATCCCCCAGTCGAAGCAGAAAAGATGGTCCGAAGTTCTCGTCATTATCAAATGTAAGGTCGCAAACGAGTCGGGCGCCTTTGCCCGCCTCAATTATCGAGCGAAGCATGTTTTCCACTTAAACCACCATCCAATACTTAAGATAAAACATTTATATCATACAGCCATACAGCAAACAAGCTATTGACAAAATGTAAAGTTTGCTTTACATTTTATATAAAGATACTTAATACTATCTCTATGACAGAACGGCAAGAAATTATTATTACCAACAATTTAAAAGATCTGCGAAAACAGCATGAACTCTCCCAGGAAGAACTCGCGGATAAGCTTGGAATATCCCGTCAATCGATAATTGCACTGGAGCATGGCAAATATATGCCATCATTGCCGCTAGCGGTTTCGATGTGCACATTATTTGATAGCGCTTTTGAAGATATTTTTGAATTTGAACATGAAATAAATAAGGTTTTTGAAAATATTAATCATAATATTGTAAAGGAGCCAACCATGCCAAGTGATTTAGGACCATGGCGACCATTCCGCGAAGCCGTTTCGCTGCGTGACGCAATGGATCGTCTTTTTGAGGATAGTGTAATTACACCAAAAACTGGCGGAGTTATGCCAAAAATTGACATTTTAGAAACCAAAACCGCAATCATGGTTTCAGCCGAACTCCCAGGAATTGAAGAGGATAAGGTCAATGTTGAAATTATGGACAATGTGATGACTATCTCGGGTGAAAAGGTCGAGGAGAAGGTTGAAGATGGTGAAGGTTACCATTACAAAGAATCACACTCCGGAGCTTTTGCCAGAAGTTTTTCGCTCCCAGCTGATGTAAAAACTGAAAAAGCCGAAGCGGAGATGAAAAATGGAGTTTTGATGATCAGTGTGCCAAAGGTTGAGCCAAAACAAGCAAAAAAGATTTCGATCAAAGCCAAAGCAAAGAAATAAATAATATAGTATTTTCTTGTAGTTTTTGCAGTTTCGCTAAAAGTGTGCTCAAAAGAGAACCGTCCCCTGTTTAGAAAAACACGCCAAAGCGTGGTCTCCGTGGATTTTGCGTGAGTCGTAAATCTATCTTGTCATTTACAGGATTATAAAATAACTCAAATGAAACTTATGAAAACAGCCCCAAACGGGGCTGTTTTCATGTTAAGAACTATACTTCTATAATCACGGCTGAACTAGAGTCTGCGGCGCTGAAATTACAACAGTTTTAATGGCAGAATTATTTGACAAATCAGAATCGGTAGAAGTTGTCATCAACTCAACATAGGTCTCCACCGATGTACTATCTTGAGATTGTGAAATCGCCGTAGCATGAAACGGAATTACAAGTGCATGAGCCGGCGTAGTTGCGCCCACTGCCAGTGCGGTGGCATATTGCATTGCTTGAGAAAGTGCTGCCACAGTGCCGGAACCAAAACCTGGCGCGATATAAACCGGATGCATTAACTGCAAAATAGCAGCGGTAATTCTGCCTATTAATGAGGTAGGTGTAGCACTCGTTCCTACGGTGGTGACTGATGTATTTTCAGCCGCTGCTTGAGCCGTTGTTGCAACAGTATTTGCAGCTGAAATTGCCGTTGTTACATCGGCAATCGTTTTTGTACCGGCAAGATATTGATCGACTATTGCAATGGCATCATTTATTGCCTTGGTGAGACTGGCGTCAGTGCTGCCGACAAGAGCTGCTTGTAAGGCCGTTTTTATCGCGGCAATTTTCATGGTGTCAGTTAGGGAATAGCCATTAACCGTCGGCAAAACATTGCCCAGATTTATATAGTAGATATCATATATTTTGCCGTCAATGGTTTCTTTTACCGCCGGTTTAATTGACGGATCATTTATTGAAAAAGTATTTTGCGGAAAACGAATCTTCAATTTTGATCCGTTGGCAATTTGATTGCTTAGATTTTTATACTGAAGTCTAAACACTGCCGACTCACCGGCAACAATTTGTTGATTACCAACGTCGTAACTAACGATACCTAAATCGGTGGTATTTGCAACATAAGAAATGGCATCAATATCGGAATTTTGGGCAATTCTAACCTTGTCTTTGTTTGGACAAATCACAGCCCCTGCCTTTAACTTTGCTCCAGTGGTTGACGCCATTATTTCCTCCATAGTTGCAACATGGCAAGGATGATGAATTACTCTGGCGATATTTTGAATCTCATTTCTTTTGAGATTTACATTTGTCGGCACAACCGCCGTGGCAGTATAAGTTAACTGGGAACCAGAGTATTGAAATGCCGGCAAAACAACAGAAAAATTCGGATTGCCGGGAATTATCCATGAATTATCTGAAGTTTTTCGGCCATTTCCAAGCCAGGCATTCAAATATATTTTGTCGCTGCCATTTTTCGATATCCAGTCATTAAACTGCTGTTCCGTTGGACTAATAATACCTGAAAGATTTTCAAATAGTTTTTTGCTATCTACGGTAATAGTGAAAGACATAACCTGCCCCGACGTGACTGCGGAAACATTATCATCAATTTTAACCATATCAGGGTTTAATGAGCCAGCGGCTGTAGTTTCATTGGCGGTTCCTTGAACATCCGCCGAAACACCACCATAAAACACAAACCAGACGGCAACCGCAATCACCAACAATGCAGCAAGCACAATTAACAGACCTTTTGTTCTTTTTGTCATAATCCTCTCCTAGCTAAATATCAAATTGATTTTATAAAATTCCCCGGGCTTACGCCGCGGGGTATTTTTTAACGCATTGAATGCGCCTGCGGCGTAACTATTTTATTTACCCCGCCCTTACGGGCATGGGTTTTTCTTGTTATAAATAAACTTTTCCCTGACCGTTTGGATTTAATCGGCTGAAGTCGAAGTCATTGATTGTGGCGGTTACCGGACGAGGCAAAACCTTGACTGATAGGTTGATATCGCTGCCAGCAGCCTGAACCTTCGGCGCTAGAAAAATTCCAATAAGTCCAATTTGCCCCATTAGACTTATCAGACAAACTATTAAAGTTTTATTTAACAAATTGGACATGTCTCTTTAGGTAAACCAGTAGCCAAATGACCAAAGCCAAGAATACAAGCAGTGGGATGACGATGATCAACGGCAAGGCCCACATTGTAGCGGTTGCAGACACATCATTTCCATCGCCATCTTTGGCTGAGGCAGTCAGTTTATAGTAGCCAAAAGGATACTTTTTGTCCCAGGAAACTTTGTAGGATCGCATGTTGTCAGGAATAATTGTATGGGTTCCGGCGTCAATTACCACGTCGTGGCCAAGCGTCGGATGAATACTAATTTGTCCTGTGCTATCATAGTGGACGCTGCCGGTATTTTTAATTTTAAAAGCCAAATCAACCGGACCTTTCCAAACAAATTTTGGAACGGAAAAATCTGAGATCTCCGCACCCTTTGTGGTTGCACCGGGAACCGAAGCAAGAATTAGAGCCCCGACTCGGCTAGAAACTCCAAGCTGAGTGTTGCCTTCCAGAGTTTTATTAATTTGTTTGACAAAAACTGCTGCATAATGGCCACCCGGCTCGGCACCAATCGGAATTGCGATATTAAAGTGAATATCCTTGGCCTCGCTGGCTGCCAAAGTTCCATCTTTCGGATCAGAAAAGGTAATCCAGTCAACAATTGTTGTTACCCCCTCTTTTGGTGTTTCCGGTTTAAATGAAGGGGCACCTTCATCGGAAACAGAGGAGAAAAGTTCGGTTTCAATAGTGTAATTTACTGCGGTGGAATTGTAATTTTTAACATTAAGCTTTAAGTCTTTGCTTCCACCCGGCTTAATATCTAAATTATAAGTCAAAGGCGAAATCTGTATTCCTTGCGTTTGATCGGCTTTAGATTTAAGTGGGTTAAATAACAAAAACGACAAAACCAGAGCCATCATTACTGCCAATGGAAATATTTTTTTCGTCTTAACCACTTTCCCTCCTTATTATAATATAACGCTTCGCGTTCATTTTAACGCACTGACTGCGCCGTTGGCGCAACTTTAAATCTTGTTATGATAAAACCGCTGTAGCGGTAAAAGTTACTGATCCGGAATAATTTCCAACTGCCTGCCCTGGCGGAACATCCAGTTCAAAGGCCCAACTTGATGTGTCAGGAACGGCACGATAACCAGTTACAGTGTGTGCCGTTGTTGCAGTTTCAGGAATACCGGCATATTTATTACTTGCATCATCATAAGTCGTGCCTGACCCCCACTTTGCTTCCTTATTGGTATCAGCAGCATAAAGAGTTAATCCCAAACCGGTTCCACTCCATAATGTTGGCGTACCAATTGTGCCAGCATAATCAGCAATATAGGTTCCGGACTTAACTAAGCAGGAATCTGTTCCGGCAATGCCATCGGCAACACCTAGTGTATAACCGTTTGGTGCATTCGTCGTGACTGAAAACACTGTGCCAGTTGCTGGAGCAATAATGGGACTTCCAGCGGTAATTGGTCCAAAAGGAACAGTGGCTCCATCAGTCGTGGTAAACGCCATCGCTGCGACAGTCGTAGCTGTGAGGCTTATAACCTGATCATCAGCGATAGTTTTATTTTCAGCTCCAGAATTAATTAGATAAATTGACAGCAAGAAAACAAAAACTATCAATGACAATACGGTAATACTAATACGGAAATTGTTTTTATAAAAGTGATGCATTTAAGATAAAACCGCTGTCGCTGTGAAAGTTACGGTGCCAGAATAGGCACCAGTCTTCTGCGTACCCGGGACATCTAATTTAAAATCCCAGCTCGAAGTGTCAGCGCTGGAGTGATAACCGGTTACTGTGTGTGCAGTCGTGGCAGTTTCCGGAATACCAGCATATTGATTCAGTACATCATTATAGGTTGTGCCAGCCCCCCACTGAGTCGTATTTTTTCCGGTATCTGCGGCAAAAAGCGTTACACCCAAACCGGTTCCGGTCCATGTCGTCGGCGTTGCAATGGTACCGGCATAGTCAGCAATATAAGTCGAACTTTGGTGAAGAGCAGAATCCGAACCGGCAACAGCATCTGAAACCCCAATTGTATAACCATTAGCTGCATTAGTTGTAACTGATAGTACTGTCCCGGTTGCCGGCGCTGCAATTGGTGACCCTGGGGTCAAACTGCCGAATGCAGCTGTTGAACCGGCAGTAGTTGAAAATGTCATCGCCGTCAGAACAGTCGCAGAAACGGTTACATTTTGTGTATCAGCATTTGATTTGTTCTCAACGCCAAAATTAGTAAAATATATAACAGCCATAAAAACCAAAACGGTTGACACAATCACAATCATTTGTTTCATATGTTTTTCCTATAGAATTTTCTAGCTTCTAAACTATTATATTAAACTGGCAAATAAAAAGCAAATTTAATTTAGTGCACCAGTTACAGTGTATGTGATAATACCTGAATAAGCACCGGTTTTTTGTGTGTCAGGTACAACAAGCTTATAACCGATTTTTGAAAGATCGCTCAGTGTAGGTGAACCAGTTTTAGAATGGATTGTTGTTGCATTTTGCGGTACACCGGCATACTTATTATTTGAGTCGGTTTCAGTTGTACCTGTTCCCCATTGAGTGGTATTTTTGCCAGTCGCGCTGAAAAGACAGATACCGAGTCCAGTACCAGATGACCAGGCAGTTGGCGTTGTAATCGTGCTGGCATAATCAGCAACGTATGTACCACCTTGGGCTAAAGCCGAGTTGGTATCCGATCCATCGCTTGCAGCCAAAGAATAGCCGTTTGGATAATTAGTAGTCACCGTCGTTTGTGTTGTACCGGTAAGAACCGAGCCAGGAAGTAGACTGCCAAACGCCAGAGTGTTTGAATCAACGGAAAATGTCAGCGACAAATTTTGCACTTGATAAATATCAACATAATTATCGTTGTCCGAAGCCGAGGCGTCATCAAGAGAATAAAGCTCGGCGGCATAGTTTGTCGAAGTGGTGGCAAAACTGGAATTGAATTTTATTTTGAAATCAAGTTGCCATTGATTGCCAGAGGCGTTTGAATCTGCTGAAGTCGATGTTAGAGTTGCCGCATTTTGGGTATCTGCGGTTTCAGAAAAAGTATCTGTCGATTCTGTCCAACGAAATTTAAGCGAATCATACGGCTGAGTTGAATCAGCCAAATTGGCTAATCGAAGTTCAACATAATTTAAATTTGTTGGGCCATCGAGATCAGTTACAAGCGCTCGGAAATTCCACTCAATTGTGTCATCGGCAACAGCGATATTAGATGAATATGGATTTATAAATATTAGAGTATCGTTTGTTGGCGCATTATTGGCGACCGGAAACAGCCAGTGGGTATTACCGGTGGCATCGTAACCACCAGTTGTTGCATCAACATCTTTGTTGGCAGTGGAATCTTTGACCGAAACATTCGAAGCACTTGGTGAAGCGGCGGCAATAGTTAAATTCCAAGCCGAACCAGGGGTCGAGGAAGTTAAAGTAACTCTGGTTGAAGTTGATCCGCCATTAATGCTAATAGCGTTGAAAGTATAAGTTGAGGTGGAATGAAAAGTAACTTTTGATGATGCGGTGGTGTCGGTGAAAGTACCATTAACTTTTACCGAGTCGACAAACTCAACTCCAGCAACAGAATTATTGGTAATTATTAAATTCTGAAAATCATAATTGGCAGTAGTGTTGGTAGCGGTAAATGTTTGTAATCCTTGGCCATCGAGAGTCAAAGTCCCGCCGGAATCGGTAAAGGTTTTAGAGTTGGTAAAGTTAGAAGCCACTGAAAATGCCGCGGAAGCCGAAGCAATGTAAACTCCTTCTGTGGAAATAAGAAAATTCCCGTCGACATTAACAATCGGATCATTGGTATCGGCATTAACCGTCGTGCTACCAGCACCGGTTCCGAGAGAAAAATTTCCATTGGTATTTAATGTCCCCGACGCCAGAGTATAGGTTGAAGTTCCGGCCGGACTAAATTCCAAGTTATTGTAAGTTGTGGCGGCAACAGCTGCAGTCGAGGTTCCAGTATATTTGATAGTCGATGTTGACGGAGTAAAAGTATCAGTGACAACGAATGGGGTTCCAGAACCGGACAGAGTAATTGTTTGGCTTGAGGCATCAAAGATTCCAGCTTGAATAGTCAAAACTCCGGAAACCGTGGTTGCTCCAGAAGAAGTGAAAGTTGTGCTGGCATGATTAAGTTTGAGATTTTTGTAAGTCGTCCCCAAAATATTGGTTGCTGACGAGCCGGTATAAATTACAGTTGAAGTCGCTTCTTGAAAGGTTCCATCAACAGCAAATGGAGTTCCGGAACCGGTCAAATTGATGGTGTATGAGCTGGCATTAAATGTTCCGGCAGCAATATAGAAAATCGAGCTAACAGTCAAATCAGCATTGATTGTCCAAGTACCGGCTCCTGTTATTCTTAATTTGTAATAAGTATTGCCAAGTTTTAAGGAAGTATAAGTTCCGGTGCCATCGTACCAAA